>PXQZ01000080.1:13455-30136 GCA_003021755.1 Halobacteriales archaeon QH_8_67_36 | reverse complement strand
GGTGACGCTGTCGGTTCCGGTCTCGTCCTGACTCATCCCGTCACAGTTGTCCGTCTCATTGGGATACTAGTCGACCACGCTCTGCGAACTGGCGGTCACGGACGGTACGCTGTCGTCCGAACCGCTACAGCCGGCCAGTAGCCCTACCGCGGCCTTTGTGATCCCGAGGAACGCTCGCCGGTCCCGGTTGCCCGTTATACCGTCATCCGACGGGTAGAGTGTGAAGACGCCACCCGTTCCAGACGATACCTACATGGTTCGGATGGGGGTTGATAGTGGTCGCGCCGAAACTGGGAGGTATGCGAGGTGCCAGCCGTGACGGTGTGGCTTCGGGGTGACCACCTCGTCCGGCATCGGGGGCCACTGGCCCGCCGACCGGACGACCCCCTGCTACTCATCGAGGCCGAGTCGTTCGCCCGGAAGCTGCCGTACCACCCGCACAAACTGACGCTGGTGTTCGCGGCGATGCGGCAGTTCCGGGACGAACTGCGGGAAGCGGGCCGATCCGTCCACTACCGCCAGGTGTCGACCTTCGAGGACGGCCTCGCCGCTCACTTCGAGGAGCGGCCCGACGACCACCTCGTGACGACCGAGCCACAGGCCGACGGCGCCCGCGAGCGCATCGAGGCCGTCGTCACCGACCACGGTGGCACCGTCGAGTTCGTCCCCGACGAGCGGTTCGTCTGCTCGCGCGAGCAGTTCGACGAGTGGGCGAGCGACGGCCGCTACCGCCACGAGGACTTCTATCGGTTCATGCGCCGCGAGACGGGATACCTGCTGATCGACGGCGACCCCGTCGGCGGGGAGTGGAACTACGACGACCAGAACCGCGAGACGCCGCCCGAAGGCTGGACACCGGCCGACCCGCCCACGTTCGACTACGGCGAGACGGTCGAGGAAACCGCCGAGTGGGTCGCAAAGACGTTCGCGGGCAGTTACGACGACCCGCCATACGGCGGCGACTGGGCCGACCCGGCGGCGTTCCGCTGGCCAGTGACCCGCCGGCAGGCGGTGCAGGCCCTGGACCACTTCGTCACCCACCGGCTGTCCGACTTCGGCTCCTATCAGGACGCGATGCGCGGCGACGAGTGGGCGATGAGTCACAGCCTGCTGTCGACCTCGCTGAATCTCGGACTGCTCGCCCCCGACGAGGTCATCGAGCGCGCTATCGCGGCCTACGAGGACGGCGACGCACCGCTCAACAGCGTCGAGGGGTTCGTCCGGCAGGTGTTGGGCTGGCGGGAGTTCCTGCGGCACGTCTACCGCCGGGAGATGCCCGGCCTCGCCGAGGCGAACCAGCTCGACGCCGACGAGGCGCTGCCGGAGTTCTACTGGACCGGCGACACCGACATGGCCTGTCTCTCGGACGTGGTGGACGGTGTTCGGAGGCGCGGTTACTCCCACCACATCGAGCGCCTGATGATTCTGGCCAACTTCGGGCTCGTCTACGGCGTCGAGCCGGCCCGGTTGAACCGGTGGTTCCACGCGGGCTACGTCGATGCCTTCCACTGGATAACGACGCCCAACGTCGTCGAGATGGGACTGTACGGCGCCGGTGTCTTCGCGACGAAACCGTACGCCTCGTCGGCGAACTACGTCGACAAGATGAGCGACTACTGCTCGGGCTGCCCCTACTACAAGACAAAGACCACCGGCGAGGGGGCCTGTCCGTTCAACGCGCTGTACTGGGACTTCCTGGACCGCAACGAGGATGCGCTGCGCTCGAACCACCGGATGGGGCTGATGTACAGCCACGTCGACAACAAAAGCGACGAGGAGTGGGACGCGATTCGCGAGCGGGCCGACGAGATTCGGGCGATGGCCCGTGAGGGGGACCTGTAGCGTGGCTTTCCCAGGCAGTACTGCGTGTGTTTGCGGCGGCTACTCGCCGCCGTTTCGCTGGCGCATCTCGTGGCGGGTGAACTGCGGCGTTCCGAGGCTGCTGGCACGCGACCGACGGAACGACCAGGCGAGTACCAGCAGCGAGAGTCCGGTGACACCAAGCGCCAGCGCCGTCGACGACAGCCCCGCCGTCGCGTAGAAGAAGGCCGCGACCGGAATCCCGGCCGCCGCGACGAACCCCAGCAGGAGCCGCCGGGCCATCGTCCGTGCGAGCCCGTCGCCGTCCCTGAGGACGGTCTCCAGCGTCAGCTCGCCGCGCTGGGCGATGTCGAGTGCCCGCTCGGCGCGTGGGGTCGTCGTCACGAGCGACCGGGTGCCGCGGGTGACCGTCTCCTGCACCTCCTCGCGGATGGCGTCGCCCCCGTCGGCCCCGCCCTGTTCCATCACGTAGTCGGTGATTACCTCGATGAAGTCGAAGCCGGGGTCGAGCGTCCGACAGACGCCATCGAGGACGGTAGTCACGCGAACGACGAGTGCCAGGTCCAGCGGCAGGCGCATCGGGAACTCGTAAAGCTGCGTCTCGAACTGGCCGACCAGCTGCTCGACCCGATACTCGCTGATGTCCTCGCCGCGGAACTGCTCGATGGCGATCTCGAAGGCCTCGGCCATCACCTCGCGGTTGGCGTTCGGGTCCAGCGCTCCCATTGCGACGAACGCGTCCATCACCCGCTCGACGTCGTCGGTCGCCAGCCCGACGTAGAACTCCATCAGCTGCTCGCGGGTACGGGGTCCGAGTCGACCGGTCATCCCGAAGTCGTAGAAGACGAGCGTCCCGTCGGCCTGGACGGCGAGGTTGCCGGGATGTGGGTCGGCGTGGAACCGCCCGTCCTCGACTATCATCCGGATGTACACCTCCTCCAGCCGCTGGACGAGGTCCGCCCGGTCGATGCCCAGTTCGTCGATGCGAGCCACGTCGTCGATCTTCACGCCGTCGAGATACGTCATCGTCACCACGCGGTCCGTCGAGTGGCTCCCGACGACTTCGGGGATGGCCACGTCGTCGCGGTCGGCGACGCTCGCGCCGATGTCACGGAGCATCCGGGCCTCGTGGCCGTAGTCCATCTCCTCTCGGATCGTGGCCGCGAACTCCTCGCTCAGGTTCTCCAGGGTGTAGGCCTGTGCCGGGTCAGCACCCCGGGCCAGCACCGGCGTCAGCGTCTCCAGGACTCGCAGATCCGATTCGACGCGCGCTCGAATCCCGGGCCGCAACACCTTCACGGCGACGCGCTCACCGTCGATCGTCGCTTCGTACACCTGCCCCAGCGACGCCCCGCTGATTGGGTCGGTGTCGAACCCGTCGAACTGCGCCGCGACGGGCCCGTCCAGTTCGGCTTCCAGCCGCGGCTCGATGGCCGACCACGGCGCCGGCGGGACCCTGTCCTGCAGTTCGGAGAGAACCTCGATGTACTCCCCGGGCAGCGCGTCGGGCCGCGTCGACAGCATCTGTCCGAGCTTGACGAAGGCCGGCCCCAGGTCGACGAACGTCTCCTTGAGCCTGCGCGCTCGCTGGCCGCGCTGGTCGCTCGTGACCTCTCGGGAGCGGCCGAAAACAAGGAATCGCTTGCGGTCTCTGGCCCACACCCAGACGAACGGAACGAACTGCCGGACGACCACGAGGGCGCGCCACAGCGCCCGCAGGCGGACGCCGAGCCCGGACGGCTGGCGACCCTGCGGCGATTGGCTCCGCCCGACCGACTGGGACTCGCTCACTGGCTCTGCCTCGGGCCTCCGTTCGTATGAACGTACTGGACTGTCGGCCCCGACCGGCTCCGTCTCGGAGCCCGACCTCCCGGTCGCTAAACCCGACGTAATCTATCTGCTCGGCGTCGGTTGCCGCCCGGCCGGGAACTCGGCGACTACCGGGACCGTAGCGAGCCCAGCAGTTCGTAGTCCGCGTCGGGCGTGTAACGCTGGAACGCGAGGCTGTTTAGCAGCACCGACACCGACGAGAGCGCCATCGCCCCGGCGGCCAGCGCGGGCTGGAGCAGCCCCAGCGAGGCCAGCGGAATCATCACCGTGTTGTACCCCAGCGCCCAGAAGAGGTTCTGTTTTATCTTCCGGAGGCTGGCCCCGGAGATGCGGATGGCCTTCAGCACGTCGGCGGGGTCGTCGCGCAGCAGCGTCACGTCGGCGGCCTCGATGGCCACGTCGGTGCCCGAGCCGATGGCACAGCCGACCGTCGCCGTCGCCAGCGCGGGGGCGTCGTTAACCCCGTCGCCGACCATCATCGCCCGGCTGCCGTCTTTCTGGATGTCCTCGACGGCGGCGGCCTTCTCCTCGGGCACCACCTCGGCCCGAACGCTGTCGGGGTCGATGCCGACCTGCTCGGCGACAGCGCGGGCGGTCCGGCCGTTGTCGCCCGTTATCATCCACACGTCCAGTCCCCGCTCGTGAAGGTCCGAGACGGCCCGCTTCGCGCTCTTCTTGACCGTGTCCGCGTCGGCGACGACGCCGACGAGACGGAAGTCCGGTTCCGGCGACCGGTTGGCCTCGCCCGGCCGGCTTTCTGCTCGCGACCGGTCGGCCTCGCCCGGCCGACCGTCCGCGAGCGCCACCAGCATCGCCGTCTTCCCCGCCCGCTCCAGCGCGTCCATGTGCTCCTCGGCCGGTTCGGCGTCCACGCCGTTGTCTTCCAGTAGCTTGCGGTTCCCCACGAGTACCTCGCCGTGTTCGGTGGTCGCCCTGACGCCGTGGCCGGGAACGTTCTCGAACTCGTCAGCGTCGGCAAAGTCGACGCCGCGCTCGCGGGCGCCCTCGACGATGGCCTCGGCCAGCGGGTGTTCGCTGCCGCTCTCGGCGCTGGCGGCGAGTTCGAGGACGAACTCCTCTGTGCGTTCGGGCCGCCCTTCGAGGGTGCCGCCGTCGGAGTGGGGCTCCGACGTGGCTCGTCTCGCATCACTCGGCTCGCCGCCGTCGGTTGCGGCAGCAGGGTCCCCACCGTCAGCGGCCGGCTCGACCACCTCGACGTCGGTCAGTTCCATCGCGCCCTCGGTCAGGGTGCCGGTCTTGTCGAAGACGACGGTGTCGACGTCCCGCACCGTTTCGAGCACGTCGCCGCCCTCGAACAGGACGCCGTTGCGCGCGCCGATTGTCGTCCCGACCATCGTCGCGGCGGGCGTTGCCAGCCCCAGCGCGCAGGGACAGGCGATGAGCACCGCGGAGGCGAAGACGACGACGGCGAACTCGGTGACGCCCACGGCGGCGGGCCCGCCGGCGGCGAGCCCCCAGACCGGGACGGCCGCGACGAAGCCGGCCAGTGCCTCGGGGAACAGCGCCCAGATGACCGCCCACAACAGGGCGTTGGCGATGACCGCGGGCACGAAGTACGCCGAGATGCGGTCGGCGACGTTCTGGATGTCGGGCTGGCGCGACTGGGCCCGTTTGACGCGCTCGACGATCCGCTGGAGCGCCGTCTCCGAGCCGACCTTCGTCGCCTCGATTTCGAGGACGCCGTTCTGGTTCACCGTCGCGCCGATGACCTCGTCGCCCCCGCTCTTCTCGACGGGGACCGACTCGCCGGTGACCATCGATTCGTCGACGGCGCTGTCGCCATCGCGGACCACGCCGTCAGTGGGAATCTTCTCGCCGGGCTGGATCTTCAGCAGGTCGCCGACCGCGACCTCGGAGAGCGGCGTCTCCTCCTCGCTGCCGTCCTCGCGGACGACGGTGGCCGTGTCGGCCTCCATCTCCAGTAGCTCCCGGATGGCGGCGCCCGCCCGTGACTTCGAGCGGGCTTCGAGGTAGTTCCCCAGCGTGATGAACACCAGGATGAACGCGGCGGTGTCGAAGTACAGTCCCGTGCTGGCGATGAGCCCCAGCAGCGCGACGACGCTGTAGCCGTACGCCGTCGAGGAGCCCAGTGCGATGAGCACGTCCATGTTGGCCCGGCGGTTCTTCACGAGCGCCTGGTACGCGTTCTCGAAGAACGGCTTGCCTAACGCGATCTGGACCGGGGTCACGAGCGCGAACTGCACCCAACCCAGCGGCACCCCCAGCAGACGCTCCCCGAACAGCCCCAGCGAGAGCAGGTGGTCGGCCATGAACACGAGCAGCGGCAGCGAGAGCGCGGCACCAAAGCAGGTCAGTCGCCGCTGTTTGCGGACCGCCTCGTTCCGGGCGGCGTCGCGGCGCTCGCCGGAGGACTCCTCGCCGCCTTTGGCGCTCTCGCCCTCCCGCACGGGCGAGTAGCCGGCGTCCTCGATGGCGTCGTAGAGCGCAGACAGCGAGGCCACCGACGGGAGGTAGCTGACCTGTGCCTCGTCGGTGGCGTAGTTTACGTCCGCGGAGACGACGCCCTCCACACGTTCCAGGGCCTCCGTGTTCGTCTCCGCGCAGTTCGCACACGACATGTCAGTGATGCCGATGGTCGCCGCCTCCGTGGTGACGCCGTAGCCGGCGTCGTGGACGGCGTCGACGATGTCCGACGGCGAGACTCGCTCGGGGTCGTAGGTGACGCTTCCCTTGTCGGTGGCGTAGTTGGCGTCGACCGCCGAGACGCCGTCCAGTTCGCCGACGCGGTCCTCGATGGTTCCCGAACAGTTCGCACAGCTCATCCCCGTCAGTTCCAGGCGTACGGTTCTGTCGTTCATGTCGTATGCTAGTAGGGCCTCCCCTTTGATGCGGTTTGTCACTGGGTTCGATACGTAGTAGGTGGCCAGGAGATTCGAAACGTAAGCAGACGGGTGTGGAAACCTTCAGTCGTGAACTTCACGGCGGAAGCGCGTTCGCCGCCGCCGTGACGAGACTCTCCCACAGCGAGACACCGAGGACGACCTCGACGGCGAAGTCGGCGGCGAAAAAGAGGAACAGGCCGGCGCCGACGAGATGTGCCGTCCGGAGGTCGAACCGGTGGGAGAACCGGTGGAAGAACAGGGCGTTGGCGATGCTGACGGGGACGATGGCGAGCATCTCGCCGGTCCAGATGGCCGTCCCGAAGGCGGGGTACTGGGCGGCCAGCGAGACGGTGATGAGCTGTGTCTTGTCGCCGAACTCGCCGAAGGCCATCAGCGCGAAAATGGGGAGAAAGCCGCCGAGCCTGTTCGGGACCTGCCAGTCCACAACCGGCACGCGCACGTCGAGTTCGCCGCCGTCGGTCAGCGTGCTCGTGGCGGCCTCCCGGTCGGGCGCGTCGCTCGCGGGCGCAGTCCGGAAGAGGAGATAGGCAAAGAGGACGAACAGCGCGGCCGTCATCGCGTCGAGGTAGATACCCGGGAGGAGTTCGGTCACTGCCCGTCCGAGCCACACTTCGAGCGCCGTCCAGCCGGCGAAGGCCGTGCCCGCGGCGGCGACGACCATCGCCGGATGGAACCGCGTCGAGAGCCCCGCGATGATGAACTGGACCTTCTCGCCCGGCAGGACGGCCAGCTGGGCGCCGGCGGCGATGGCGACGACGCCGAGCCACGTCGCCTCGCTCACACCTCGCCCACCTCTTCGGCGATCTCGTCGGGGTGCCGGACCTGGATGGCGTCGGCGATGTGGTCGGGCAGCGCCACCGTCTCGCCGCTGTCGAGCCTGACAGTCACCATCCCGATGGGGGCGACCTCGTCGACGACGAGTTCGACACCCGGACGGATACCGGCCCCGTCGAGATACGTGAGTTCCTCGGGGTCGCGGTCACGGACGCGGGCGACCAGCAGCCGGGTCCCCTCGCCGTGGTCGGCCAGCGCCGACGCCGGGACGTCGTCGATGGAGTCGAGCGAGTCGCTGGGAATCGGGTCCCCGTGGGGGTCGACTTCCGGGTCGTTGAGCGCGGCAGCGACTCGGCGCTCGAACGCCTCACTGATGTGGTGTTCAAGAACCTCCGCTTCCTCGTGGACCTCCGACCAGTCGTATCCGAGTTCCTCGGTGAGAAAGGTTTCCAGCAGCCGGTGGTGGCGGATGACCTCCAGCGCGACCGTTTCTCCCTCGGGCGTGAGGGTGACGCCCTTGTACTTCTCGCGTTCGACGAGGCCGCGGTCGGCGAGCTTTTCGATCATGCTCGTCGCGGTCGGCGGGGTCACCTCCAGCGTGTCGGCGAGTGTCGAGGTCGCAATGGGGGGGTCACCCTCCCGTTCGAGCCGGTAGATAGCCTTCAGATAGTCCTCCATCTTCGCGCTCAACATGAGAGGATTTAGACGGGTCTAACTGAAAAACGTACTGTTCCAAAACAATATCTGTGCCATATCATAATCGCCCTCGGCCGTCTCATACGGTTTATTGTAGATTGTTTCCGGATTGTGCCGACTCCGGGGTCGGCACATACCGGTAAATCGCTACAATAATCCGTCTCACGACCGGTCGTCGGTGTACGTCTCTCGGCGGGCACGTGTCAGTAGATAGAGACACAAGTAGCCGATGGCTCCCAGTACGAACAGGGTCGCCGGGATGAGAAAGGGACCGAAGGTGGCGACGAGGGTCTCGACGACCGCCAGCAGTAACATAGCCGTCCTTGCCGCGCCGACTATATAAGCCCGGCCACTGGCATGGACCGTTCTGTCCCGCTCACAGCCGTGGCCAACCCCGGGCCGGCCTGGACCACCGCTCCGTCCCAACCGACAGTTACAGGCTGTCGGGCGCCAACAGCTCGGTATGTACCGGCTGGGCCATCAGGGGACCACACTCGTCGTCTACGCGCCGTTGGGACTCGCCTTGATAATCGCCGGGCGACCGACGCTCGCCGTGGCCGGCGGCGGCGTCTCGCTGGCGCTGTCGTCGCTCCCCGACGTCGACCAGCGCCTGCCCGGCGTTCAGCACCGCGGCGTGACGCACACGCTGGGGTTCGCAGTCGCCGTGGGCGCGGTTCTGGCCGCTGCCGGCTGGCTTGTCGGGAGCGATGCGGGGGTCGGGACGGCCGCCGAACTCGCGGCTGTCGGCTTCACCGTCGGCACCGCGACCGTCGTCTCGCACCTGCTCGCCGACGTCATCACGCCGATGGGAATCAACCCGTTCTGGCCGGTCTCGGACCGCCACTACACGTTCGGCGTCTGCCGGGCGGACAACACGCTAGCGAACTACGCGCTGCTGGCGCTCGGTATCGCCGTCACGGTCGCCGTGGTCGCCGTCGCGCCTAGATGAGGTCCCGTGACTCCAGCGACGACATCACGTCGTCGACGAACTCGTCGACGCTCTCGTAGGGGAACTCCCCGTCGAGCTTGGTGTTTAACTCCATCGCGGTCATCGAGAATTCGCCCGACTCGAACTTCGTCGACGGGCCGGCGGGCAGTGCCGGCACGAGGTCCATCGGACTGGCGACGGGGTAGTCTGCGTCCTGAAACGCCTCGGTGAACTGCTCGCGGAGTTCGGCTTTGTCGACCATCTGTTGTCCTATCGGTTGCACAACCCAGCCAATAAAGGGTTCGACGGCAGCACACCTTCCAGTTGTTGCGCGTTTATTCGAAGTCGGACTGTTCAAGGGGATCGCCCCGTAGACACCGGTATGTACACGCCGACTCGCAGGGACTTTCTCGCCGGAGCGACGGTATCGGCGGCCACACTGGCGGGCTGTTCGTCGTCGGACTCGGCCGGGACGCCGACGGGACTGACGGACCTATCGCTCGCCGGTGCGGAACTGCTCTCGGGGCTGGCCGCACCCGTCGACGTGGTGGTCCCCCGGGCCGAGGAGTACTTCGTCGTCGACCAGATGGGGACGGTGTCGTATCTCGACGGCCCGGACGCCTCGCCCGCGACTGCCGTCGACCTGACCGACCGGATGACGGAGCCCGACGGCGAGCGGGGACTGCTCGGCATGGCGCTCCATCCGGAGTACGACGGGTCGGGCCGGGCCTACCTCCGCTACAGCGCGCCGCTTCGCGACCGGATGCCCTCGGAGTACTCCCACACGTTCGTCCTCTCGGAGTTCGAAGTGGCCGACGGGAGTATCGATCCCGACAGCGAGCGGGTCCTCATCGAAATCGCGGAGCCACAGGGCAACCACAACGCCGGGGCCGTCGGTTTCGGGCCGGACGGCTACCTCTACGCCAGCGTCGGCGACGGCGGCGCCGGCAACGATCAGGGGACGGGCCACGTCGACGACTGGTACGACGCGGTCGACGGGGGCAACGGGCAGGACGTCACCGAGAACCTGCTGGGCAGTATCCTCCGAGTCGACGTCGAGGACAGCGGGAGCGACCGCCCGTACGGTGTCCCCGAGGACAACCCGCTGGTCGGTGAGGACGGCTTAGACGAACAGTACGCGTGGGGGTTCCGGAACCCCTGGCGGTTCTCCTTCGGACCGGACGGCCGCCTGTTCGTCGCCGATGTGGGACAGAACAGCTACGAGGAAATCAACGTCGTCGAGAAGGGCGGCAACTACGGCTGGAACGTCCGCGAGGGGCGACACTGCTTCCGGGCGGACTCGTGCCCGACGACCGGACCGGACGGCGAGGCCTTCGTTGACCCCATCATCGAGTACCCCCACGACGGCGACGGCATCACCGGCGTCTCCGCCATCGGCGGCTACCTGTACGACGGGCAGTCCATCCCGGCCTTGCGGGGCCGGTACGTCTTCGCGGATTACGTCGCACAGGGGGAGCTGTTCGTCGCCACGGACGGCAATGACGGCTGGTCGATGGACACGGTCCCCGTCTCGGGCATCGGGTCGCAGGTGCTCTCGTTCGGCGAGACGCCGGCCGGCGAACTGCTGGTCTGTTCGACCGGCGAGTCCGATGGCGCGGTCCACCGCGTCCGGAGGGCCTAGCTCACTCTAGCAGCGTCTCCACGTCGGCCAGCGAGTCCAGCACGTGGTCGGGCTTCACGTCGCTCGCGGACAGCGTCGCGTCGTCGGTGACGCCGGTCATTACGAGCGCTGTCCGCATCCCTGCGCGCTCGCCCAGCAGGATGTCCGTCCCGATGCGGTCGCCGACGACGAGTATCTCTTCGGGGTCGCGGCCAAGCCGGTCGAGCGCGGCCTCGATGGCCACCTCGGAGGGCTTGCCCAGAACCCGGTCCGGCTCGCGCTCCGTCACGCCCGTGATGGCTCGGAGTACGGCGCCCGTACCGGGCACCGGGTGGCCGTCCGGGCCGGGGAAGGTGGGGTCCGGATCCGTCCCCAGATAGATGGTGCCGGTGTCGAGCGCGCGGAGCGCATCGACCATATCGTCGTAGTGGAACTCGTCGGTCCAGGAGGCCAGCAACACGTCGGCGTCGCGGGGCTCGGCGACGACGTTCGCCGCGCCCCGAGCAATGCGGTCCCGAATCGAGGCCGAACCGATGACGAACACGTCGTCCCCGGCGTGATTGTCGTCGACGTACTCCTGCGTGACCACGGCCGAGGAACAGGCCTCGCCAGGGCGGGCGTCGACGCCCAGCGACTGCAGGCGGTCGACGTACTCCTCGCCGCCGTACAGCGGGTTGTTCGAGAAGAACAGGAGCGAGAGACCCCGCTCGCGGAGCCGGTCGATCGCCTCGGCCGCTCCCGGCAGCGGGTTGTCATGGTGATACACCGTTCCGTCGAGGTCCAGCAGGACGCCCCGGACTGTCATCGTCTCGGCTAAGGCGACGGACCGTGAAAAACACCTCATACGGTTTATTGTAGATTATTTCCGTGCTGTGCCGACCCCGGGGCCGGCACATACCGGTAAATCGCTACAATAAACCGTATCAGTCAAGCAGCGACACGTCGGTCAGTTCTCGCTTGGGTTCGTCGACGGCCCGTCCCTCGCGAGCCAGCGTCAACGCGTCTTCGATGCTGTCGCCCATCCGCTTGTGGAACTCGTCTATCTTCTCGACTGGTCCGGTCGTCGTCGACCTCGAGCAGTTCCAGCGCGCTAGCGGCGACGTTCAGCGGGTTCCGGAGGTCGTGGCTGACGACCTGGCGAACTCCTCCAGGCGCTCGTTGTGCCGTTTCAGCTCTGTCTCCCACTCGACGCACCGTGATATCGCGGGAGACGAGCTGTGCGGTGGCTCTCGACGAGGACGAACTGGTTCCGGTGGCGACGCCCGTCACGCGAGTCCGTCGCCTCGATAACTGTCATACCCCGACGTACCGGCCAGTCGCCGCTTTGTCGGTTCGGCCCGGTTGCCGCGTTTGCTATTGGTGACACCGTTCTATCGTCATCGCATCTCACGGCCGGCGGTCGATAGGACCCACCAGGCGAACACCCCGGCGCCCAGCAGCTCCGGGATGGCGAGTCCCGGTCTGCGTACCGGCCCGACGGCGGCCCACCACCACCAGCCGGCGACGTGGACGGCCACGAGCGAGAGCGTCATCGCCGCGCCCCACCGCCGTCCGGCCAGCGCACTGCCGACCCCGTGGGCCGCCATCGCGACCATCGAGGCGAGATACAGCGTCAGCGCCGCCGGGACGTGGAGCGGGCGCCCGGCCGGGAACAGCCCGACGCAGGCCATCCCGACGAGCGCCACGACGAACGGGACGGCGGCGACCCGTTCGGGGACTGCGTCGCCCTCGCGCCAGAGCGTGAGGGCGAAGGGAAGCCCGACCATGCTCGCGAGAACCAGCCCGCCGTCGAACAGCAGCGTCGTCACCGGCGTTGCGGCGGGGTTGCCCGGCTGGCCGAGGTCCGAGAGGGCGTTGCCGGTGACGGTAAAGGCGGGCGAAGTGATGGCCGCGCCGGCGATACCGACGGCCGCGACGAAGACGGCTATGACGCCCGCGACGGCCCCCGCAGTCGCTGGTTCACGCATCGGTCCGGTCCTCGGGGCCCCGGAAGTAAATCCTGCCGGCCGCTCAATCGAGCCACAGCGGCCTGAACGGCGAGACGCCGAGTTCGTTCCCCGGGCTGTAGTGCACCAGCGGGTCGCCGACGGGTTCCGGGAGGGACAGCGCCGACGGCAGGTCCCCCTCGACGGTCGCGTCGACCGGCCCCAGTTCCCAGGGGTCGTGGCCGACGTGGCCGACGAACTTCGAGCCCAGCGGCCCGTCACCGAAGACCCGGAAACGCTCGACAAAAAACGCCGGCAGCGAGTCCGGCGGCGCCGTCGATCGGGGTTCCTCGCCCGGCGTGTACTGCACTGTGAGCGCCTGCCGACCGTCGACGTCCAGCGTCCGCTCGGTGTGGTGGTCGCCGTCGGCGTCATGGCGAGCCACCCGTCCGTCGCGGTAGTTCAGCCGTAACAGCGGGCCGGCGGCGCTGGCGACCGGGTCCGTCGTGAACGCTGCGAAGAAGTACAGACCCCGTTGCCCGTCGGGTCCCGTGACGTACGTCCGGACCGTCACCGACTCCGCGGGCTCACTCAGGTCGACTCCGAACGCGGAGACTCCCTCGACCGTGTGGTGGATGGCGGTTAGCCAGGCGTCATCGGCCGCCCGCTCGACGGTGAGCCACGGGGGTGTCGCCCGCTCCAGCGCCGCCGGATCGACCGGCCAGTGACAGAAGCAGACGTCCGCGACGCGGACGGTGAGGGGCTTTCTCGACACAGGTGGACTCATAGTGATTATTGTAGATTATTTTCGGATAGCGCAGACCCTGAGTCGGCGTATACCGGTAAATCGCTACACGAACCACTATCAGGACCCGCCCGTCTTCAGTGTAGTGCCCGGCTTCCCGCCGGTCACGGGCGGCGCAATCGCCCGGCGGTCACGTCGATGCCCGGGCTGTAGTACACCACCGGGTCACCGGGTGGCCGGTCGAAGCCGTTCGCGACGAAGAGGTCGTTCTCCCGGACCATGGCTCGCCCCTCCTGTAGCGGCCAGGGGTCGTGGCCGATGTCGGCGTAGTAGATGGTCCCGGCGTCGTCGGCGACGTAGAACCGGTACCGGGAGACGAGAAAGGACTCCAGGGACTGTGGCGCGGGACGGTGTGGCTCCGCTCCGTCAACAGGCCCGTAGGTCGCGTCGAAGTCGGCCGAGGGCGCACGGTCGTCGGTCCGACGGCTGCGAAACCGGACCCCCTCGTCGCTCCGCCACAGACGCATCGACGCGCGGTAGTACGGTAGTTCGAACAGCCGGCGGGCGAGAACGACGCTGAGGCGGTCGTCGGCGTCCAGATTGTAGAAGTAGACGCCCGGCGTCTCGCCGTCGGTGACGTACGTCCGGAGGTTCAGCTCGCCGAACGAGCGGCCGATCGGGCTCCCCCGCGGCCGGATGTCGGCCATCTCGAAGGGGACGACGCCGAGCCACGCCTGCCCGTCCTTGGTATCGACGGTCAGCCCGTCGGGCAGCGTCGGGGCGATGACGCTCGGCTCGACCGGCCAGTGCAGAAAGCCCACGTCCCGCCACTCCATCCGTAGCAGGTCCATACGGCGTGTTCGGACTCGACGGCTATCGGCGTGGCGTGAGAGGTGTCACCACGCGCCAGTAAGCCTATGTGGGCGACGGTCCCACGCACGCACATGGAGTTCGACGTGATTCAGGGCGACATCGCGGCCCAGTCGGCCGACGCACTGGTCAACGCGGCGAACACCAGCCTCCGGATGGGGTCGGGCGTCGCCGGCGCGCTCAAGCGGGCCGCCGGATCCGGTATCGACGACGAGGCCATCGCCAAGGGCCCGGTGGCCCTGGGTGGCGTCGCGACGACGGACGCGTACGAACTGGACGCGGAGTACGTCATCCACGCCGCGGCAATGCCCGCCGGTGGCGAGTCGACGGCCGAGAGCATCCGCGACGGAACCCGGAACGCGCTGGCGGAGGCCGACGCGCTCGACTGTGAATCGCTCGTCCTCCCGGCGCTTGGCTGTGGCATCGCCGGCTTCGACTTCGAGGCGGGCGTCCGCATCATCTGCGAGGAAATCACCGCCTTCGAGCCCGAGTCCCTGTCGGACGTTCGCCTCATCGCCTACGACGACGACGAGTACCAACAGTTGCAACGGATCGCCTCGGAGGGACAGGGGTGAACGGCGACACTCCGGCGGACGAGACGACCGACTCCGGTTCGGACGGGCCGGTCCGCTGTCCGGTCTGTGGCGCCGACTTCGAGTCGGTGTCGGTCCACGACGAGGGGCTGCTGGTGAACATGCGCGACAACGACCGCTACCGGCGGGTCTGTCTGGAACCGGTCAGCGACGATGGAACGCCGTCCATCCGCTTTTTCCACCACACCCACGAACAGGCCGGTACCGACCCGCCCGGAACTGCCGGCGGGCGGGTTCCGTGACCGCTCCTGCCGGTCGCCGCGTTCGGGTCCGCCCTCACGCTCTGCTCACCGGTCCATGCCCACACACGGGCCGGCCGCGGCGGACGAAAAGCAACCGTCGGCTCGGCGACCGCCGGCCGCTCAGAACGCGCTCGCGTTGACGCTGCCGACGTACTTTCGGGCGGCGGCGTAAGCCAAGAGCGCGACTGTGAGCGTGCCAAACACCGTCGCGTAGGTCGACGGCGTCGGGCTGTCGACGGCGAGCTTTGCGACCGTGGTCGCCGGATGTTCGGGCAACACCACGGCCGCGCCGAACACCACCAGCGTCAGCACGGAGTACATGAGCTGTGCGGGTCTGCGCTTGCCAGTCGCCACGCCCAGCACGACGCCGATGGTGACGACCAGCGCCGCGACGGCGGTGACGAACAGCAGGATGACCGAGACGTTCGCCACGCGGATGCCGTTGACCGACAGCAGCAGTATCCACAGCAGCGACTGGACGGGTGCCAGCAACGCCATCCCCAGTGCCTTCCCGTCGACGATGTCGAGCAGGCTGACCGGCGCGACGCGCAGCAGTTCGAGCGTACCCCGCTCCATCTCCTCGGTGATGGTGTCGACGGCCACCGACCCGCTGATGAACGCTGGGAGGAAGAGCAGGAGCGGAATCAGCACCGTGTAGGTGAACCCGAAGTAGGGGCTGGCGCTGACTTCGGGCGGCAGCGCCACGGGGTCGGACTCCAGCGAGCCGGCCCGCTCGAACCGCTCCTGGCGCTCCAGCGTCTCCAGCACGTTCCGGACGTTGACGACGATGAGCGTCGAGCGAATCGACCCCTCGGGGATGCGTGCGGTGACGGCTATCCGCCGCCCGGGCCCGTCGTCCGCTTCCACGTAGCTGGCGTTCAGCAGGGCGTCGACGCGGCGCTGTTCGAACGCCGCCCGTGCCGCCTGCGGGTCCTCGAACGCCGTCGTCCGTGCCCCGTCGTGTTCGGCGGCGGCCTCCAGCAGCTCGTCGCGGGCGTCGCCGGTGACGGCCATCTCCACCTCGCCGGTGGAGACGGAGCCGGGGTCGTACAGCGAGGTCAGCCCGACCACGAGAAACGAGGAGAAGCCGGCCACGAACAGCTGTATGAGCAGCGCCAGCACGATGGTCTTCTCGCGGGAGAGCGAGCGCACGTCCCGACGGGCAACTACGATACGGGGGTCCCGATACCAGGGGCGGTCGTCACGCAAGGGCACTCACCACCGTGAGGTTGTAGCCGAAGTGAACGACGGCGGCCAGCGCCACCCCGGCGACGTAGGCCCAGCGCCCCCGGCTGGCACCCACTGACGAGATGGCGGCGGTCACCGCGTGCAACACCAACGGCGCAAAGAGGAAGAGCAGGGCGACGGCCCACAGCGGGACGCCGGCCGGCGGGGTCGCACCCCGGAGCGCCGCGTTGCCGATGGGCAGACTTTCGAGGTCCGAGAGCCGGGCGATGAGTAGCCCTTTCTCGGCGAGAAAAAAGCCCAGTCCGGAGAGCGCGCCCAGCCCGACGGCCGACCGGAGCGTCCGCTCGTACCGGGCGTGGGCGTAGCCGGCGTAGAGGTGGAGGCTCTTGCCGAGTTCCTCGACGACGGCGACCACGCCCAGCACGAGGACGATGCCCAGCGACTGGTTCGTCCCGAAGACGTTCAGCGATACCGAGTCCAGCACGAACAGGAACGCGATGGCGCCCAGTTCGGCGACGATGACGAACGGGATGAGGATAGCGCTCATCTTCAGCGCGCTCCCG
>PXQZ01000080.1:7953-13281 GCA_003021755.1 Halobacteriales archaeon QH_8_67_36 | reverse complement strand
ATGGGGAGGACGGCGGCCACCGCGACGAGACTCCCGTTCGGCGCGATGCCCGAAACGCGAAGCAAGGCAGTGATGGCCGCCGCGACGGACATCGCCCCGAGGAAGTACGGGAGCGTCTTCCCACCGATGATGTCCCCCCGCGAGGCCGGCGTCACGAGCAGCAGTTCGCCCCGGCGGTTCAGCCGCTCGGAGAGCATCGAGGAGCCGTAGGCCTGGATGACGAAGTTCATCGGAACGATGTAGAGGAAGGCGAGGACGAGCGATTCGAAGGGAAACGGCGGCGAGATGTCCGCCGGCGTCCCGCTCTCGACGTCGCCGGTGAGCCGGGCCCCGATGCCGCCGAGGTTCGCCCCGTCGCCACCGGACGCGGTCGTTTCGCCGCTGGCGGCTCCGTCGCCGCCGCTCGCTCCGCCACCGCCGTCGCCGGTGCCGCCTTCATCGGTGCCACCGCTGCTCCCGGTCTCCGTACCATCGGCGCCGTCGGTGGGCTGCCCGCCGGTTTCGTCACCGCCGCCGGTGGAGCCGTCGCTGGCGTTCCCGTCCCCACCGGTCGCATTGCTGTCGTCAGAGCGGGTGTCCAGCGTGCTCGACCCGTTCTGTTCCCGGTAGACCAGCGTCACCGACACCGGGAACGCCGCGGTTCGGTTGCCGGCACTGGCCATCACCCGGTCGTTGTACGATTCGGTGCTGCTCCGGAGCGCTTCGAGCGCCGCGGCCTGTTTCTCCGTCCGTGGCCGGCTGAGCTCGTCCGGCCCGTAGAACGTCAGGTCCTGGTCGCCCCGCTCGAACGCCGCCGGGTCGGGTTCCTGGGCCCTGAAGCTGGGGTCGTCTTCGATGACCTCGTAGTAGGGGTTCGACTCCTCGACGCCGACGCGGTAGATGTCCGCGTTCAGCCCGGGGCCGCCGCCGCTGACGGCGACGGCAGCGACCGCCCCCATCGCGAGGACGGCCAGCGCCATCACGACGAGAGTCCGCCGGTCGACGCCGCCGGCGTTCTTGCTGACTTCCCACTTGGCGACCCGCAGCAGCTTCGCGAGTCGCATCTACTCCCCGTCCTCCCCGACGTAGCGTGTCCCCCGCGTCCCCGCCTCGGCGACGTTGAGGAACACCTCTTCGAGACTGGACTCCTCCGTGCGGATGTCGACGACCTGACCGCCCGCCGACTCGGCGGCGCTCCGGGTCTCCTCGACGGCGTCCATACTCCCGACCTGCGTCCGGAAGTTCCCGTTCTCCCGGACCGCGTCGGGCACTTCGACGGTGGTGTAGACGTGATAGCGCGTCTCGCCGTACTCGGCCTGCAACTCGTCCAGGTCGCCGCGGGCGACGATTTCCCCCTCGTTCATGATGGCGACCCGGTCACAGATCGACTCGACGTGAAAGAGATTGTGCGCCGAGAAGACGATGGTCTTGCCTTCCTTCGCTAACTGCTCGGTGAACTCGATGACGTAGTTCGTCGTCAGCGGGTCCAGCCCCGAGGCGGGCTCGTCGTAGACGAGCATGTCCGGGTCGTTGATGAGCGAGCGGGCGATAGCCACCTTCCGTTTCATCCCCTTGGACATGTCGCCCAGCTTCCGCTGCTTGTGTTTCAGCTGGAGTTCGTCCAGCGTCTCGTGCATCCGCTTCTCGGCCACGTCGCCGGGCACGTCGTAGAGGTCCGCAAAGAACTGTAGATAAGAGATGGGCGTCATCTCCTCGTACAGCGGCGACTCCTCCGGGAGAAAGCCCAGTTGCTGGCGCATCTCCGTCGTCTCGGCGTCCAGACCGGCGATTTCGGCGGTGCCGTCCGTCGGTTCGAGCAGGCCGGCAAGCATCTTCAGGGTGGTCGTCTTCCCGGCCCCGTTGGGTCCGATGACCCCGAACACTTCCCCCCGGTCCACTGAAAAGGTACTCCCCTCGACGGCGACGAAATCGCCGTATTCCTTGCGAAGGTCACGGACGTCTATCATCTGGGCGCCGATTGTGCCCGGACTAACCTATACTTTGATACCGTTCTATTCGTTCTGATAATGCCATTATCCCTCGGTGCGACGACCTATGGTTTCGAACGGACTCCGGACGGTCGTCGACTCGTGATCAGGCGAGCCGTCGACGCTCCGGCCGCCCTCGTCTGGGACGTACTGACCGATACGGAGCGCTGGCCGGAGTGGGGCCCCTCTATCACTGCCGTCGAGTCACCGGACCGATACATCAGGGCCGGGAGCCGCGGCCGGGTCCGGGCGCTCGGGGCCGTCCGGCTCCCCTTCGAGATAACGTCGTGTGAGAATCACCGATGGACGTGGCAGGTTGCCGGCGTCACGGCCACCAGTCACTTCGTCGAGGCCCATCCCGCCGGGAGCGTCGTCGGCTTCGAACTTCCCCCGCTTGCCGTCGGTTACGTGCCCGTCTGCCAGCGGGCCTGTGTCCGTATCGGCACGCTCGCTGAAGAACTAGCTCGAACGAACGGATGAAGCTGTCGAGAACTACTGTTTCGCGACTCGTGCGTCAGATACCTGATGCACGTCGTCGCCGATACCGCTGCCGTCGCAGTCCTCGTTCGGGCAGCGATAGTGCCATCCGTCCTCCGTCGCCGCTCGCTCGGTGAACCGTCCGCCGCATTCGTCACAGTACAGCTGCCCGGCCGAGCACGTGTCGACATGGAGTTCGAGTTCGAGTTCCGTGCTGAAGGTCCGCTTGCAGTTCCGGCAGGTGTGGGGCATATCAGAGTGTTCATATTCCGCCCTTATAGCTACACCGGAACGTTCACTGCGCGTCCTCGGACCAACGGAAACGCCTGTTTTGGACGGTTTTCCCACAACTCGGAGTAGTTTTCGGCGCTCGGACGGCACCGTATCTCACGGTTCGGTGACCCCACCGACCGACCGTCGTACTCCCGCACTCTCCGAGAGCACCGGGACACAGCGACAGCGGTCTATCGGGCACGGACCTCGAACCTGGCCCCGCCGGCCTCGCTCTCGCCCGCGAGTACGTCCCACCCGTGGGCCGTCGCGACGCTTTCCACCACGAACAGGCCGTACCCCTCCCCCTCGCGGGCCGTCCCGTACCCCTGTTCGAAGACGCGCTCCCGGTCCGCTGCGGGAACGCCCGGCCCGTCGTCGGCAACGTAAAAGCCCGTCTCGGTGCTGCCGACGGTGACCGCGGCGTCCCCGCTGGCGTGGACCAGCGCGTTCTCGAAGAACCGTTCGAGGATGAGCCACAGGCAGTCCGGGTCCGCGCGGACCGTCCCCGCGGCCTCGACGGTGAGTCGGTCGGCCGAGCCACCGACGTCGCGCCACACCTTTCCGGCCATGTCGGCCAGATCGACGGGTTCGACGCTCTCGATGGGGCCGGCGACGCCAGCGACGGTCGACAGTTCGTCCAACAGCGACTCCACGCGCCCCACGGAGCGCTCGATGGCCTCGCTGTGTTCGTCCCCGGCGTTCAGCAGTTCGAGGCGCCCGGCGGCGACGTTCAGGGGGTTCTTGACGTCGTGGACGAGCGACTCCGCGATGGTCTGCCAGCGGTTGGCCTGGACCATCCCGTCCAGCGCGGGCGTCGTGACGTGTGCCCTGATTCGGGCGGCCAGTTCCGCGCCGCGGTCGTCGGACCACGCCGCCAGGTACTCCGTGACCCCCGCCGAGAGGGCCGTCTCCACGCGGTCGGGGTCGACGGTCCTGCCCACGAGCAGGACCGGGAGGTCCCACCCGGCCGCTCGAACTCGGTGAAACGTCTCGATGCCGTCGCTCGCCGGCAGGTTGTCGCCGACAACCAGCGCATCCGCACCGTCCAGTTTCGCCAGCAGGTCGTCGGCGTCAACGGTGCGTACGTCGAGACGCGTTCCGTCGGCCAGCGCCACCGATAGCCCATCGAGACCACCCGATTCAACGCCCGTGACTACGACCGTCCGTCCGGCTGCCCGGTCAGTCATTCAGTAAGGGTTTGAAAACCTAGGTAAAGAAGGCGTCGACCGCTCGGGGCGTCCTTCTGCTGCTCCGGGCCGTCGATGCTATCCTGAAGGGGCGGCCGCCGAGTAATATGAATACGTCTGCGGCTCTGCTCAATGACGCGAAAACACGCGCTGCCGGGCGCCACAGACCTATAGCAGGTCTTCCACGTGTTCGGCTACTTCGTTCGGGGTGTCGCCGACGGCGACTCCGTTGTTCTCCAGTGCCGAAATCTTCGACTCGGCGGTGCCGGTTCCGGAGCCGGAGACGATGGCGCCGGCGTGGCCCATGCGCTTGCCCGGCGGGGCGGTGCGGCCGGCGATGAAGCCGACGACGGGCGTATCCATGTGCTCGCCGATGTAGCGGGCGGCCTCCTCCTCGTCCTCGCCGCCGATTTCGCCACACATGGCGACGACGTGGGTGTCGGGGTCGGCCTCGAACAGTTCCAGCGCGTCGATGAAGTCCGTCCCGATGATGGGGTCGCCGCCGATACCGATGGCGGTCGACTGGCCCAGGCCGCGCTCGGTCAGGTTGTCGACGACCTGGTAGGTAAGCGTACCGGAGCGTGACACGAGGCCGACGTTACCGGACGAGAAGACGTTGCCCGGCAGGATACCGAGCTTCGCCACGCCCGGCGTGATGAGTCCGGGGCAGTTCGGGCCGACGAGGTGGGTGTCGGTCCCCTGCAGTCTGCGGTAGACGCGCGCCATGTCCTGTGTTGGAATCCCCTCGGTGATGGCGACGACGAGGTCGAGCTCGGGAGCGTCGAGGGCCTCGAAGCAGGCGTCACCGGCGAAGGCGGGCGGGACGAACACGACGGCGGCGTTGGCGTCCGCCTCGCGAGCGGCTTGGTGGACGGTGTCGTACACCGGGACGCCGGCGACTTCCTGTCCCCCGCGGCCGGGTACCGCGCCGGCGACGACGTCGGTGCCGTACGCCAGCATCTGCTCGGTGTGGAACTCCCCCTCGCCGCCCGTGATTCCCTGTACAACGACGCGCGTGTCTTCGTCGACTAGAACGGACATTATGCTTCCTCCTCCGCATCCGCGTGCTGGACCGCTCGCCGGACGGCGTCTTCTAATGTGTGTTCGACCGTCACGAGGTCCTCGTTCAGAATCTCCATCCCCTCCCCGGCGTTGGTCCCGGCCAGCCGGACCGTCACCGGCTTGGGAATCTCGTCGAACTGCTCTAAGGCCTGGTTGATGCCGTTTGCTACCTCGTCGCCGCGGGTGATACCCCCGAAGATGTTGAAAACGACCGAATCGACGTTGTCGTCCGAGAACACCATGTCGAGGGCGTTGGCGATGCGGTCGGCCTTCGCGCCGCCGCCGACGTCGAGGAAGTTGGCCGGCTCGCCGCCGTAGTGGTCCACGAGATCCAGCGTCGTCATGACGAGACCGGCGCCGTT
>PXQZ01000080.1:6679-7906 GCA_003021755.1 Halobacteriales archaeon QH_8_67_36 | reverse complement strand
TCGCCGTCGATGTTCATCACGGCGTCGGCCGCGACGACATCGCCGTCGCTGGTAACCATCAGGGGGTTGACCTCGACGTCGCTCCCGTCGCGGTCGTCCCGGAGCCCATAGAGTGTGGTCAGGACGCGGGCCACGTCGTTGGCCACGTCGCGGTCGACGCCGGCGTCGTAGACGGCCTTGCGGGCCTGGAACGGCTGCATCCCGAACGCGGGGTCGATGTGTTCCCGCGCGATGGCCTCGGGGGTCTCCTCGGCGACCGACTCGATGTCGACGCCGCCTTTCGTCGAGACCATGGCGACGGGGCGGCCCTCGCCGCGGTCCATCGTCACGCCGACGTACAGTTCGTTGACGCGGCCTTTCCGCGGCCGCCGACGTGTACCTGTGCCTTGATGGCGACCGGATAGCCGATGTCTTCGGCCGCGTCGACGGCCCCGTCGACTGTCTCGGCCAACGTGGACGCGGGTGTCGGGACGCCCGCGTCGGCAAAGACCTGTTTCGCCTGGTGTTCATGCAATCGCATGTCATGCGGAAGGGCGTAGCGGGGCGGTTTAAATCCGTCTTTCGCGGACGGACCCGTCGGGTGCCGGTCGTGGGATTCGTACAGGAATGCGTCGCAGGACCGGACGTTCCGTCGGCTCCCCGACCGACTATCGGTCCCGCCGCGGCGTCACAATATCCATCTGATGGGGTTCTAGCGGGACCGACCTGACCTCCGGGCGGAACTGGTCGGCGGCGACACCGAACGCCGCGCACGATGCGCCCGCAGCGATGGAGGCCGACGGGCACCTCGATGCGGTGGTGACCCGGAACGTCGACGGCCTCCATGCCGGGAGCGGCCGCATCGTGGCACTCCACGGGACGAGTCAGTACGTGCGCTGTGACGACTGCGGGGCGACAGAGCCGGCCGAACCGGTGTTCGAGCGGGGGCGAGCGAGGGTGACGTGTTGTGGCCGCCGGCGCTTCGCTGTCGGTTCGTCCGGCGTCGCGGCTCCCGAAAATCGCGGTCGATTCGGGCACGACGGTCGTCGTGACCTTCGACGAGACCTCCCGAGACGAACTGACCGACTACCGCTTTCACGATGACGTGACGGCGGTGCTCCCGGCGCTCGCCGAGCGGCTTTACAGTTCGACGCTGCCCGGAACGAGGCTGCGCTGACGCAGAAGGTTGCCGTCCTCGTCGTACACGAGCAGCACCGCCTTCTCGTACACCAGCGATTTCCCGCCGCT
>PXQZ01000080.1:2067-6488 GCA_003021755.1 Halobacteriales archaeon QH_8_67_36 | reverse complement strand
ACGGCCGTGCCAAAGAACGTATCGCCGCTGTCGGGTGGAACTGACCGGTAGCTTTTACCGGGTTGCCACTGGTCCTGCTAACAGTATGGCGTGGGTCAAATCGGAGTACGCCGGTGAACTGGCGGTGCTGTCGACGTGGCTGGTGGCCGTCGCCCCCTGGTCGGTTTCGGTGTTCGGGAACGGCCAGATTACGGGCGTCGTCTTCAGGTTCCTCCCCTTCCGCGTGCAGTATCTGTACGGCATCTCCATCCCGAACGAACTGAACTTCGTCTGGGCCTGGCAGGCCATCCGGTTCCGGGAGTACACGGGCGTGGCGGCCGTGCTCTGGACCGTCGCGCTGACCGTCTTCGCCGTCGTTCTCGGCGCGAGCATCCACTACTACGCCAGGGAGGCGACGTTCGAGGCCAGCCTCCCGCTGGACCCGACCCGCTTTTTCAGCGGCGCCCTCGGTATCGTCGGCCTGCTCACCCTCGTCGGGACGGTCCTGCTGAACCTCGACGGCGGGTTCCCCGGAACGACAGTTCCCATCGGTGCGCTGGTCGCGCCCGTGCTCGCCGGTGTCCTGCTCACCGCCGACCGGACGTAATGTAAGCCGGGTAGCACCTCCGAGTCCGGCTCCCGAGTCGGCGAGCGAATTTAAGTAGCTGGCCACCAAACGGAGTCTACGTTCACGGCACCCATCCAGCCGATGTCTAACCCCGAAACACCCGACCCCGGCGAGCGCGTCCAGGACCCATTGGGCCGGATACAGGCATGGCTCTCCCGGACCGCCACCATCCTGTCGGGGACGGCGGTGCCAGAATCGAACTACGACCCGGCCCGCCACGGGACCCTGACGGGGTTTGCCGGCATGGACGGCTGGGAGGAACTCGAACGCTACTGGCTCAACGCCCCCTTCGCCTTCGTCTCGATCAACCGCGACCCGGAGACCGACGAGAAGCACTACCACGTCGTCGAACCGTCGCTGACGGACGTCGAGTCCGAACTGCTGGACCGGCTGTACGAGGACATCCGCGGGCCGCTCATCTACCGCGAGGCGGTCGACACCGATCCCGAACGGGCCCTCCGGTCGGAGCTTCACGACCGGCTGGAGGAGTACGGCGTCGTCATCGGGGCCGAGACGTTCTACCGGCTGTTCTACTACCTCTACCGGTCGTTCCAGGGGTACGGGCTCATCGACCCGCTGATGCACGACCCCGCCATCGAGGACATCTCCTGTGACGGCTCGGACCTCCCCATCTTCGTTTACCATGACGAGTACACCGACATCGAGACGAACGTCGCCTTCGAGGAGGCGGAGCTGAACGACTTCGTCATCCAGCTCGCCCAGCGCTCGGGCCGGCACGTCTCCATCTCCGACCCCGTCGTCTCGACGACACTACCCGACGGCTCGCGCATCGAACTGGCGCTCGGCGAGGAGGTCACGCCCCGTGGCTCCGCCTTTACCATCCGGAAGTACGCCGACGAGCCGTTCACCCCTATCGACCTGCTGAACTTCGGCACGTTCTCGCTTGAGATGCTCGGCTACCTCTGGCTCGCCATCGAGTCCAACAAGTCGCTCATCTTCGCCGGTGGGACGGCGGCCGGCAAAACGACCTCGATGAACGCGCTGGCGATGTTCATCCCGCCCCGCTCGAAGGTACTGACCATCGAGGACACCCGCGAGCTGTCGCTGTACCACGACAACTGGCTCTCCTCGGTCACCCGCGAACGGCTGGACGATTCGGACATCACGATGTACGACCTGCTGCGCTCCGCACTGCGCCACCGGCCGGAGTACATCATCGTCGGCGAGGTCCGCGGTGAGGAGGCCATCACGCTGTTCCAGGCGATGAACACCGGCCACACGACGTTCTCGACGATGCACGCCGACTCGGTCCAGACCGTCATCAACCGGCTGGAAAACGAGCCGATCAACGTCCCGCGGCCGATGGTCCAGAGCCTCGACATCCTCTGTGTGCAGGTGCTCGCCCGCTCGGGCGACGAGCGGGTCCGCCGGGCGAAGACGCTCGCCGAAATCGAGGGTATCGACCAGCGGACCGGCGAACTGGACTACTCGACGACCTACGCCTGGCAGGCGACCGGCGACCGGTTCCGGGAGCGAAACAGCGAGCTCGTCGACGAGATACGCGAGGAACGCGGCTGGAGCCAGTCGGAGCTGCTCACCGAGATAAACGACCGCAAGCGCTTCCTCGCGTTCCTCAGGGAGCAGGGCGTCACCGACTACCGGCGCTTCACCGCGATGGTCAACAAGTACTACGCGGACAAGGAGCAGGTGATGGAGCGCATCGGCTCCGACGAGACGGTGTAAGATGGCGCTGAACCCGCTGGGACTGGCGCCGCTGGTCATCGTCGCCGGGATTCTGGGGCTCGTCCTGCTCTCCTCGGCCAGTGAAACCGTCGAACGCCGGCTGACGCGCATCGCCCGCCGGCTGTTCGGACGGTACGTCAGGGACTCGCAGGAACGCGAGCGCCGGCTCGAAGCGGCGTACATCGGGCAGTCCTACCGGACCTACGCGACGCGGACCTACCTCTACACCGGGCTGGCGGCCGTCGGCGGTGCCGCCGCCGGTGCCTACGCAGTCGGCGCGGTCCTCCTGCTGGTTCCCACGATAATCGACCTCATGCTGGGGCTGCCACGGACGATGGTCAACGCCCTCGGGATTCGGGGGTTCGAACTCGTGCTTTCCAGCACGCAGACGCTGGCGATACTCGTGGTGAGTGGCGTCTTCTTCGGTGGACTCACTGCGGGGTTGACCTACGTGATGCGCTGGGAGATGCCCAAGAACAAGGCGGAGGTCCGCCAGCGCAACATCGACGAGGGGATGGCCCGCACCATCGCCTTCATGTATGCCCTCTCCCGTGGCGGAATGTCCTTCCCCGACGTGATGACCGTCCTGGCCAAAAACGAGGAAATATACGGCGAGACCGCCCGGGAGTTCGGCGTCGCCGTCCGCGAGATGGACATGTTCGGGCAGGACATGCTCTCGGCTATCAATCGAACGAACCAGCGGACGCCCAGCGAGCGGTTCAAGACGTTCTCGGAGAACCTTTCCAGTGTCCTCCAGAGCGGCCAGTCGCTCTCGTCGTTCCTGCATAACCAGTACGAGCGCCACCAGGAGGAGGCCGCCGAGCGCCAGGCCGACCTGCTGGAGTCGCTGGCGACCATCGCCGAGGCGTACGTCACCATCTTCGTCGCCGGAGTACTCTTCCTCATCACCATCCTGATGGTGTTCGGGCTGACGACGACGGACACCCTTCCCTTCCTCCAGTTGCTCGGCTACCTCGCGATTCCGCTGGCGAACCTCGGGTTCATGGTGTATCTCAACCAGAAACTCTCGGCGCTGGGCATCGGCGACACCGGGACGACGAGGGCGATGGAACGCGTCACGACGGCCACGCTCGGGCGCCCGTCGGACGTGACGGGGCCGACCGGGCTGGCAGACGGCGGCACCGTCCGGGAGAGCGACCCCAACTGGGCCCGGCTCCGGTTCCACGACCGAGTCGGGTCGCTGAAGGCGGCGCTGCGGTCACCCCTCCGCACCCTCGTCTGGAATCCGACGCACGTGCTGTATCTCGCCGTGCCCGTCGCGCTCCTGCTCTTTGCGGTCCGCCTCCCGTCGGCCTTCCAGACGTCCTCGGTTAACGTCCGGATACTTGACGATCTGGTCGTCCAGTCGCTGTTGCTGGTGTTGGGCTCTTTCGCCGTCGTCCGAACCGTCTACAGCCGGCGGGTCAGCCGCATTGAGGCGGCGACGCCGGAGCTGCTGGAGCGACTCGCCAGCCTCAACGAGGCCGGGATGACGATCGTCGAGAGCATCCGCCGGGTCCGGGGCAGCGACGTCGGCGTGCTCTCCCCCGAGGTCGACCGCATCTGGGCCGACATCAGTATGGGAGCGAACGTCGACGACGCGCTCGTCCGCTTCGGTCGCCGGGTCCGGACCACCGCCATCTCCCGCGTCGTGACGCTGCTGACGAACGCCATGCACGCCTCGGGCCAGCTCGGGTCGGTGCTGCGCATCGCCGCCACGCAGGCCCGTGCCGACCACCGCCTGCGAAACCGGCGGCGCCAGCAGATGTTGACGTACCTCGTGGTCATCTACATCTCCTTTTTCGTCTTCCTGGTCATCATCGTCGCCGTCCAGGAGGTGCTGGTGCCGGCGCTGCCCTCCACGGTCCCGACGCCGGACAATGCGAACCGGCTCGGGGTCAACACCGACCAGTTCGCCCGCCTCGGCCGGGTCGACAAGGCCGCCTACACGCTAGTGTTCTTTCACATCGCGCTCGTCCAGGCCCTCCTGACCGGTTTCATCGGCGGCCAACTCGGCGAGGGGAGCCTGAAAGACGGGGCCAAACACGCCGCCATCCTGCTGGGTGTCGCCTACGTCGCCTTCGTCCTGCTCTCCTCGCCGGTCGCCTCG
>PXQZ01000080.1:0-1852 GCA_003021755.1 Halobacteriales archaeon QH_8_67_36 | reverse complement strand
TCTCCATCGAGGTCGAGCTATCCGACGACGGCTAGCCGGCCGTCAGGACCGACAGTCGTAACTCGGCGCTGGCACAAGCCAGTGTATGACCATCCGTCACGACGGCATCACCGCGGAGTGGCTCGGCTACGCGACGCTCCGTCTGGAAGCCGACGATACGGTCGTCTATCTCGACCCCGGTCGGTACGGTGTCCTCACCGACGAGTGGGAACCGGACACGCCCGGTGTCGGCCACCCGCCGACCCGCGACTACGCACCCCGGGACGGCGACATCGTCTGTGTGACACACATCCACCACTACGACCCCGACGGCATCCGCCGCGTGGCCGGCGATGACGCCACCGTCGTCGCGTTCGAGGGCATCAACGTCCACGCGACCGACAGGGACCTCGATCGTCTCGCCGACCTCGGCTACGAGGTCCGGGACGTGTCGATGGAGGACGAACTGCTCGTCGGCGACGTTCCGATCTGGACCATGCCGGCGTACAACCACGGGGACGGCCGGAACGTGAAGGGTGACGGCACGCCTATCCACCCGAAGGGCATCGGCTGTGGCTTCTACACGATGAACCGCCACGAGGCCGCCGACCTCGCCGAAGCGATGGCCCCCGACCTCGTGCTCCCGATGCACTACAACACGTTCACGTCGCTGGAAGCTGACTCCGGGGCCTTCGCCGAAGACGTCGCGAGACGCGGCGTTCCCGTCGTGCTCGACGAGAATTAGCCGGTGTAACGGCCGAACAACAACCGAGATGACTGTCCCGGCTCCTGCCAGTCAAAACGGTATTAAAGCGGTCATCAAAACAACACTGTGATGGACCGCTCCAACGAGCAATCAAGAGGAACACGTTCCGTGACTGAACGAACACCCTCGTTCGGTCACTTACTGCTGGTCTGGCTCCTCGTCGGGCCGTCGTTCTGGTCCCTTGGCTCTGCGGTGGCCGATGCGACTCAGGTCGAGCTTCCACTGTCGACGATAGGCGTCGGCCTGTTGTTCGGCACAATCATCGTCGTGTTGTTCTGGACAGCCGGCTTTCAACCCTCACTCGCGGCCAGTTTCGGCTATTTTGTCGCGGAACAGGCCATCGACCTGATCTTGCTTTTCGGTGCTGTTTTGATCCCTGGTCGGTCGTTGATACCGCGGCTGACGGTTGCGCTCCAACTCGTCTCGATCTGTCTCGCTGCGACGCTGGTGTTTACCCCCATTGGGACGCAGGTACGAAACTGGCTCCGTCGATACGTCCGTTCACTGCTTGAATTACCGCCGCAGGACCCGCCTGCCGATCACGACTGAAACCGAGGTAACGACGGAAACAGCGACTACGGCTGGGGCGCAGGGAGAAGACACAGAGCCGTTCTTTCTTGAAAGCAGCCGCTTGAATCCGGAGTCACAGCCCCGCCACGTAGCACAGGCAAGAGTCTCTACGTCGGGACGGCGTCAGGAACGGTCAGGTCACTCGCGACCGACGACGGGAGTCAGCAGTGGTCGTACGACACGAACGATAGTATCCGGCCGCAACCGTCTCGGAGACGCTGTATGTGGACTCATGGTCGAGCTACGATCCGCGAAATCGGTTCAACTTCGTGCTTGATACGACAGCTGGGACCAAACAGTGGTAATTCGACGCCAAGAGCGATCTAACCGACCTGTCTGCCGACGAGACGCGAGCATACGTCGCTGCGGAAAACGGGACTGTATACGGACTGGCATAACCGAGACGATGCGGCCGGCGACGGCTACAGCAGGCCCATCTCGTCCAGTCGCTCGGGCAGATACGTGTCCGTCACGAAGTCCAGCCCACGCGAGGCAAGCGCCTGCTGCTCGGCCTTCTTCTCGATGTCTAGCTGGAGT
>PXQZ01000079.1 GCA_003021755.1 Halobacteriales archaeon QH_8_67_36 | reverse complement strand
GGTGCCCAGCGAGAGGTCGTCCGGACGCTCCCGGAACAGCTTCCGCGGGACGTGCTGGCGATGCGGGCGGCGGGCGTCGAGCCGGTGACCCCGATACTGCACGACCGCGTCGTGTCGGTGGCGCTCGGGCTGGACGACAGGATGCTCGTCGACGGCGAGACTCGCAAGTGGGCGCTCCGACAGGCCGCGCTGGACTCGCTCCCCGAAGCCGTTGCGATGCGGGACAAGAAGGCTGCCCAGTACGGCTCGCTGGCCGCGCGCGAACTCGACCGGCTGGCCCGGCAGGCCGGCTACAAGCGACGGATGGACGACCACGTCGGCCGGTACATCGAGTCCCTGCTGTAGCGAACGGACGGCCGGCAGAGAGACACGGACCGGTCGGCCGCCGGCGTCGCTTGGCCGGCCCGTGGCGACTTGTCAGGGCATGGGTGGGCCTGCTCACCCGTCCGTACTTGAACCTACGTGGGACTATCGGCGACCGCCTCGATGGCTCGCAGCCCGATTTCCACCACGTCCGCCGGAATCTCGTCGCCGTGTGCACGCAGTTCCGCGGCCGTGAACCACGTCCAGTCGTCGGCGGGCTGTTCCCCGTCGCCAGGCTGAATCTCCCGGCTCGGGGCGGCCCCATAGAAGATGAAGTCGACGTGCTGGTGCCCGACCTCGCCGTTCCCGTGGACGTTGATATCCTCGACCAGGAAGTGCTGTGGCTGGGGAATCGACCGGACTGTCTCGCTCGTGATACGCTCCTGTGGTGCCACGAGGTCGACGGTCATCCCGAGTTCCTCCTCGGTCTCCCGGAGTGCGGCCTCGTGGGGGAGTTCGTCCCGGTCGAGGTGGCCCCCGGCGGGGAGCCACATCTCCAGTTTGTCGTGTTCGTGCAACGCGACGGCCCCGTCGTGGACAGCGTAGACGGTCGCGACGAAGTGCCGAGTCGTCTCCATGCCCCTGAGACGGTTCGGAGGGAAAACTACGTTACGGGTGAACGCTGTCCTCGGCTTCCAGCAGTTCGTGGTAGCGGTTCCGGATCGTCACTTCGGAGATGCTGGCGACCTCGCTGACCTCGCTCTGGGTGACCTTTTCGTTGGTCAGCAGCGAGGCGGCATAAACGGCCGCGGCGGCGAGTCCGACGGGCGATTTCCCGGAGTGGACGCCCTCCTGCTTTGCGTTCTGGAGGAGCTGTCGGGCGCGCCGTTCGACCTCCTCGGAGAGCGCCAGGTCCGACGCGAAGCGAGGGACGTAGCTCTCGGGGTCGGCGGGCTGGATTTCGAGGCTGAGTTCGCGGACGACGTAGCGGTAGGTGCGGGCGATTTCGTCCTTGCCGACGCGGGAGACGTTGGAGATCTCGTCGAGGGACCGTGGCGTGCCGGCCTGTCGGGCGGCGGCGTACAGCGAGGCCGTCGAGACGCCCTCGATGGAACGGCCCGGCAGGAGGTCCTCGTCGAGTGCCCGGCGGTAGATGACGCTGGCCGTCTCGCGGACGTTCTCGGGCAGCCCCAGTGCCGAGGCCATCCGGTCTATCTCGCCCAGCGCCTGCTTCAGGTTCCGTTCCTTGGAGTCGCGGGTGCGGAAGCGTTCGTTCCAGGTCCGCAGGCGTTGCATCTTCTCGCGCTGGCGCGATGACAGGGAGTTGCCGTAGGCGTCCTTGTCCTGCCAGCCGATGTTGGTCGACAGTCCCTTGTCGTGCATCATGTTCGTCGTCGGGGCGCCGACGCGGGACTTCTGGTCTTTCTCCTTGGAGTCGAAGGCGCGCCACTCGGGACCGGGGTCTATCTCGTCTTCCTCGACGACCAGACCGCAGTCTTCACAGACGGTTTCGCCGCGTTCACTGTCGGAGAGCAGCGAGCCACCACATTCGGGACAGACTAACGACTCCGCTTCGTCCTCGGTCTGCTCCTCCTCGGTTTCGCGCTCACTCGTGTATCGACGGATGGTGGTATCTGTCATTGGTTTGGCGAACAGGCGGGTCTGGTGACCCGAAAAACGTCTCTTGTACTACTCTGTTGTGGTGCGAGCAATTTAAAACTTTTCCCAAATCGCAAAGCTATGATTTTCAAATCGAAAAGCACTGTTCGTGGTTTGCGGTCGAAAGGACGTTCGTTGCGGAACTACCCCCAACACTTGGGCTCGTCGTTCCGAAACGCTTACCGCCGGCCCACTGTACGAAAACGGCATGAGTGACAACGCTGTCGACGGGGACGAGGTCGCCCACGTCGCCGACCTCGCCCGCATCGACCTGGAGGAGGCGGAGGTCGAGCGGTTCACCGAGCAGTTCGGCGAGATTCTGTCCGCGTTCGAGGCCCTCGACGAGGTGCCAGAGACCAACCGCGACGCGGACCTGACGAACGTGATGCGCCCCGACGAGGTCCGGGAGTGTCTGAGCCAGGAGGAGGCCCTCCGGAACGCCCCCGAGTCGGAAGCCGGGCAGTTCAAAGGTCCGAAGGTGTCGTAGATGACCGACTACAACGGCTACATCGCCACGGACACCATCGAGGGCGCCGAGGACGGCCCCCTCGCCGGAAAGACCGTCGCGGTCAAGGACAACATCTCGACGAAGGACGTCCAGACGACTGCCGGCTCGGCGATGCTCGAAGGGTACGTTCCGCCCTACGACGCGACCGTCGTCGAACGGCTGAAAGACGCTGGCGCGACCATCCCCGGGAAGACCAACATGGACGAGTTCGGCATGGGGACCACGACGGAAACCTCGGCCTACGGCGCCGTCGAGAACCCGGTCGCCGAGGGCCGGGTTCCGGGCGGCTCCTCCGGTGGCTCCGCCGCAGTGGTCGCCGCGGGCGACGCCGACCTGGCCCTCGGGAGCGACACCGGCGGTTCCATCCGCTGTCCGGCCGCGTTCTGTGGCGTCGTCGGCATCAAGCCCACTTACGGGCTGGTCTCCCGGTACGGGCTCATCGCCTACGCCAACAGCCTCGAACAGATCGGACCGATAGCCCCCTCCGTCGAGGACGCTGCCGAACTCCTGGCGGTCATCGCGGGCCCCGACGAGCGCGACGGGACGACCCGGGACGCCCGTGACAACGGCACCGACTACGAGTTCGCCGCCGCGGCGGACGGCGACGTCGACGGGCTCTCCATCGGCGTCCCGACGGAACTGCTCGACGGCGCCGACGAGGCCGTCGTCGAGACGTTCTGGGACGCCATCGACGAACTCGAATCGCAGGGCGCGAGCTACCACGAGGTCGCGCTGCCGAGCGTCGAACACGCCGTCGAGGCCTACTACGTCATCGCCATGTCCGAGGCGTCCTCGAACCTGGCTCGCTTCGACGGGGTTCGGTACGGGACCTCCGGGAGCGAAGCGACCGGAGGCTCGGGAGACGAGCGAAGCGAGTCTGCCGGTGTGTCAGGCGGCGAGGGGAACTGGAACGAGAGCTTCGCACAGGCCCGCGAGGAAGGGTTCGGCGAGGAGGTCAAACGGCGCGTCCTCCTCGGGACGTACGCGCTCTCGGCGGGCTACCACGACAAGTACTACAAGAAAGCCCAGGACGCCCGCGCGTGGGTCAAGCAGGACTTCGACGAGGCCCTCTCCGAGGCGGACGTGCTCGCCTCGCCGACGATGCCGGTGCCGCCGATGAAACGCGGCGAGAGCCTCTCGGACCCGCTGACGATGTATCTCGCCGACGCCAACACGACGCCGGTGAACCTGGCGAACCTGCCGGCCATCTCGGTGCCGGCCGGCGAGACGGACGACGGGCTCCCGGTGGGACTCCAGCTCGTCGGGCCGGCGTTCGGCGAGCAGACGATCATCCGGGCCGGTAGCGCGCTGGCGTAGCGCCTACGAGAAAGGGTCATCGAGTCCCATTGGGCGTCCGCAGGACGACCGTCCCGTCCTGCCTGCTGGTCGTGCTGTACCCGCGATAGGAGGATGTGGTTTCCCTGTGGGACGGCTCCGGCGGGTCGTTGAACATCTCCTCCGGAACGTGGTCGATGCGTTCGTACATCGGCGGACATACCGTCACGTCGGTGCCCTCGATTTCGCGGTGCTCGCCGGAACGACGTAGTTGGGTGCCACGGCGTCGGGGTCGACGCGTCACTCGGATATTTGCTCTCCGGCTCCGAGGACTGGGTTCGGGCATGAGTCCAGTCGCCGACCAGAGAGGGGTACTTGTCGGCTACTGACCGCGGTTCGACGGGGGCGCGGCCGTCAGCGGACGCAACCGGATACCGGCCATCGATCACACGCTAAACGACCCGGGACTGATACGTTTTTGGGCTCCCATCGTCTGTGGTCGGCCATGAGCGACGGCCGACTCGGTTGGATTCGCTGGCCGCTGGTGACGAAAGCCATCGCGGCAGGGACGGGCCTCGGGAGCATCTACGGCGTCGCGACCGGGGATTTCGTCTTCGGCGTCATCACCGGAATCATGATCGGTGTCGGCTTCGCCGTCGGACACTCCTATGCCTCGTAGCGGACGGATGGACACCCGCCGTCGTCTACCGTAAGACCGCGTTGTACACCTCGACGAGGCGGTCGACGGCGTGGTCGACGCTGACCGCGTCGCGCCGGGCGAGACAGTGGTCCCGAAGCGTCGCACGTTCGTCGAGCGCCCGCTCTATGGCCCGCTGGAAGCCGTCCATGTCGCCCTCGTCGTAGCTGTACCCCGTCTCCCCGTCGTCGACGGTGTCGCTGAGCGCGCCCGCGTCGACGCCGGCGACGGGCGTCCCACAGCAGTTGGCCTCCAGGGCGACCAGTCCCTGGGTTTCGACCGGGCTGGGGAACGCGAAGACGTCCAGGGCCGCGTAGAACGCCGGGAGTTCCTCGCGGTCCAGAAAGCCCAGAAAGCGCACGTCGAGGTCGCTCGTCGCGGCCGCCGATTCGAGTTCGTCCCGGGCCGGCCCATCGCCGCCAAAGACGACGGTCACGTCAAGCCCCGCACAGGCCGTGAGGATGTCGCCCAGACACTTCTCGTGGCCGTGTCGGCCGGTGTATCCCACCAGCGGGCCCTCCGGCAGGTCGTGGCGCTCCCGGAAGTCGTCGGTCGCCGGCGGGGCGAAAAAGTCCGTGTCGACGCCGTTGGAGACGACCTCGACGGCGGTGTCCGGACCGAGTTTCGTCCGGACGTAGTCGGCGGTTCGGTCGGTCGGTGTGATAACCCGGTCGGCGCCGTCGAGATACCACCGCTCGTACTGCTCGGCGCTGGACTGGACGGCCGACTCGACGACGCCCATCTTCGAGACGTACTCGGCGTACTCGCCGGTCGGCGTGTGGTAGGAGGCGACCAGCGGCGCGTTTATCTTCCGGGCCAGTCGCCGGCCGGCCATCCCGAGACTGAAGGCGGTGTGGGCGTGGACCACGTCGGCGTCGCGGACCTTGCTCGGAATCTGTGGCATTCCGAGCCTGTACCCCTCGTAGAACGGGAACGGGAGACTCCGGACAGGGTGTTCCCCCGCCACGGGGACGTAGCCGCTCTGGGGGTAGACTACGTCCATGTGGCCGCCACGGGCCTGCCAGTGGTCGCGCCACGTCTGGACCGTGTAGGTCACGCCGTTGACCGTCGGCAGGTATGTGTCGGTGAACGCGGCGACCTGCGGCAGTGCCATGGCGACGGCGTAGACGGACCAGCGGCTAAACCCTTGCCATTGGCGGGTGGACGCCGAGCGGTGTATTTCTCATTGGACGGGACCGGCCGGAACGCTTCATGACCCCCAGTGGGTATCGGGGGGTGGAGACAGCCCGGCGGACTCGTCCTCAGATCGGCCACCGACGGCGTCGTCTGCACCACCGTCGGGGCCGCGAGCAGGAGTCCCTGACAGCCCTCAGAGAAGGGCTTCGTACACCTCGACCAGTCGGTTTCCGACGCGGTCGAGCCCGTGCTCGCGCGCGGTCTCTCTGGCGTTCTCGCCGAGGCGCTCGCGCAGGTCCGGGTCCGCTTCGAGCCGTTCGAGCGCCGCGCGGAACTCCGCCTCGTCGCTACAGATGAGACAGTCGTAGCCGTCCTCGTAGTACTCCCGGAAGACGGGGATGTCGGAGAGGACGACGGCCTTCCCGCAGGCCATCGCCTCCAGCACGACGATGCCCTGGTTCTCGACCTTCGAGGGGAGGAGGAAGACGTCGCCCGCGCCGTAGGGCCCGCGGACGTCCTCGACCCATCCGGTGAAGGTGACGTTCTCCGGCGGGTCGCTGGTCCACGTCCGGACCGCCTCGGAGCCGTGGGGGCCGTCGTCGTACGTGCCGAACCACGCGAAATCGTAGTCGGTCCCCTGCGCGAGTTCACAGAACGTCGTCAGCCCCTTGCGCTCGAAGACGCTACCGACGGCGAAGACGACCATCCCGTCGAGGCCGTAGCGGTCGCGGTACTCCTCACGGTACGCCTCGAACCCCTGCAAGGGTTCGGTGTCGACACCGTTCGTGACCGGCTGTATGGGCGCGTCGACGGGATAGTCTTCGAGGACGCCCTTCGTGTACTCGGAGGGACACAGCACCCGGTCGGCCTGCGAGTAAAACCACTGCAGATACTCGCCCAGCGCCGGCGCGACGAGGTTCGATCCGCGGAAACTCCCCCGGAAGTCCTCGCGGGTGACGTGGGCGTGAAGGACGAGCGGGATGTCGTTGCGCTTCGCGTGGCGAGCCACAGCGACCGATCCCGGCCCTATCATGTTACAGTGGGCGACGTCGTACGTCTCGAAGACCGGGTCGTCGAAAGCCAGGTTCCCGCCGACGGCCCACGCCGGGTGGCCGTCGGTCCACGGGCTCTCCACTACGTCGACGCCGGTGTCGGCGAGCGCCCGGCGCTGGTGGTCGACGGACGTGGCGATGCCGGACCGGTCGAGCCGGTCTTCGAGTTCCAGATAGTTCAGGACGCGCACGACCGGTCGCTTTGGGGCCGCGAGCAAAACGCTACCGACTCGCTCCGGAAGGCGTTTGCCCATCGCGACACCACTCCGGGACGATGACCGACGAGGAAACCATCGCCCGCGAGCGCATCGAACGGCTGCAGTCGATGGCCCGCGACGCCGTCCGCGAGGGCCGCGGCGAGCGGGCCCGCGAGTACGTTCGCCGCGCCCGTCGCATCGCCGAGCGCCATCGACTGCGCCTCCCGCGGGATTTCTCTCACTCAATCTGTCGCTCGTGTGATAGGTTTCTCGTCCCCGGACGGAACGCCCGCGTCCGTAGCCGGTCCGGACACGTCGTGGTCACCTGTGAGTGTGGGGAACAGGCACGCTATCCCTACGCGTAGCCCGTTGGTGCGGATTTAAATAACTCCACGGCCAGTGTCCATCTATGCCATCGAAACCGAGAGACCAGCGCATCCACGACCTGGACGCGACACTTCGTGTCGGCAAGAAGGGCGTCGAATCCGTCGCGGACGAACTCGGCAGCCAGCTCGAAGACAGCCAGTTCGTGAAGGTGAAGTTCCTGCGCGCGGCCCGCGGCGGGACGACCACTGAGGACCTCGCCGACGAACTCGCGGACCACGTCGACGCCGACGTGGTGCAGGTCCGGGGCCACACCGCGGTGTTCGAGCGATAACGCGGGTCCCTGCGACCTCCTCGCTCATCCAGGAGTTCCGCTCTCGGCCCCGTATCGCTTCGTGTACGCGCCGACCGCACCACAGTTCGGACGGCGTTTCAGTAGCTTCGACTCGGGCTCACCCACGTGTGGAGTCGAAGCGTCGGCGCCGCAAGCGTGTGGTGGTCACGGCGACAGCGGCTGTGAGCGATCCGTCGCACGAACCGGGGACTGACAGGGCTGCCGAGGCAAGCATACGGCGGCACCGCCGCCGTTTCACGGGAATCTCGGTCTTCGACCTCGATTCCCGCGTTTTTCCCCACGTCTTTGCGAGAGCGCCGCTCGCGGCGCGAGGATACCCTCGACGTAAAAAGTGGGTCGGGATGAATGGAACGGACACCGGGATTGCCCGGCGTTCGGACGTGGGTAATCCCGTTTGCCTCCTCCACCCCGCGACCCCACGAGCGACGGGTGTTCGACGGTCCGCTGCTCACTTCCGTGCCTGGCGGAGTGCCATCGTTTAACCACGCGGGCACGTCCCTGCAGACGCGACCACGTGGACCGCCGTCCCCGTGGGACGAGGCTTCTACGTTGGCTCACGGGGTCCGCGTCCGTCTGACCGGACGCCCCCGGGTTCGGTCCCCGCTGATGACCATAGTGCGGGTACAGAGGGGGGCCAAACCCCCCGACCTAGTCCGTTCCGAATTCCGCCACCGTCCCATAAGGGCCTTTCGGAACTGGAAAACCGCATGGTGACGGGGGCCTGCCGGTTCGTGCGACCGTTTCAGAGCAGGTCCAGCCCGACGGCGAACCAGGCGGCACCCAGCGGCACCGGGACGGCGGCGGCTATCAGCACCCAGCGGTGGTGTTCGATGAGCGTCGATTCGGTTAGCCCCAGCACCAGACCGGTCGGCACCGTCGTCGCCCACAGCAGGCTCAGTCCGATGATGAAGACACCCAGAACGAGCGCGCCACCGGCGGCGAGGGCCGGGTCGGTGCGACCCTCCCGGCCGGCGGCGAGGACGATGATGGCAAGGAGGGCGAAGACGGCTGTAATCGTCGGCGAGAGCGCACCCGCGGCGTAGTACACGCCGACAGCGCTCGTCGTCTCGACGATGAGATACGGCGCGACGAGGACCAGCAGATAGGCGACACACCCGACGATACCGACCGTCGGGCCGGTCCGGAGCCCGTTCATACCCGCGCTGGGGCCGCGGACGTCTTAACAGCGACGTTACGGCGACGACCGAGCGAAACCGGCAAATGGGCCCTGGACCTACGCCGGGTATGGGCCTTGGTTCCACCGCGAAGAAGCTTCAGAAAGTCGCCGACATGGCCGACGACCTCTACACGAAGCTGAACGAGCAGAAAGAGCAGCTACGGGAGCTCCGGAGCACGGTCGAGGAGACCAGCGACCGGGTCGGAGCCATCGACCGGGAACAGACCGAGCAGCGGGCGCTGCTGGAAGCCATCGCCGAGGAGCAGGGCCTCGATACGGACGCGATTCTCACCGAGGTGGTCATCGAGGATGCCGAGGCGACGGCAGAAGGTGACCGGACAGGCGACGACCCGGCAGCCGGTGATGGCGCCGCGACGGAGTCCGAGGGCCAGTCCACACCCGAGACGACCGACTAGAGCGTCGCAGTCATGGTGTCGCCGTCGGGCAGCGTCAGCGTCGCCGTCCCGTCGGCCTCGACGGCCATCGTGGCGTCGAACAGCCGGTCGAGCGTTGACAGCGTCTCCGCGTCGTGGGCCGTGGACTCGACGGTGTACAGCCCCAGGCCGTCGACGCTCTCGACGCGGGACGTGAACACGTGGAGAAACCGGAACACCGTCCGGAGGTTCGAGTACAGCAACAGCGTCGTCAGCGAGTCGACCACGACGCGGTTGTGCTCGCGCTGTTGCTCCGTGTACAACGATTGGACGAACTCGGAGAACTTGACGCCGATATCGCTCATGTCCCGGGGCGAGGAGGCGTACTTCGTCGCGTCGGCGTCGGTGGACCGGCCGATGTGCTGCGTGACGGCGTCGACGACTGCGACGGCCGTCCCCTCCTCGACCAGCGGGGCGACCGCCTCGCGCATGCGGGCCGCGCTGTCGCGGGTCGAGACGATGATCGTCCCCTCGCCGCGTCTGGCACCGACGGCGAGTGTCTCCATTGCCGGACGGCGCTTGCCCGCCAGCGGTGGTCCCGAAAGCAGGATGTTCGTCCCCGGCGGTACCGAGGTGCCGCCGAACGGAGGGCCTAGTTCGTACATGGACTGGAAGCTGTGAGACGGAAACTACCTCCATGTGCCTCTGACACCAGTATAGATGTTTCGGCTCGCATGAAGCGGAATTTACTACACAGTATCGGGCGGCGGGACATCTCAATTGTCAGGCGACACTGAGTCCGGACAGTGTGTCGGTCCCATACCGCCGTCGCGAATCGGTTAGTTTAAACCGAAACGTCGACCTATGTCTGAGTACAGGGCGCTTAGCTCAGCCTGGACAGAGTGCTTGGCTTCGGACCAAACCGTCGGGGGTTCAAATCCCTCAGCGCCCGTCCCGTTTTGTGACGGCCCACATTTGGCAGACGGCAGTACGACGTTTATAAACTACACCCCCTTCAGCCGATTTGCTTTCGTTACGCTACGTAACGGGGGTCGACGGCATCTTGCGATTCGCTAAGATTTAGATGACAGACTGGCGGCAAATAGCTTGTGGTGTGGTGCCATGTTTAGTCACTCTCGTCTTCGAGACTCTCTTTCGCGCCTTCCATGGCCTCGTTGAGATTGTCCGACAGCTCTGCTTCCCATTCCGTAGAGAAGCTCTGATCATAGAGACGGACAAGGCGAAATAATCCAAGGAGCATCAATCTCGTTTCTTTCTCATTGAAATACTCATCCTCCACTCCAGAGGCCAATACTTCCAATAGATGAATATCATCGATCGAGCCAATTACAGCAAAATCCTGCAGTGCAGCCGCCATATCAGGATTGAGTGCTGCGTGTCCGGGCTGATCCTCGTCAATTCCAGTGTCAACTGCTTCAGACAGATACTCCATAGATTTCCCACTCAGGAAACCGGTCCCGACAGCACCTGAAGTCGTGTTCGTCGGAGCGCTGTCCTCCTCGGTAAGTCGCGTCCCGCACTGTCCGCAGTAATAATGAGTCTCATGGATCTCAGTGCCACACTCAGTGCAGTATTGCATAGATGAATCTATGTCCGTGACAGAGAGAAAAAGATAGGATGCTGTACGATTTGCGAGTCTTTTTTGACTCGCTTGTTCTGCGGGATTCCGAGTTGATGTACTCAACCCACCGCATGATAGCTTTGATGCGCTTCTGTTGATTGTGTTCGGTTTTGGGTGGAGTGCTTCGCTCAAAATATCCATTCGTGCCTATGCGTAACATACCTCGCTCAAAATTAATACACCCCGGGTCATGAGGAATAATTGAACTCGCAATCAAGGTGACTCGACATGCTGACTGCTAAACCCACTCCACGGCCCGCTTCCTTGCCGATAGCCGTGGGTGGCCCATGTTTGCTACGCGGTCAGCGTATGGAACCGGACAGTAATTCCTGGATGGAATATGGCGTCGAGCAACTCGACGCGATTCCGTCCGGTGATGTCCGGATGACTTCGCCCGCATAACGTGGCCCCTCACGCGGACTACCCGCCCGGGGCCGGGGAACACGGGCCTGCCGCCTGCTTCAGCCTGACAGTGTCGTCCATCTCGGGCGAGCTGTCTTGGTGACGCTCGCGGTATGGGACTCTGTTCGCATCCGATAGCGATGCGGACCGTGGCTGCTGTGGGCCGACCACAGCGCAGTCACGAGCACACAATAACCACAGATAGCGGCGGCGCTGTGCAGCCCCGGAGTCTCCGTTGGCGAGAGACGCGGGACTTTGGATCCCGAGGTCGGGAGTTCGATTCTCCCCGGGGCGATGGCCGTCGCGTGCCGACGTGGTGTAACTCGGAAGCATACAGCCCTGTCACGGCTGCGATTCGGGTTCAAATCCCGACGTCGGCGTCAGAATACTGCGGTCGGATGCCCATCGAGGCAGGCACACGCGGTCGACAATGCTGTCGGCCGCAACGGGCCCGGAAGGGTCTGGAACCTGCATGGACCGGTGTGGCATTCGAGACTGAGCTGACAGTCAAAGCACGCCCCCGCGAGGACGGCAGCGAGCGGTCACTTTCGTCCTCGCACCCACAGACGAATAGACATACAACCACTTTCGGGTCGATGGTCCAGCGGCCGACGATTCGTGCCTTGGGGGCACGAGACCGAGGTTCGAAT
>PXQZ01000078.1 GCA_003021755.1 Halobacteriales archaeon QH_8_67_36 | reverse complement strand
AATCGCCCCGAGTTCCTCGGGGTTGGTCGCGCCGACGACGAGGCCGACGTTGCCGTTGTCGTTCCAGCGGTCCGCGAGGTGAACCACCCGCTCGTAGAGCTTCTCACCGGAGGCCAGTTCGAGGTCCTGCAGGTCCGCGCCGCCCGGATTCGACGTCCGGCCGAGAATGAACACGCCCTTCTCGGCGCGCCGAAGGAACGGTTCGAGTGAGTCCCACCCGAGGAAGGGGTTGACGGTGATAGCGTCGGCCGCGGGGCCGTCCTCGTCGGAGAGCATCTCCGCGTACTGGTGGGCCGTGTTGCCGATGTCGCCCCGTTTGGCGTCCAGCAGTACGGGGACGTTTTTCCCATGTGCGTACGCGATGGTTTCTCGCAGCGCCCGCCAGCCATCGGGGTCTTCATAGAAAGCGGCGTTGGGCTTGTAGCAGGCGGCGTGTTCGTGGGTCGCGTCGATAATCCGACGGTTGAACTGCCAGCGGGGCAGGTCGGCGTCGGCCATGGCGTCGGGCAGCCGGTCCGGGTCGGGGTCTAACCCCACCGAGACGACGCTGTCGGCCGCCGCGATGCGGTCGGCCAGCCGGTCGAAAAAGTGCATATCTACCGGGCCGACGGGGACGGATACAAGCGTTTCCCTCTCGGCCGGCGTGACCTGGCTATCACTGGTGATAATTTGGGCCAGTAGTATTTCACGCAGTGTGAGAACAGCTTCGGTATGGACCGTTCCCTGCACGTGGGACAGGTCGCGGAGACGCTCCCGGACCTGGGCGAAGCGCTGGCGGACTCGCGACTCAGGCCCGTCGGAGTCGTCGTCGGCTCCGCCCTTCTCACCGTCGGTGCACTGCTGTCTATCGCCCCGGCGACCGGCCAGTGGGCCTTCCGGTCGAACGCCGTCGCCGCTACGCTCGTGTTCGTGAGCGTGCCGTTGTTCTGTGTCGGCCTCGCCGCGCCGGACCCCCCCGAGGGCTCCCGTTTCCACATTGGCGTGAACCTCTCGCACAAGCAGCGCCAGGCGGTCGCCGCCGGCTCGCTGTGTATCACGCTCTCCCCCGTGGTGATGGCGCTTGGCTCCCCACTCGGGCGGTCGACCGTCGTGCTGGCGATGGCCGCGACGCTCGCGTTCGTCGGGGCCTCACTCGTGCTGACCGGCTTCATCGCCTGGACCAGCGAGACGCTGGCCGGCACCGCGTAGACATCCGTCACAGTCCTCGCGCTCGCTCTCGAACGTCGTCGCCGCCAGTTCCAGGCGCGCCGTCGTCTCGGTCACCCTGACACGCCCGATTTCCTCGCCGTCGGCGACGACGCGGAAAGCGAACGCGCCCCCGTCCGTCGGCTCGACATCCGGCTCGGAATCTTCGACTGACACCGCGCCCAGCGGCCCCCGTTCCAGCCCCGTCAGCTCCGAGGCGAACAGCTGACCGATGCGCTTGCCGTCGGTAATGCGGTCCTCGACCATCAGAGCTCCTCCCGGACCTCGGCGGCGATGCCGTCCACGTCGACCCCCTCGCTACGGGCGTAGACGACCGCCGCCGCGTCCAGCGTCACGCCCAGTTCGGACTGGAGCCGATTGATGCTTGCGACGGCCGTCCGCTTCTCGACGCCCGCCTCGACGACCGCGTCCAGCACCTGTTCGAACGTCGAGCGGGACTGGAGTATCTCCTCACCCGGCCGGAAGTCGTCGGGAATCGTCGTCGTCGACGCGTCGAACCCCACCACCAGCGCGTCCGCCTCGCGCTCCAGCAGTCCCTCGCTGGTGGCCACGTCGACCAGCGTCTTGGCCTGGTCCGGCGAGAACCAGTTGCGGTCGAGCGACAGCGCCACGACGAACTCGCTCTCGGCCATCCTGTCGGTCCCCCGCTGGCGGAACGGCGCCGCCACGGCCGTCTTCAGACTCATCTAGTGCATCCGCCGGTCGGCCGCTGGGTAACGGTTGCGATTGCCGGCAGTGACCGGAACCAGTTTTGCTGTCACGTGCAGTCACGAGTACAGCCAGGAAGCCCCGACGAGCTACGTTCGTGGATGGTTCGAAAGACGGCAAAGCCGTTTTTCGTCGTCACGGGAGAGCAAAGCTCTCTCGAACCACCCCCCGAGTCGAACGGTTCGGGGCTTTCCGGCTGTAAGTGCTAGTCGCAATCGCTCGGCCACGTACCCGATATGCAAGACCAGGGGCGCTCCCCACGCAAGCGGACAGGCGGTCGACGACGCGCGAATCATAAGAAGAAGAAACACGAACTGGGTCGCCAGTCGACCGAAACCCAGGTCGGCGAACGGAAACTGAAGGTCGTTCACTCCCGCGGCAACACCCGGAAGGTCCGCGCCGTGACCTCGAACGTCGCGTCGGTCGCCGACGGGGCAGAGACCGTCGAGGCGACCATCGAGCAGGTCACCGAGAACCCCTCGAACCCGAACTACGCTCGCCGAAACATCATCACGAAAGGCGCCATCGTCGAGACGAGCGAGGGCCAAGCCCGAGTCACCTCCCGTCCCGGTCAGGACGGGCAGGTCAACGCCGTCCTCGTCGAGTAACTCCGCGTCTTTTTGCGATTCTCCCCCTCCGTAGCGGCCGCGTTACCAGGCCATAGCGGCCGCGTGTCCTCGCCGTCGCTCTGACGAGCCGTTGCTCTGGAACGATACGTTCTAATATATACCACTATTATAAAGCATCTAAGCCGGCTGCAGCCTCGGGTTCGGCAGGAGTTCCGTGACCGCCATGACCACTCGACCGACGTTCGCTCCGACGCTCGACGCACCGACCCGGCGCATCGACAGCAGCGCATGGGACGACATCTACGTCGTCGGCGACGTCCACGGCTGCCGTGGCTCCCTGGAACGGCTGCTCGACGAACTCGCCCCGTCGGACGACGACCTGGTCGTCTTCGTCGGCGACCTCGTCCGAAAGGGCCCGGACAGCAAGGGCGTCCTCGACATCGTTCGGGAGCGGCCGAACCTGCTGAGCGTGCGGGGCAACAACGAGCAGAAGCTCGTCGACGGCCGGAAGACCATCGACGCGCTGACCGACGCGGACTACGACTACGTCGAGTCGCTCCCGGTGGCTATCTCCTGGGACGACGCCCTCGTCGTCCACGGCGGTATCAACCACCGCAAGCCCGTCGTCGAGCACACGCTGACCGAACTGCTGAACAACCGGTCGCTGGTCCCCGGCGGGAGCTACGACCGGCCCTACTGGTTCGAGACGCGGCGGGAGTCACCCCGGGTGTTCTTCGGTCACACCGTGCTGGCCGAGCCGTTCGTCACCGATCACGCCGTCGGGCTCGATACGGGCTGTGTCTACGGCGGACAGCTGACGGCCTACGACTACCGCGCCGACGAACTGGTGACGGTCGAGCCACCCGAGACGTACGTCTCGCGGTCAACCGACAGCATCGTCGAACCACGGCTCACGGAGCCCGCGGAGGGACAGTGACCGACGACGTCGATATCCCGGCGTACGACCCGGCCGGCGTGGACCTGGCCGACCCCGACCTCTGAGGCGGTCGACGACCGGAACCCGCTGCTGGAACGGGTCCGCTTTCTCGCTATCGTCACCAGGAACTTAGACGAGTTCGTGATGAAACGCGTCGGCGGACTGAAACAGCAGATACAGGCGGGCGTCACCGAGCGGACCGCGGACGGCCGAACGCCGGACGAGCAGTGGGAAGAGAGCCACGAAACGCTGGCGCCGATGCTCCGTCGGCAGGCCGAGTGTTACCGCGAGACGCTCCGGCCCGCGCTGGCCGAGGCCGGCATCGACGTGCTGGAGTACGACGACCTGGACGATGCGGACCGACGGGAGCTCCGGGAGTACTTCGAGGCGTCGGTGCTGCCCACGCTGACGCCGCTGTCGTTCGACCCGGCCCATCCGTTCCCCTTCATCTCCAACCGGTCGCTGTCGCTGGCGGTGCTGACCCGGCCCGACGACGGGGAGCTGACCTTCACCCGCGTGAAGATTCCGCCCAACCGCCCGCGGCTGGTGGAACTGGACGACGACGGCCGCTACGTCCTCCTGGAGGCGGTCATCCGGGAGAATCTGGACCTGTTGCTCCCCAACGTCGACATCGTCGACACGGCGCTGTTCCGTCTCACCCGAAACGCCGAGGTGCGGCGCAACGAGGAGGTCGCGGAGGACCTCATCGACATGATAGAGGAGGTCCTCGAACAGCGCCGCTTCGCCAGCGTCGTCCGCATGGAGATAGAGCCCGATGCCCATCCGCGCATCCGCGACACCCTGCAGGAGCAACTGGACCTCGAAGACTGCGAAATGTACGACCTCGACGGGCCACTGGACTATCGCGCGTTCGAGACCCTGACCGACCTCGACCGCCCCGAACACAAGCCGGAATCGTGGACGCCCCAGCCCCATCCACGGCTCCGTAACCCGAACTCGGCCGCGCTCGCACAGACCGACGCCGAGCGCGCCCGGACCATCTTCGACGACATCGACGAGGGCGACGTCCTCCTCCACCATCCGTACCACGACTTCGACGACACCGTCCAGCGGTTCCTTTCCGAGGCGGCCAACGACCCGGACGTGCTCGCAGTGAAAGCCGCCATCTACCGGACCGCGAGTGACTCACAGGTCATCCAGTCGCTCATCGAGGCCGCCGAGAACGGGAAGCAGGTGGCGGTGATGGTCGAACTGAAGGCCCGCTTCGACGAGCAGAACAACCTGGAGTGGGTCCGGCGACTGGAGGAAAACGGCATCCACGTCGCATACGGGACCATCGGGCTGAAGACCCACACGAAGACCGCGCTCGTGGTCCGGGACGGCGACGAGGGCGTCACCCTCTACTCCCACGTCGGCACCGGTAACTACCACTCGGAGACGGCCAAGGGGTACGTCGACCTCGGGCTGCTGACGGCCGACCGCGACATCGGCCAGGACCTCGTCACCCTGTTCAACTCGTTCACCGGGCCGACGCTGGACGGGGAGTTTCGCAAACTGCTCGTCTCACCGGTGACGATGCGGCGGGAACTCACCCGGGCCATCCGCCGGGAGGCCCGCCACGCACAGGCCGGACGGCCCGCGCGCATCGTCGCGAAGGTCAACGGGCTGGAGGACCCCGACATCGTCGAAGAGCTGTACCGGGCCTCGGTGGCGGGGGTCGACATCGACCTCATCGTCAGGGACATCTGTCGGCTCCGGCCCGGTATCGAGGGTATCAGCGAGAACGTCTCCGTCCACTCGATCATCGGCCGCTTTCTGGAACACTCACGGATCTTCTACTTCGAGAACGGTGCGCGGGCGGCCCGGTCGCCGGACACGGACGACCCGCCCGAGGGCGGCGAGCCCGACTACTACATCGGGAGTGCCGATTGGATGACCCGCAACCTCGACTACCGCGTCGAGGCGGTCACGCCGGTCGAGGACCCAGCCCTCAGGCGACAACTGAAGTTCAACCTCGACCTCGTCCTCGCGGACAACCGCAAGCGGTGGGTGATGCAGCGCGATGGCAGTTACAGCCAGCAGTACCCCCGCGACGAGGAACCAGTGGTCAACACGCAGGAAATCCTGATGCGCGAGACGCTGAAAGCCCGGCGCCAGGAGGACGTAACGGTCGGCCTGCCGGCGGACTACCCGGTAGACAGCGACATCCTGGTGGGGGGTGAGTCGACGGCGGACGACGACACGACGCCCCCGGACGACAGTGCGCCCGCCGCGCCGGCCGAAGCGGATGCGACCGACGGCGGCGCGACCGACCCGCTCGAACGGCACGCGAACCGCTGGTACCGACCGGACAGCCGGACGTACGACTACGCGGTGCGGACACCCAACGACGGGCGGCGATACCTGAAAACGAGAGACGGAGCGGTACAGGCGCTCGAACGGTACTACGACTAGGGGCGCGGCGCGGCCTTCTGGAGGGCGCTCTCGGCGATGTTGCCCCCGTAGTCGGCGGTCCGGGAGAGCGAGTCGACGATGCGGCCCAGAATCTGGGCGCTCTCGGGGTCGGCCTTGCGGACCTTGCTGTCGATGTCGCGGGCGGTCTCGTCAACGGCCGGGATGCGGCTCTGGGCGTCGTTGGCCTGCTCGACAGCCTCGTCGGAGTCGTCGGTCAGGAGGGCGTCCATCGCCATCTCGGGGATAGTCGTCGCCTCGGCCTCCAGTTCGCGGAGTAGCTCGGCCGTATCGCCGCTAATCTCGCCGATCTCCAGCGAGAGGCCCGCTATCTTGGTGGCGTGATCGCCGATGCGTTCGAGCTGTCGGGCGCTGGATTGGTAGTCGAAGACGGTTTCGCGGGGGAACCCGATCTCGTTTGCGGCCGTGGGGTTCCGGAGCACCGTCCGGAACACCCGCGAGATCATATACCAGAGGCGGTCGACGTCGTCGTCGCGCTGCATCACGTTGGCCGCGAGGTCGTTGTCGTCCTCGATGAGGGCCTCGACGGCGTCCGAGAGCATGGTCAGCGAGACTAGCCGCATGCGCGTGATGGCGTTGTAAATCGACAGCTCCGAGGAGTCGAGCAGGTCCTGGAGGACGATGCGGTCGGAGGTCTCCTCTATCACTTCGAGTCCGACGAGCCCCTGTGTGGCGTCCCGGATGATGCGGCGCTGCTCGGCCGTGATGCGGGTCGCCTCTAGCCGGATGACGTCGAACCCGCTGACGTACATCGTCATCACCGCACGCGTGAGTTCGTACGGACTGTCCAACCCGTCGATGTCCAGGGCCCCCTCGATGCGGTCCTCCTCGTGTTTGGGAGCGAGCAACAGCAGGTCCTCCTCGGCGTGGAACTCGACGACACTCCCCGCGCTCACGTCGTTCGCAGTCGCCCAGTCTTTCGGTAACGATACTGTGTACGTCGAGCCACCCGTCACTTGCACCTTGCGAGTCTCCATGTGTGTTGGTATAATCCGCTCTCCGTATAAATCCACCTCTATCTATATATTTCTCGTTCGCAAACGGGTACTCACTGCGTAAGGGCGACAGGGAAGCTGACACCGTGAAGTACGGTCTGATGCACCATCCGCAAGGGACCACACAGTGAACGAAGCGATTCCGGAAAAATACCTATCTGGGGCACCGTTCGGGTGCATA
>PXQZ01000077.1 GCA_003021755.1 Halobacteriales archaeon QH_8_67_36 | reverse complement strand
ATCCGGGGTTGAGCGCGCGCCGCAGGCGAGCGCGAACCCCCGGGGTTAAAAGGTTCAGTAGAACTCCCTGACCAGGTCCATCGCGCCCTCGGGGGCGCCGTCGGGGATCTCGGCCATGGAGCCCTCGACGCCCTCGCGCTCCTCGAAGGGGACGGAGTTCTCGTCCTGGTAGAGCACGCCCATGTACTCCTTCCCGCTCTCCAGAATCTTGTCCTTGGCCTGCTCGCGGTCGTGGCGGTCGTGGTCGGTCTCCGTGAGGTCCTCGATGGTGTCCCGGAAGTAGTCGTAGGTGTCGACGTCGTTGAACGTGACACACGGCGAGTAGACGTTGACGAAGCCAAAGCCGTCGTGTTCGATGGCCTCCCGGACGGTTTCGGCGTGGCGCCGGGAGTTCGAGGAGAACGTCTGGGCGATGAACGTCGCGCCCGACGCGAGTGCGAGCGCCTTGGGGTTGACCGGCGGCTGGTTCGACCCTTCCGGCGTCGTCGCGGTCTCGAAGTCCTCGCGCGAGGTCGGGGAGGCCTGGCCCTTGGTGAGTCCGTAGATGCGGTTGTCCATCACGACGTAGCTCATGTCGACGTTCCGGCGGACGGCGTGGATGAAGTGGCCGGCACCGATGGAGTAGCCGTCGCCGTCGCCGCCCGAGACCATCACTTCGAGGTCCGGGTTGGCCATCTTCACGCCGATGCCCACGGGGAGCGCCCGGCCGTGGACGCCGTGCAGCGCGTAGCTGTGCATGTACGTCCCGATTTTGCCCGAGCAGCCGATACCCGCAACGATGAACGTGTTGTCGGGGTCGTTGCCGGTCTCGGCCAGCGCTTTCATCATGCCGTTCATCGTCCCGAAGTCGCCACAGCCGGGACACCACGTCGGTTGCTTGTCGGACTTGAAGTCCGTGAATCGAACGTCCGAGCTCATTCTGCCGTCACCTCCCGTGTGCCGGTCGCGCCGGCGATGGTCGCTTTCACTTCCTCGGCGAGTTCGTCGGCGTCGAAGCGGACGCCGGTGTACTTGTTGATGCGTTCGACCCGTTCGAGGACGTCGTGTTCGATGACGTCGGCGAACTGGCCGATAGCGTTGCACTCGACGACGATGGTCGTCTCGGCGGCTGCGACTTCCTCGGTCAGGTCGGGCCGCGGGAAGATGTAGGGGACCGAGATGAAGCGGACGTCGATACCTTCGTCTTCGAGGAACTCCATTCCTTCACGCATCGCGCCCTCGTTCGAGCCCCACGAGATGACCAGCGTGTCCGCCTCGGGGTCGCCGAACTCGCGGTAGTCGAACTCCTCCCGTTCCCTGGCGGTTTCGACCTTCCGGTTTCGCTTGTCGACCTGCTCGACGCGGACCTCCGTGTCCTCGGTCCGGCGGCCGAGTTCGTCGTGTTCGAGGCCGGTCGTCATGTGGGCCCCGTCGGTCGTGCCGGGGAACGCACGGGGCGAGACGCCGTCGGCGGCGGCGAAGTGTGCCTGGAAACGGCCCTTCTCGTCGAGCCAGGCGTCGATGTCGTTCTCGTCGACGACCTTGCCGCGGTCGATTTCGACCTCGTCCATGTCGAAGGTGTCCGGCGAGAACGTCTGCTCCGTGACGGCCATCGCCAAGTCAGAGACGAGAAACACCGGAATCTGGTACTTCTCGGCGAGGTTGAACGCCTCGACGGTCTTCCAAAAGCACTCCGAAATCGTGGTCGGCGCGAGGACGAAGCGGGGAATCTCGCCGTGACCGCCGTACAGCGTCATGTTGAGGTCGCCCTGTTCCTGTTTGGTCGGCATCCCCGTCGAGGGACCGCTACGCATCACGTCACAGATGACCAGCGGCGTCTCGCTCGTGGCGACCAGCCCGAACGTCTCGGTCATCAGGTCGATACCGGGGCCTGAGGTGGCGGTCATCGAGCGCGCGCCGGCGCGGGCCGCGCCCAGCGCCATGTTGATGGCCGACAGTTCGTCCTCGGCCTGGACGACCTTGCCGCCGAACTGGTCGATACGGCCCGTCAGGTACTCCATCACGTCCGTGGCCGGTGTGATGGGGTAACCGGCGTAGAACCGGCAGCCGGCGGCGATAGCACCCATGCCGATGGCCTCGTCGCCGTTGAGCAGGACGTAGTTCTCGTCGGTGGTCCCGAGGTCGTAGCCGAACTCGTGGTCGTACTCCTCGCGGACGTACTCCTGGCCCTTGCGGGCGGCCTGCTTGTTGTTCTCGACGATGGCCTCGCCCTTGTCGCCGAAGCGTTTCTGCAGGCTCTCGTCGAGGTTCCCGATGGGGAAGTTCGTCACCTCACACGCCGCGCCCAGGGCGACGACGTTGAGCATGATGGCGCCGCCGGCGTCCTCCGCCAGCCGCTTGAGGGGGACTTCCAGGGCGGTCGCGCCGTGGGGCACCTCGACGTCCTGCATCGTCGAGCGCTCGCCGTCGTAGATGACGACGCTGTCCTCGTGGAGTTCGTCTTCGTTCTCGTGGACGGTGCGCTCGGTGAGGGCGATGAGGACGTCCAGGCGGTCGACCACGCTCTCGACGCGGTCGACCGACGTCCGGATCTTGGAGGCGGTGTAGCCGCCGCGTATCCGCGACGCGAAGTCCTTTGAGGTAAAGACGTGTCGACCCGCCCGGGAGAGAGCCTGTGCAAAGATTTTCCCGGTAGAGTCGATTCCATCGCCGGCCTCGCCGCCGATGGCCCAGTTGAGGTCGTCTGGCATACTACCGAACGCGTAACCTGTGGGCGGCAAAAAGGCTTCTGTGTGCGGGCGCGCGCGTGATGTGCCACCCGTTACCGACCGAAATTCCCTTGTCTCCGTGTTCCAACGTCGCTGATATGGACGAGCGTTCACTCGCTGTGGCCGCTGTTCGGACGGTCGGCACCGACGCCGTCGCCATCGACGTCGAGACGCCAGACGACTTCTCGGCACAGCCCGGGCAGTTCGTCAAGGTCACGCTCTCCGTCGACGGCGAGGACGAGTCCCGCTTTTATACCATCTCCTCACCGGACGTGAACGGCGAGTTCGAGATGACCGTCGGCATCGACCCGGACGGCGACGTCGCGCCCCGCCTCGCCGACCTCGAAGCGGGCGATGCGGTGCGCATCTCCGGCCCCTTCGGCTCGGATTACTACGAGGGCGAGGCGCGAGCGGTCCTGCTGGCCGGCGGCCCGGGCATCGGCCCGGCCGTCGGCATCGCCGAGCGGGCCCTCGCCGACGGGAACGACGCGGCCGTCGTCTATCAGGACGACGCCCCCATCCACGAGGACCGCCTCGACGCCCTCCGGGACGCGGGCGCGTTCGTCCACGTACTGGACGGCGACGCGGACCTGACCGACGCGGTGGCCGAGGCGACCGCGGATGGCGGGCAGATCTTCATCTATGGCTTCGCGGACTTCCTCGACGACGCGACCGCGGCACTGGAGGCCGCCGGCGTCGACACCGACGACGCGAAAGTCGAGAACTTCGGCTAAGAAACGCAAGGGTTGGAACCACGGCCGGTACCGTGGGCAAGTGCTGACGGACCGGAGAACTCCGATCAGCAGTCACTGTTCTGCCGACCGGCGCCAAACAGCCGCTCGGCTGTTACCCGCTCATC
>PXQZ01000076.1:7249-10035 GCA_003021755.1 Halobacteriales archaeon QH_8_67_36 | reverse complement strand
CTCGCCCAGCGACTGGGTGTTGCTCCCCTGTAGCTGGACGAGGTCAGCCGTCCGGGGTTCGTCGAACTCGATGTAGCGGCGCCCGTCGGCGGCGGTGCCAGACTCGGTCGCCTCTGCCGTCGCCGTCGGCCGGCGTGACCCAGATGCGACCATCGTCACGACACAGGTCTCGAAGTCGCCGATGTCCCCCGGCATGTCGGTGACGCTCGTCGCCAGCGTGCCGTAGGTCGGTGTCGTTTCCTCGCCCGTCGAGCCGTTGCAGCCGGCGAGCAGGCCGGCGCTCGCGGCGACCCCTGCCGTCTTGAGATACGTTCGTCGGTTCACACCCGTTACATCGGGTACAGTGGGAAATGCTTGGTGGCCGTTCCGACCGGGATACGGGCGGGAAACACTGACGTATCGGCCGCCAGTAGGCCGAGGTATGCAGGTCCTGGGTATCGTGGGCAACTCCGACAGCGGGAAGACGACGCTGGTCGAGCGGCTGGTCGAGCGCTGCGGGACCGGGAGCCGCGTGGCCACCGTGAAACACTGCACGCACCCGCCCGACGTCGACACCGCGGGGAAAGACACCGCCCGTCATCGAGCGGCCGGCGCGGCCGAGACCGTCGCCCTGACGGACGACGGCGAGTGGTTCGCAACCGGCGAGTCACGCACGCTCGCCGACACGCTCGACGCGCTCGCGCCCGACTACGACTACACGTTCGTGGAGGGGTACAGCGACGCGGCGATTCCGAAGGTGGCGCTTGGCGACCGTGAGGCCACGGACCCCGTCCTCGAACGGTTTGACAGCGGCGAGAGCGCTGACCTCGATGCCGTCCTCGACGCGCTGGCCGAGCGGGACCCGTACGTCACGCTGGAGACGCTCGTCGCGTCCGTCAAACGGGACCCCGACGAGGCTCGCGCCGGGGCCATCGCCACCTTCACCGGCCGCGTGCGGGCAAAGGAGAGCCCGGACGACCGGCCCACGGAACACCTGGAGTTCGAGCGCTACGACGGCGTCGCACAGGAGCGCATGGCGACCCTGCGGCGGGAACTGGAAGCTCGCGACGGCGTCCACGCCGTCCGCCTCCACCACAAGACCGGCGTCGTCGAGGCCGGCGAGGACATCGTCTTCGTGGTCATCCTCGCGGGCCACCGCGGGGAGGCCTTCGCCGCCGTTCAAGACGGCATCGACCGACTGAAGGAGGAGGTCCCGCTGTTCAAGAAGGAAGTGACCGTCGACGAGGAGTTCTGGGCCCACGAACGGGATCGGTAGCCGAGCAAAAAGCGGCTGTTTGCGCCCCCTATAATCTCCCTACTGGGTAGCTCACGCCGACAGTTCTTTAAGAACAGCTGTCATATCATGAAACGATGTCAAAGAAAATGCTCCTCCTGATGGTGGTCGTCGCTGCCGTCGGCGCAGCGTACGCCGTCAGGAAATAACCCCGGTCCCCCTGTCGTACCGTTTTCGACCACCCTTTTCAGAACGCTTACCCGCCGTAGCCTCTTAGCCGGCCGCATGTACGGCGTCGTCACGCGAAACGAGGAGGAGACGGAGTGGTCGGAGTTCGACCGGGCGTTCTACGAGGTCAAGGACGTCACCGGCCGCGCGACCGAACCCATCGAGGGTGCGGTGAACATGGTATCGTGTTTCGGGGACAACGCCGTCGAGGGCGAGGAGGAGCTGCTCGCGTTCGACCGGGAGGGGACCGCTGCTACGCGCAACGAACCGTATTTCGACTGGACGTACGTCTGCCCCACCCACGACCGCTATCGGGAGGGGCTGCTCGACATCATCGAGGAGGCCGCCGCGGTGACCGAGGACGTGCGACTCGACGACGTGGGCTTTCCCCGCGAGGAGTACTGCCACTGCGACCGGTGTAACGAGCGCTTCGCCGACAGCGAGTTCGAGGATCGTGGCGAGTGGCGGGCGACCGTCATCACCGACTTCGTCGCCGCGGCCCGCGAGCGGGTCCCCGGGGACCTCTATCTGACGCTGTATCCCGACCCGTATCCAGGCCATCTCGAAGCCCGGACCGGCGTCGCCGTCGAGGCAGTCGAGCCCTGCGTCGATGAATTCGTCGTCCCCATCTACGACATGGCGTACTCGACGACCTATTGGCTGGAGATTCTCGCGAAGGGCTTTACGAACAGGCTATCGACGCCCTTTAGCATCGAACTGTACGCCGTCGATGTCGACGTCGACGACCTCGCAAAGGCCGCCGAGGTGGCCGCCGAATACGGTCGCTCCGTCCTCTTCGGCTACGACGCCAGCAACGCCCGGGCGACGGTTCGCCGCATCGACGCGGATGCCCGCGAGGGGCGCTCGTTCGGCTCGGAATAAGGACCCGGCAGGTGCCACGCGGCTTTTTATGTGCTTAACTTTGCAGCATGTGACAACGAATCGGCCGCGCGCTCGGCCGTGCCAAGTACGCAGCTACCGGCGGGGCTATCGGCGAGTTGCTCAGTCCGAAAGCAGCGAGCACGGGCGCCGGCATCGGTGCGCTGGTCGGCGAGAAGTAGGTCGACGCACCGGTGGCCGAGCGGGTCAGGGAGTCCGCGAAGGCAAAGCCGGCGACCGACTCGGCTCGGCCGAGTGAATTCTACCGAGTGACGCGGTTTCGGCGCCCTCCGTTCGGTTAGGCCCGGTCGAACAGTCCCTCGCGCCAGCGTAGTATTTCCTCCCGGTCCCGCGTGTCCGCGGGCAGTTCGTCGAACCAGCGAGCCTCGCTGATTTCGCCGTCCGGGTCCTGAACGCCGGTGTCGGTGGTCTCGGCGCGGGCCTCGAAGACGGGGAGAATCCCCCA
>PXQZ01000076.1:3759-7193 GCA_003021755.1 Halobacteriales archaeon QH_8_67_36 | reverse complement strand
TTGCCGACGCCGACGTGGCGCACTAACAGGAGTTCGCCCGTCGGCCGGTAGGCGAGCGTGTGGGCGCCGAAGGGTGCACCGTGGTCCCGGGCGTCCTCGGCGACGGTGCGAAAGCGGGGTCGTTTGACCCGCCGGTGGCGCGTGAACTCCACGAACTCGCCGTACTGCTCGGCCAGGTCGTGGTAGGTCTGCTCGGCCTGTTGGCTGGCCACGTCGGCGAGATACCACAGGTCGTCGACGGTGGTCATCTGTCTCCCGGCGGAGCGTCGTGGCTACTGCGCGCGGACGGCGATGGGTGAGACAGACCAATCATGCAGGCCGGTATGCGAGAGAATCACTATAAATCTTCGACACAGTCGCTCCTCGCGACGGGGAGCCCCGTACCGAACGTCCGGTGTCAGCGCTCCCGCCGACGGGTGCGGACCATCCCCGTGAATCAGTCCCTTTTTGAGCAGCCATCGAGTATCGGCGCGTATGGCATTCGAAGAAGACGACGAGGTCGTTCTCCACGACGAGCACAGCGACTACGACGGCGAGACCGGCACCATCACGCAGGTCGTCGACACGATGTTCGGCGACGCGAACTACACAGTCTCCTTCGAGGACGGCCAGGAGCAGGGCGTCCCCGAGGACAACCTCGAAGCCAGCGAGTAGGACGGTGTCGTCGGTTCCGTTCCACTACGTCGACCTCCGGGCCTTCTGTTATGCCACCGAGGACGAGAAGCGCGTCGAATCGGCGCTCCGGACCTACCTCCCCGAGGAGTACCCCATCGGGCGGGCCGAGAGCGAGGGCCACTACGGCGACCGCATCGTCGTCCTCTCGGCGCGGGTCGAGAACGCCGGCGAGGTGCGCCACGTCCTCTCGCAGGTGGCGACGTTGAACGACATCGACGACGTGCGGGCGGAACTCGACGACCGGGTCGACGACAACTGTTCGTTTTTCCTGACACTCGACAAGCAAGCCGCCTTCGGTGGCGAGGTCCGCCGGGGCGACGGCATCACACTCCGCGCGAAGGTGGAGGCCTACCCCGCCAAGCGTGAGAACGCCGTCGAAAACGCTCGGGACCTGCTGGCCGAACTGTGATGTACGAGGCAGTCCACGCCCGACCCGACGGGTCCAGCACCCTCGCCAGGCAGGCCCGAACCGCCGCCGACTACGGCTTCGACGGCATCGTCGTCCGGAGCCACGGCGACGCGGGCACGCCCGACGACGTCGAGGCCGTCCGCGACGCCGTCGATATCGACGTGGTCGACGGCATCGAACTCCGGGCCGACGACCCCGCACAGGCCAGCGGTCTCGTGGGGAACTACCGGTCGAAGCGGACCGTCGTCGCCGTCCACGGCGGGGACGCCCGAATCAACCGCTTCGCCGTCGAGAACCCCGCCGTCGACGTACTCGCACACCCGATGGCGGGCGGCGGCGATTTCAACCACGTCCTCGCGAACGCGGCCGCCGACAACGGCGTCCGTATCGAGTTCACCCTCCGCTCCGCGCTCCGCGAGGAGGGCGGCAGTCGCGTCCACCGGCTGCGTGACCTCCGGAAGCTCCGGAAACTGGTCGCCGACGCCGACGCCCCCTACGTCGTCTCCGCGGACCCGCGGAGCCATCTGGAACTGCGGGCACAACGGGAGCTGTGTGCCCTGGGCGGGACCATCGGGTTCGACGCCGAGGAAATCCGGACCGGACTGACCGAGTGGGGACGCCTCGCCGCCCGAAACCGCAACCGGCTGGCCGACTCCTTCGTCGAACCCGGCGTGTGGCTCGACGACTCCTGATGGTTTCACCGAACCTGCTACCTTTATCTGTAATGAGGGCCACAAGAGTAATATATGGCTAACACGAGCCCGACGTTCGGCGGACTCGTGATCGCCTCGCTCGCGGGCGTGGTGGGCACGAAGTATCTCCTGGGGGGAGCACTCGCTTCGGTCGACGCGACTTCGATCAGTTCCGTACTCGTCATGGACAGCGTCTCGACGACGCTCGCTGTGGGTGCCGTCCTGTGTCTCGTCGCCAGCGCACTCGCCGGCACGTTCGCCCTGGCTCGACCGATGACCGTCGCGGCGTTTCTCGGCGTGCTCGGACTCAGCGTTCCGGCGCTCCGGGCCGTCGACCCGGTCATCGTCGCCGAGAGTATCGGGCTGGGGCTGTCGGTGCTGTACCTGCTCGTCAGAAGCCCGGTCACGCGGACGGAGCCGGCTCACATCGACGAGTCCGACAGCGCCACCCGGCACGGCTCCACGCTGCGATGACATCCGTTTTCACCCCGGCCCACTAATGCGGGCCTATGGGCGCTGACAGCGGGGGCTGGTCCCCATGAAACACCTGCCGAAACACCTCCAGCCGCGCTGGCGCTATCTGGCCGTCGCTATCGAGACGTGGCCCGACGCCGACCTCGACCGGCGGGCGTTCCAGCGTGAAATCTGGTATGCGACACGGAACCTCCTCGGCGACACCGGCAGCGCCGAGACGGACGTGACCGTCCTGCGATTCCACCACGACAGCTGCGCCGGTCACGCCATCGTCCGCGTGCGCCGCGGGCACGCTGAGTCGGCCCGGGCGGCGCTGGCGTGTCTCGACAGCGTAGACGGGACCCCGCTGGGCCTGCGGGTGACGGGCACCAGCGGCACCGTCCGTGCGTGTGAAGAAAAATATATACGCGGCCCGGCAAAAGAGCCGGAACAGAGACAGGTCGTGTTCGACAACCGGGACCGGCGTGCGGTCGCTCGCGACGGGCGGGTGGACGTACGGACCGACGACGGGTTCGTCGGCGCGACAGACCTCGACATCTGACACTATGCAGGGACAAAACCAACAGCAGGCGTACGACCGCGGAATCACTATCTTCTCTCCGGACGGGCGTCTCTACCAGGTCGAGTACGCCCGCGAGGCGGTCAAGCGCGGCACGGCGAGCATCGGCGTTCGGACGAGCGACGGTGTCGTGCTGGCCGTCGACAAGCGCATCCGCTCGCCGCTGATGGAACGCTCTTCGGTCGAGAAGATACACAAGGCCGACGACCACATCGGCATCGCGAGTGCCGGCCACGTCGCCGACGCCCGACAGCTCATCGACGTCGCCCGCCGGCAGGCCCAGGTGAACCGTCTACGCTACGGCGAGCCGGTCGGCGTGGAGACGCTCACAAAAGAGATCACGGACTACATCCAGCAGTACACACAGGTCGGCGGTGCCCGCCCGTTCGGCGTCGCGCTCATCATCGCCGGCATCGCTGACGGCGAGCCGCGCCTCTACGAGACGGACCCGTCGGGGACCCCCTACGAGTGGAAGGCGCTGGCCGTCGGCGCGGACCGGGGCGACATCCGGGACTACCTCGAGGAGCACTACGACGAGGAGATGACCCTCGAAGCCGGCGTCGACCTCGCGCTCGAAGCGCTCGCGTCGGTCACCGAGGACGGCGTCACCCCCGAGGGCATCGGC
>PXQZ01000076.1:0-3617 GCA_003021755.1 Halobacteriales archaeon QH_8_67_36 | reverse complement strand
GGCTGTCAGGAGTGTGCCTACGTGGGCGTGTCGGTCGACCACACGGCAGACAACGGGCGACCGGAGTCGTGGGACGACGCCCTCGACCGCTTCCAGGAACGGGGCCAGTCGGTCGAACGGGTGACGCACGAGGACCGGCCCGTCGAGCTCCCGGCCGCGGAGCCGACCGAGGGGTCCCCGGGCGAGGTGGTCGCCCGTGAACTGGCCGACGACGAGGAGCTGGTACTCCCGGTGTTCGATGAGGCGGAGACGAACGCCTCACAGGAAGACGCGGAGTCAGCTGACGGGACCCCGTCCGCGGAATCGGCCGACGCGGGTGACTGACCCGGCACCGCCGTCCCGGTTTCGGCAGGGAAACTATCGGGTTCAGTCGTCGGCTTCGACTTCTTCCTCTTCTTCCTCGTCGGCGCCCCCACGACCCGTTTGCTCCTCCTCGGAGCGGGCGGCGACGAGCGACCCGCGTGCGACGCTGTACATCGGTTCGTCGGCGTGTTGTACGTCGCTGATGGAGAACGGAATCGACGCGTCTTCGAGGTGCTGCTCGAACAGCTTCTTGAACCCTTTCGGCGAGGAGGTCCCGCCGGTGACGACGACGGGCACGTCAAGGCCTTCCTCGATGTCCTCCTCGTCGACCTCCTCCTGAATCTTCCCGATGACGTAGTCCAGCAGGTTCTCGTAGTAAATCGAGAGGGCGCCCTCGACGCCGCCGACGTCGGTCTCGAAGTCCAGTTCGAAGTCGTCCTCCTTGATGGAGGTGACCTTGTCGACCGGCTTGCCGGTGGCCTGTGCGGCCTGCTCGTCTATCCAGTCCCCGCCGCGGGCGACGGAGAACTTCATCACCGGCACCGCGTAGTAGGACAGACAGACGTTGGTCATCCCGGCGCCGAAGCTGATTCCCAGCCCGGTGAAGTCCCTGTCCGCGAGGTCGGAGTAGATGACGGCCATCCCCTCGTTGATGGGTTCGGCGTCGTACCCCATGTCGTCGAGGAACGACTGGATGGTCTTCTGGTGGTACAGTGTCGAGAGGTCCGAGTCGATGGGGTCGGCCGGCGAGGAGAAGTACAGCTTCTCGTTGGGGTGGTCCGGCGAGCCGACGACCTGCTCGATGATGAGCTTCATCATCGGGATGGCCGACTGCTCGTCCGAGGAGAGGATGCCCTGCGACATCGGCCGGCGCGTCTCCTGATTGAAGATGTTCGCGAAGTTCAGCGCGTCGTCACCCAGCACGTAGACGTCGTCGTCCTTCCGGATGTGTAACACGTCCGACCGGGAGAGCATCCGCTCGGCCATGTCGCTGTACTCTATCTCCACGAACGAGTTTCGCTGCTGAACGAACACGGTGTCGTTGCCGTCCTGCTGTGCCGAAATAAGGTTCATCGTCCCGACGTCGAGTCCTTTTGCCATGAGTGATTCACTAATATTTCCCGCATATGCTACATAAATCTACGTATCTACCTGATCCGTTATTGTTTTTCAATGACTGTTTCCGCGCGAAGAGAGTTCTCATTTATCAGGTGCTGAATCGTGGAAAGCGGGTCGTAACGGACTCGTACCGACCGTTTTCAAGTCCGGCCGAGAGCCGACGCGATGCGGTCCAACAGGCGTCCGAGCACCGTCTCCTCCGCCTCGCTTTCGGCCTCCCGTCGTTTGCGCTCGCGGAGTTCGGCGAGCTTGTCGGTCTGGTCGTCGACCGTCGACTCCGAGCGGTCGGTCTGCTTCTGGCCGCCCTTGATCGTGGCGAGACCCTGGACCTGCTCGTCGACGCTGCTACGGGTGACGCGTTCGGCCTCGACGTCCATCCCTTTGACGTTCATGTCGACCTCGCCCTCGTTCTGGCGAATCTTCAGGTCGCTCCCCTCGGTGCGCTCGACGCCGCCCCACGTGAGATCGACGTCCTCCATTGCCGACTCGATGTCGGACTCGACTTGCTCGTCGGTAATCCCGTCGCCGGCGTCCGCGTCGGCTTCGGTGAAGTCGCCGGGCCGTGGTTTGGCCCGGTCGACGTGGTAGGCGACCAGCGCCCCGCCGGTCGCCGCCAGCAGTGCTGCCAGGCCGACCCCGTAGACGAACAGCACCTGCACGCTGTAGGTCGGTCCCGGACCGACCGCCCAGCTGTAGGGGTAGGCCCAGACGAACAGCCCCAGCCCGATGAGCGATATCGCCGACCCCGTGGCCGCGCCGTAGACGGCGCGCTTGCTCACCGGCAGGAGCACGACGACGCTCGACAGCGTCGCCGGCAGCGCGAGCATCCCCACGGCGAGGGCCGCCTCGCGGTAGATGAAGTCCGCCGACTGGCCGCCGGCCCCCGTCAACTGGCCGATGGCCCCGATACCGAACGCGGCGATGCCGAACCCAATGCCTGCGAAAAACAGCGCGAACCCGAGATAGACGTCGATCTCCCGGTCCGGCTCGCCAATGTACGTTCGATACCACTCGAAGAGTCGTCCGTCATCGGTCCCGTCTGTCATAGTTGTCCCTTGCCTCGACCACGCTGATACGTTCAGTATCCCCGCTGCGTAATCAGTCTTTCCCGGACGGCGGCGACGACTCGCCGTCAGTGACGGCCCGACCGCTGCACGTGTCGGCGCCCGTGGCCGTTCGCAGTAAGGACTTTACATGCCCCACCGCTACCCGCTGGTATGATATCGCTCGACGAGGCGGTTACGGCGCGCCTCGAATCCCACGGACAGCGGTTCGAGGTACTGGTCGACCCCGACGCGGCACTGGCTATCAAACGCGGGGAGTTCGAGGGCGACCTTGAGGACGTCATCGCCGCCGAAGACGTCTTCGAGGACGCGGACCGGGGCGACCGGCCACCGGAGAACATGCTCGAAGAGGTGTTCGAAACGACCGACCCCATGGAGATAATCCCCGAGGTCATCAAGCGCGGGGAGATACAGATAACGGCCGACCAGCGCCGCGAGATGATGGCACAGAAGCACAAACAGCTGGTCCAGCGTATCACGCGCAACGCGGTCAACCCCCAGATGGACGACGCGCCCCACCCGCCCGAGCGCATCGAGTCGGCCCTGGAGGAGACGGACTTCCGCATCGACCCGATGGAACCCGTCGAGACGCAGGTCGACGACGCGCTCGATGCCTTGCGGCCCGTGATCCCGATTCGCTTCGACGAGATTACCGTCGCCGTGCAGGTGCCCGCCGACTACGCCGGCAGCGCGCAGGCCAAGATACGGACCTTCGGCGAACTCGAACGCGAGGAGTGGCAGGCCAACGGTTCCTGGGTTGGCGTGCTGACGTTCCCCGCGGGGATGCAAAACGACTTCTACGACGTGGTGAACGAACACACGAGCGGCGAGGCCGAGACGCGTATCATCAAGGACGAAGACGAGATCGGAACGCGCTAGTTATCCCTGCTTGAAGCCGACGAAGAAACCGCCGGTGAACCCGGCGCTGACCGGCAGCGCCGACAGCAGCGACATGATCCAGCCCGGGGGCTGACTGGCGGCCGAACCCGCGCTGTTCGTCGTGTTCTGGGCGGCGCCGCCGATGGCCTGCCAGTTCACTTCGAGGATGCCACGCGTTTCGAGGAACTTGAACAGCGCCAGTTCGAGGCCGACGATGATGGCGATGAGCTTCGCTATCTTCTTGGCCGCGAA
>PXQZ01000075.1 GCA_003021755.1 Halobacteriales archaeon QH_8_67_36 | reverse complement strand
GTGTAGTCCAGCGCGGTCACCGAGTGGGGCGCGAGGACGGCCCGTGCGTCGACGGCTGCCACCAGTTGGGACAGCGCCTGCGTGATTACGTCGCGGTTGACCCCGTCGCCCTCGGCGACCGTGTGGACCACGTCGATATCGTCGCAGGCGAGCGTCTCGCCGAACCGCTCAACGTCGCCGCCTACGACGGCGGTGTGGACGGTGTCGCCGGTCGCTTCGGCCAGTTCCCGGGCGGCCGTCTGTGCCTCCCGGCTCACGCCGCGCAGCCGGCCATTACGGTGCTCGGCGACGGTGAGGACGGTCACGGGTCCACCCCGTGCCCGCGGAGGACGGCCGCAAGCTCCGCCGCCGCCCGCTCGGGCGGGCCCTCGAAACGCGTCACGTCGCTGTCCCGGTCGGAGGTGCCCATCGATGTCAGCGAGGACTGGACGCCATCGGACTCGACCCCGAGGTCCGCGAGCGACTGCACTCGGATGTCGGCTCGCTGTGCGGCCCGAACCGCCCGGAGACCGGCGTGTCGCGGCTCGTTGCAGCCTGTCCCGACCGTCAGGACGGCCGGGAGGGCGACCTCGACGCGTTCGGTCCGTCCACCGTCGCGGTCACACTGCACCGAGACGAGCCCCGCCTCGCGGTCCAGCGAGACCTCGGTGACGACTGTCGCCCACCCATAGGCCAGGCGGGCCGCCAGCGCCACGCCGGTCGCGCCGAACCCGTCGGGCGCTGACCGGGCCCCGGTCAGTGCGAGCGTCGGGTCCACGTCGGTGGCCACCGCGGCGAGCAACTGCGCCGTCAGCATGGGGTCGAGCAGGTCGCCCTCGGCGAGCGAGTCGTCCCAGACCCGTATCGCCCTGTCGGCCCCCTTCGCCAGCGCCGCCCGGACGACCGGGTCGGCTGCCGGCGGCCCGACGGTCGCGGTGTGACAAGTAATTGCACACCGAGACGAGGGTCGGCAGCGAGAAAACGGTACCGCCGGCACGGACCCGGCGAGACGAGCGACAGTGCCTGCTCACACCGATCGTCGTAGCGATTTACCGGCGTGTACTGATCCCGGGGTCGGTACGATCCGGAAACGATCTACGGTAAACCGTCTCAGTCCTCTATCTCGGTGACATCCTCGTCGGGGAAGGAGATGAGGTTCTCCCGTCCGATGCGGAGCTTGTCGATGCGCCCTTCCTCGTCCATCGAGGAGAGCAGCTGTGACACCTTGGCGTTCGACCAGCCGGTCTCCTTGACGATTCGGGCCTGCTTCATCCGGCCGCCGTTTCGGGTGAGCAGCCGTTCGACGCGTTCCTCGTCGCTCAGCAGCGCCGCGTCGATCTCGTCGGTCGACGACGCGCCAGCGCCGGCGGTCGTCTCGGGGGCCAACGCGTCCCCACCGTCGCTGTCGGTACTGCCCGCTTCCACAGCCGGGAACCCGTCCGGGTCGTTCAGATAGAGCAACGCGGCCACCAGCCCGACGACGAGGAGGAGGCTCACGCCGGTCCACAGCGGGAAGTCCCCGGTCTGGAGCGGCCCTCCCGGCGACGTGCCGTTGTTCTGGTCGCTCTCGTAGACGATGTTCAGGTCGCCGCGTTCGAACGTCGTGGACGGACCGCCGTCGATGCGGAGGTTCCCGCTGTCGATATAGGAGTTCTGCGGGGAGTTCGTCAGGACGTACCCCGGGGGCGGTGAGACGACGAGCGACTGGCCCTCCTCTAGCCCGTTGAGCCAGGTCCCGTCGGGCACATAAAAGGAGTCCTGCAGCGAGAGCCGTCCGTCGCTGACGGCCGCGAAGTGCGTCCAGTTGAACGAGAGGACGAGACGGCCCTGTCCGTCCTCGACCTCGTAGTCGCGACTTACGTTGGTGAGCGCCATGTCCCGACCGGTGGCTGTCGACGCCCCGTCGCTCGCCGCCCGGAACGCCGGTAGCAGGTTCTCCTCGGAGTTACCCGCGACGAACCGCTCGCCGAGTTGCTCGAACGCGCGGGTGTCGTTGGCGTCGGTCAGGTTGAAGGTCTCGATTACCCGCCACTGCGCGTCGCCGTTGGCGTACAACCGGACGTGGAACGTGGTGTTCTGGGACGTCAGTTCCTGGCTCCCGGTCGACTGCGCGGCCGGCCGGTCGGCGGCGCCAGCGAGTGGTGTGGCTGCCGAAGCCGCCGGAAGCACGACGAAGAGGAGGACGAGGAGGGCGGCGGATACCCGCGGGGCCATATCACCCAAAGGGTCTACCGGCCGTCGGCAAAACCCTTTCCATCCGAGAATAAAACGTCAGCGATGGCGGTGAAACGTCTCGTCGCTTCTCCGGCCGCAGTAACGGGTGCCGGAATGGGGGAGATTTTTGTACGCTGCCGGTAAAGCAGTCGGCAATGCGAGCGCCTCATGCCCTCCTCGTCGCGCTGCTGTTCGTCACCGCGGCGGCCCACCCGGTTGCCGGCACCCACTCGACGCCGGAGCGGACCGAGACGACTGCAACGCCCCTCCCCGATGTCGTCACCGTCGAAAACACGGCCAGTCAGCTCAGCCTGCCGGCCGACGAGGTCCGTCAGACGGGGTACAACAGCACCGGCGTCGACGTCGGCAGCGCCACGGAGGCCTGGTCGGCACAGCACCAGCACCGACAGGACGCGCTCGCGTTCGAGGAACGGTTCCGGCGGTCAGGCGGGCGCGAGGCAAGGACGCGGCTCGTCACGAACCGCCTCGCCGCAATCGAAGCCCAGGAAGAGGCACTCGACGAGCGCCAGGACAGGGCCATCGCCCGCTACGCCCGCGGCGAGATATCGGCGGCGTCTTTCCTCCGGACGCGTCTCGTCGTCAACGCGGAGGCGAACGAGCTTCTGGAGACGCTCGACCGGGTCCAGTCCGCACCCGACACCGCGCCCGACTACTCGCTGAACGAGTCGACCACGTCCCGGCTGCGCGACGTCGAGGGCGAATTACGGACACTCACCGGCCCCGTCGGCAACCAGCTCCAGTCGGGTGAGACGACCGCGACCGACCGCCGCTTCTACGTCGAGGCGTCCGAGAACGGCTACATGCTCGCCACCGTCACCGACGACGACTACGTCCGCGAGACGCGCCTCGATGGCGCGCGAGACGCGACCGCTTACGACCGGTTCCTCAGCGAGGCGGTCAACGACGGCGACCCCGAGACCGACCGGCTGAACATCGCTGACAACCGGGCAGCCAGCCTCTACCCGTGGCTGTACGAGCGACAGCGGCCGAGCTTCACGTACTACGGGATGTCCGGTATCTACAAGCTAACGGCCGACCACCCCAACGGTGAGCTGACGGCGTATCTCGACGGCGGAACGACCGAGGTCTTCTACGAGGAGCAGTTCCGCGACCTCTCGGACGTCCGGACGACGGCGACTGCGAGCAACGTCGACGGCACGCTCGCGGTGACGGTCCGCCAGTCCGGCGAGACCGGGCCGTTGCTCGTCACCGCCTCGAACAACGAGACGAGCGCGTCCGTCGACGGGACCGTGACGATAGACGGCCAGCCCGTGGGAACCACCGGCAGCGACGGCGTGCTCTGGACCATCGAGCCGCGGGGCGGCTACACTGTGACCGTCTCGTCGGACTCGGGCGACACCAGCGTCGTCGTCCCGGCGTCCTGAGCGAGTCACGCCGGAGCCTGATTGTGAGGGGGTCGCACGGCCGGCCAGTGACGAAAGGAACTAAAGCACCTGCCCGCTGGGTCCGGTATGGTCGTCCTCGAACAGCTCGGTTTCATGCTGGTCTTTCTCGCCGTCGGCGCCGTGGCAAGCGGCGTCGGTCTCCTCACCGCCGGGCGCACCGAGACACTGACGGCGGTCGCCTTCTACGTCGCCCTGCCGGCGCTGGTGTTCGCCTCGACGTTCGACCGAGCGCTCGGCGAACTCGTTTCGCCCGCGCTGCTCGTCGGCCTCTGGGCCGTCCTGGGCGTCACCGCCATCGCCGGCTGGGTCGTCCACCGCCACCGGGCCAGCGACGCCCGCCGGAGCGTCGCCATCGTGCAGTCCTACCACGGGAACATGGGGTTTCTGGGGCTCCCGCTGGTGGCGGTGACCCTGGGCGGCGAGGCCGCCGCCATCGCCAGCGTCGTCCTCGGACTGGGCACGCTGACCCACATCCCCGTAACGGTGTTGACGCTCGTCCGAATCAACGACAGCGACGCGTCGCTGGCGGGCGAACTGCGGGCGCTGGCGACGAATCCGGTACTGGTCTCGCTGGCCGCCGGCATCGCCGCCTCGGTCGGTGGCGTCGCCGTGCCGTCGCCGGCCGTCACCGGGCTCGACGCCATCTCGACGCTGGCGCTCCCGCTCGCGCTCGTCTGCGTGGGCGCGAAACTCGACGCGGAACTGTCCCTATCGAGGCTCCGTCCGACCACCGGGGTCGTCCTCCTGAAGGTCGTCTCGCCGTCATCATGCTCGGCGTCCCCACCGCCGTCTCCACGTACGTCTACACCAGCGAACTCGGCGGCGACGAGACCTTCGCCTCGATGAACGTCGTCGTGACGACGGTGGCGTCGTTCGGGACGCTGTCGGTGCTCGTTTGGCTGCTCGGCTGACCACACTTCTACTCCGACGCCGGTATCACAGCAGGAACAGCGCGAAAGCCCACGAGTTCGCTCGCGGGAGACGGCGCGTACGCTTGATCTGACTCCACCTTGGAGTGTAAGATACGTCCTACAGGCCCGAAGGTGGTCGGTGGAACGGGCTGTCCGTCAGTCAGCCCTGGAGTCGGGGGATGGTGAACGAGTCCCTCCGACTTCCCGCTCGACTGTCGTCTGAGAAAGTCCCTGATCGGACAGTCAGGGACGTGGGACTGTCGAGCAGGGGAACGCGAAACTCAGGGGTCCCACTGACGGCAGTGTTCAGTTAAGCGACAGCGACGGCAAACAGCCAGAAAGCCCCCGCGTTCTCAGCTCCCGCGGCTCGCTGTCGTTCGAGAGAGCGAAGCTCTTTCGTGATGACGAA
>PXQZ01000074.1 GCA_003021755.1 Halobacteriales archaeon QH_8_67_36 | reverse complement strand
ATCGTGTGAAGTTTCTCACACTCCGGTTCAGCGCTGCCAGCCGACGGTTATCGCTAGTGTTGATGAGCGTTCGAATCCCGCGCTCGACACCTGCCTCCCGCTCGGCGGCGCTGTCGATGTCGCCGACAGTCTCCGAGGTCGATGCGCTCTCGGTCACCACGAGGCTGTTCGACAGCGGGATGGCCGTCAGGAACACGATGGCGATGGCCAGACCGCCGAGCAACAACACCTGGCCGCGGTCACTGGCTACCATACGACCAGTCGCACCTCCACGATGTTGTACAGTGGCGAGTCCGGGGAGACGTCCTCGCTGATGTAGAAGCTGTTCTGGTCTTCCTTGACAGTGAGCGGAATCGAACTGCACTCGTCGCCGATACGGCGGCTCGTGTTGTCGGTTATCGTCACCGTGGCCGAAGCGTCGACCGCGCTCGTCGGCGGCCTGTCGTTCGACCCCTGGGACTCCTCAGAGACGAGTCGTGTCTCGCGCTGGTCGCTCGTGTTCCAGTAGCTGAAATAGAGGTTGTACTGTTGGGCCTGGCTGTCGAACGTGTGGTTGAGCATCCGTTCGAACTCTGCGAGCGTTCGCTCGCGGTCGCCGTCTATCGGCCGCCCCTCACGATAACACAGCACCACGTCCCGCAGGGCGCCCGATTCGCTCGCTATCGAGAGGACGTCGCTGGCCTGGTATGCCAGCTGCTCCGTTTCGCTTTGCGTCTCGTCTTCCCACGCCCGCGTGTCGATGGCCCCCAAGCCGTACACGGTCGCCGTCACGACCAGAATGGCGGCGAGGACCCCCTCCAGCGTGTACGCCTGTCCGCGACCTACCATACGCGCACCACCACCCAACAAACCGGGTCGCAATTGTACCCCGTCAGCCGAACGACGCGGGAGGCGGTGGTCGGCTCGGACCGTCGGTACTGGCCCCAGGCCAGCGTGTCTCCGCCGTCGGTGGCGGGCGTCCGCGCACCCGCCTGGAGCGTCGAGCCGTTGACGACGCTCACGTTGACCGTCGGGTCGGTCCGCCGGTCCGAACTGACGTCGACACCGGCTGCCTCGACGAGCGCGTTCAGTTTCTTCGTCGAGCCGTTGGCCTCGTCCTGCGAGAGACTGGCGTCGAGCGAGCGGGGACCCGATTCGTAACTCAGGTTGTTGCGCTCCCCTTCGACGCTGTAGTTCTCAACGATGTAAGACGCTATCCGGTCGGCCTGGGGTTGTTCGACGCCCGGAGACGTCCCCTGGTACACCGACAGCGCCCCGCCCTGTGTGAACACGAACGCCCCGATAACCGTCAGTAAGAGGACGCTGACACCGATGGCGAAATCCTGTGTTGTCTGTCCCCGCTCCCTCATCTCACGTCACCCGACTGCCATCCAGACGAACAGCGCAACCGTCGAGAGGATGACTGCGAACTTTACACCTGCCAGTAGCTTTACTTCGCGTATGTAGCCGGCAATAAAGGACGACAGCAACGCCTGGAGCGTGACTGCATGGAAAAACAGCATCGACAGCGCGTCGGTGTCGATATTCCCGCCGAACTGGCCGCTCCCGGCGCCCGACCCGCCGGCGCCGCTGGCCTGCTGAGTCAGCCCGGACATTACATCGAGGAACTGCGTCTTCAGCAGCGCCATCACGCCGAGCAGCGTCAGATAGGTCATGATGATGATGACCGTCTGCATCCGGGTGCGGGACTTGCGAGAGCGGTCGATGTCGTCCTGGTTCTCGGCGGCCTGTGCCGCCGTCGAGAGCACGTCCTGAATCTGGCTGGAGGCCTCCTGTGCCTCCGCGATGAGCTTCACCGTCCGGGCCATCCGCGGGACGTGATACTTGTTGTTGAACTCCCGGAGGGCGTCCTTGAGGCTGGTCCCGTAGTTCACCTTCGCGTGCATCGTCTCGAACTCGTCGGAGAGCTTGCCGGCGGAGGTCTCGGAGACGACCTTGATGGACTCCAGAAGCGTCATCCCGGTGTCGTTCGCGGAGGCGAGCTTTCTGAGGTTCTCGGAGAGGTTCCCGATGATGGCGTTTCGCGAGCGCTGGTTCCACTCGTAGAAGACGGCCAGCGGAACGAAGTTGATGTACATCGGGAGGTAGACCCAGAAGAACGTCCCCCGGACTGGGCTTGCCTCCATGCCGTTTATCGACAACGGCGCCTGTCCCAAGACGATGCTCACGACTAGCGCGAGCACGGAGAGGGGGACCGTCAGCCCCAGCACCAGCATCGGGTGATCACGGAAGAACAGATGTGGCTGCTTCAGTATCCGGACCAGTTCGTAAGTCCCCTCGCGGCCCTTGATTCGGTCGAAGACGCTGTAGCTCCCGGTGTAGGACTCGATGAGGCCGAGGTTGAACACCGCGATACCCTCGTCGACGACGACGTCCTCCTCGTCGGAGTTTGGTCGGAGGTAGCCGTCACCGACGGCGTCCTGCGTGACCGTCGAGACCAGCACCAGGAAGGCGATGCCCGTCAGCGGGATGAGCCCGTAGACGGTGCCGTAGATGAGCATCTGCTGGGCGTTGCCCATCATCGTCATGATGACGAGGATGATGATGAGAAGCAGCGGGAACAGCGAGAGGGTCATGTACATCTCGCCGAACAGCTCCAGCGTCTCCAGCATCTTCTCCTGTTCCTGCTTGGTCGTCCGCATGTGCTTTTCCTTCTGGTCTTCGAGGAAGGAGGTCATATCCCCGCCGGAGTTGATGATAGAGAGCATGTCGGTGAGAAACTGGGAGAGCTCGTCCGAGGGGGTCTGAATCGCCTGATTGCGCACTGCGGTACGGTAGTCGGTGTCGAAATACTCCGTCTCCAGCACGATGGATTTGAACTCCTGGGCGACTTCACCGTAGGTGTCGTCGGCCTCGCCCATCGCCTGGAGGATTTCGAGCTGGTTCAGCCCACCCACGGAGAGGGCGTACATGAAGGAGATGGCGTCCGAGAGGAGGATGTTTATTTCGCGTTCGCGTGCATTGGCACGAAAATACGGAATCGAGACGAGCGAGCCAAAGCCGACGCCGAAGCCGATGGCCCCGAAGACGACGCCGGACACCAGGACGATGAAGGGGAGCTTCAGTCGGTCGATGAGCAGCAACAGCGTCTCGTTCTGGATGGCGAGGCCGAGCAGCGTCAGGTCGCTGCCGGCCAGCAGGAAGTTCACCGCGAGGAACCCGAGCAGGCTCCCGACGAGCCACAGCGCCGCCCCGGCGATGATGCCCACGGCGAGCGCACGTGCGAGGAACATCTCGACGTTGTCGGCCATGCGGGCCTGGGCGAGCTTGTCCTCGACGCTGTCGACGAACTCCCCGTCCTCGTCGAACAGCCGCTGGAAGGCGGGGTAGAACGCGTCGCCAAGCGCGCCGCCGCTCGCGAGCTCCTTCTGGCGTCGTCCCTTCGTGTCCAGACTCATCCGCTGTCGGCCTCCTTGCCGGCCTTCGGGACGAACTGGCCGAACTCCGTCACGTCGTCTTCGCTGTCGGTCTCCTCAAGCGTGTTGCCGTCCATCAGTGCGGAGACGATGTCCGGCGTGTCGCCGCTCTTGAACTTCGTGAACAGCGGCCCGGCGTTGTCCAGCACCTGCTTGGTCTCCTCGACCATCTCGGGCGGGGCTTCGGGCCGCGGGACCATCTCCTCTTTCTCGGGGTCGATGTCTATCTTGACCGACTCCATCTCGCGGAGGTCCTCCAGGGACCGCTTTAGCTGGTCGTTGGCGATGAGCGTCAGGATGGTGTCCGGGTCGTTGATGAACGCCTGGAGAGCGGCGGCGACCTCGGTGTAGGAGTTGATGCCCTGCTCGATGAGATACGCGAGCACGACCTTCCGCTTGAACAGTTCCTCGTCGAGTTTCTCCTGGGTCCACCCGCGGTCGAACTTGATCTCCTCGAGGGTGTTGGAGTTACCCATCTGGATGTACTCGTCGGTCTCGGCGCGCCACTCATAGACGTCCCGGACGTTGATCTCGTCGTTCTCCGCGGAGTACTCGTTGATTTCGGTCAGTGACTTGTTCCGGCGGACCTTGCTCCCGTCGACCCGCGTCTGGGTCTGGATGGAGACGAGGTCCAGCGCGGTAAACAGCGTCTTCGAGACGTTGATGGGTTCGGTCGTGAAGCGCTTGATGACCTCGCCGACGGAGTCGGCGTGGAAGGTCGTGTAGGTCGTGTGGCCGGTCGACATGACCTGGAACAGCGTCCGCCCCTCCTCACCGCGAATCTCACCCATGACGATGTAGTCGGGACGCTGGCGGAGCGCGGCCTCCAGCAGGTCGAACTCGTCGACGTCGCCCTTGTCGTCGTCGCCGAACGAGGGCCGGGTGACGCTAGCGACCCAGTTGCGCTGGGGCAGTTCGACCTCGCGGGTGTCCTCGATAGAGACGATCTTGGAGTTCGAGGGGATGAACAGCGAGACTGCGTTCAGGCTCGTCGTCTTCCCGGACGCCGTCCCGCCCGCGAAGATGAGGCTCTTGTTGTTCTCGATACAGAGCCAGAGAAAGGCCATCTCGTCCAGCGAGAAGGTGTTCCAGTTGATGAGGTCGATGGGGGTAAAGGGGACGTCCTTGAACTGACGGATGGTGTAGTTGGTCCCGTGGTCGGACACTTCCCGGCCCAGCGTCAACTGGGCACGCGACCCGTCCGGCAGCGTGGCGTCTATCTGTGGCTGGCGCTTGGAGATACCCTTCCCGGAGCGCTGTGCGAGTTTGACGACGAAGTCGTCGAGGTCGCTCTCGCCGTGTTCGACGTTCGAGATGATCTGCTCGTAGTCGGTGTGGTAGACGAACACGCGGGAGTTGTAGCCGTCACAGGAGATGTCCTCGACGTTGATGTCGTGCTTGATTGGGTCGATGAGCCCGTAGCCGATGAAGTCCCGTTTGAGCATGTACAGCAGCTTCTCGACCTGGTACTCGTTGAGCGTCGAGGGGTCGTCTTCGAGGATGGCGGGCTCGGGCCGCACCGACAGTCCGTCGAGCTGCCCCGTCGCCTCCGGCGCGGCCGTGTCGGTGTCGTCGAACAGGTCCCTGAGCTGGTCGAGGAACCCGCCACCGCCCGACCCCGTGCCGGCGTTCGAGCTGACGGTGTCCTGATAGAGGTCGTACCGCGAGAGGAGCTGTTCGGCCTCGCGCTGGATGACCTGCGCACGGTCGGCGTTGGAGCCCTTGACGATGACGTCGTCCTCGGAGTATTTGATGGCGGTCCTGAGTTTGCCGGAGAGAAAGCCCTGCAGGTCCGCCTCGATGGGGTTGAGGTGGGGTTCGATGACGTAGTACTTCTTCTCGTTTTCCTTGCGCGACTGGAAGACGATGGCACAGGAGTAGGGTTTGTTGACCCAGTACCGTTCCAGCTCTTTGAAATGGGATTTCTTCGACAGCGGCACGGACTTCTCGAGGTCGTACCGGTTGACGACCGTCGTGTGCCCCTCCCGGGTGGAGAAGAACTCGTCCTCGTCCAGGTCGGGGTTCACGTCGACGGTTCGCTCGTCGACGAGTTCGTCCAGCGCCGAGGCGAAGTCCTCGGCACGCGAGAGGCGGTTCTCCGTCCGTTCGGGGTCGAAGCCGAGATGGGACGCGGGGTCGAAGGGAACGACCTCGCCGCTGCTGTCGGTCGGCTGGTCGCCGTTGTGCCACGGCTTGGCGCCGGCCTCGTAGTAGTACTCCTGTTTGAAATGCTCCCAGGTGTAGGTCCCCTTGACGACGGGCGTCGTCTCCGGGTCGATGTACTCGGCGAAGGGCTGGTTGACGCCTTTGGCGATGCCGGCAGCGTCCGCCAGTCTGTCCCCGATGGATTCGGGGCCGAACCCGAGATACGCCGTCCGGTCGAACGGGCCGCCGTCGTGTAGCTCACGGCGCAGGTCTTCCCACGTGTACTCCCCCACTGTAGCGGTTCGGTCAGGCGATGTAACCCCGCTATCGACCCCGTCGGACCTCGACTCGTTAGTGTCCTCTATGGCCATTGTTGTTCGGTTCACTCCCTGTGTAAAGCCCGCTCACCGGCTCGGTGCTGCCGTCGACATCGGGCAGTACGGAGCAGTGAGACACAGTATGTCCGTGTATCAACAGCAATATTACTTAAACTTTCGCCACATATACGACAGTTGATAACAGAGCGGTTGCGGATCGGCAGCCAGGATGGCTGCAGCGTGGTTACCAGTTACGAAACGAACGACTCGATGCGGTTCATCGCGGTCTTGAGTTCGTTCAAGCCGGTGGCATAGGAGATTCGGAGGTGGCCGTCGCCGCCTGCGCCGAAGGCCGACCCCGGGACCACCGCCACTTTCTCGGACTGCAGGAGCGCCTCGGCGAACTCGTCGGCGTCGTCCCAGGGGCACTCGGGGAACGCGTAGAACGCCCCGGCGGCGGGGAAACAGTCCAGTCCCATCTCGTCGAACCGCGAGAGGACGTAGTTCCGACGGCGGTCGTACTGGGCCGTCATCTCGTCGACCTTATCGAGACAGTTGTCCAGCGCCTCGATGGCCGCGTGCTGGGCCGTCGTCGGCGCCGACAGCATCGTGTACTGGTGGACCCGGTTCATCGCCGTGATGGCTGCCTCGGGCCCCATCGCGTAGCCCAGGCGGAACCCCGTCATCGCGAAGGCCTTCGAGAAGCCGTTGAACACGACGGTCCGCTCGGCCATCCCGGGCAGCGTCGCGATGGAGGTGTGGTCGTGTTCGTAGGTGAGATCGGCGTAAATCTCGTCGGCGAAGACGGCGAGGTCGTGTTCGCGACAGAACGCCGCGACCTCTCGGAGTTCGTCGCCGGTCATGGTCGCGCCGGTGGGGTTGTTCGGGTAGCAGTACACCAGCGCGTCCGCCTCGGCCGCGCCCGACGCTTCGAGCACCTCGCGGGTGAGTTTGAACTCGTCCTCGACCCTCGTGGGCACGTCGACCACGTCGACGCCGGCGAAGGTCGCACCGGGGACGTAGGAGACGTAGCAGGGCTGGGCGACCGCCAGTTTGTCGCCGGGGTTCAACAGGGCGCGGAAGGCCAGGTCCAGCCCCTCGCTGGCGCCGGCCGTGACGAGCAGCTGGTCGTCCGGATCGTAGCTGAGGTCGCGGACTGCGTCCTCGAACCGCGAGATGCGTGTCCGGAGTTCGCGCTTGCCCTTGTTTGCCGTATACGAGGTCTGGCCCCGTTCGAGCGACGTGATGGCGGCCTCCCGGGCCGCCCACGGGGCGGAGAAGTCCGGCTCTCCGACACCGAGCGAGATGATGTCGTCCATCTCCTCGGCCAGTTCGAAGAACCGTCGGATACCCGACGGCGGCACCGAGTCGACGCGGTCTGCTGGCTCCAGTGTCATGGCGAAACCGACAGTCTATCGTCGTCGTCGTGGTCGTCGAAGTTCATCCCCTGCTCCTTGTACGACTCCATGACGTAGTGGGTCACCGTCTGGGTTATCTCGGGAATGGGCGCGACCTTGTCACTGATGAAGTGTGACACTTCCCGCATCGAGTCTCCCTCGACGGTGAGGTCGAAGTCGTAGTCGCCGCTGACGAGTCGGAGCGAGGTGACTTCGGGGAACTTGGCAATGCGGTCAGCGATGTCGCCGTAGTTGGTCTCGCGGTCGAGCGCCACGTTGAGTTCGACGGTGGCCCGGACCCGCTCCCCGTCGGTCCCCAGCGCGTTCCAGTTTACGACTGCCTGGTAGCCCGTGATGACGCCGGCGTCTTCGAGCTCCGCGACGATGTCCTCGACTTCGCTCTCGGAGAAGTCGGTCATGTGAGCGAGGTCTTCGGTGGTGTAACGGGCGTTCTCCCCAAGCAGGTCCAGGATATCGCGTCGGCTGCTCATACAGAGGGGCAGGCACTCACTGGCAAAAGCCTTGCTCAACGGTGGGACACCCTCACAGGGACACCGATCGGGTGAGCGGCGTGCCGGGCCGATACGGACGCGGGCTTTGATTTGGAGCAGCCAAAGGACAGTAATGCTCGGGGACGCCACGAACGAGCCGGAGGCGGGATAGGTACGTCGCTTCCCATGACGACGCGCCGGCCGTAGTCGACACCCCATTGGGCTGGACCCCGAGAGGACGTACACGAAGACCGAACTCTCCGGCGGGGCCGGCATCGCGGGCCAGCACCTGGCCCACTACCCGCTCGTCGGGGCGGCCACGACGGTCGAGAGAGCGGTGACGGAGCGCTGATCCGCAACGGGCTCGGGACATCTGTCAGCGTGAAACGCACCACGGGTTGCGGACAGCCGCGGGCTTTTACTGTGCGCTCCCGTACCTGCGCCCACCATGGTTTCGCTCGACTCCGAGTCCGACGTGCTCCAGCGCGGTGACAGCGCCCCCTCGTTCGAACTGGCTGGCGCCGACGGCGAGACGTACCGGCTCGAAGACTTCGGCGACTACGAGGCGCTGCTCGTGGTGTTTACCTGCAACCACTGCCCGTACGCCAGAGCCAAGATGCCGGAGTTGAACCGGCTATCGGGGGAGTACGACGACCTCGCCGTCGTGGGCATCAACGCCAACGACCCGAAGGAGTACCCCGATGACTCCTTCGGGCGGATGCAGGAACTGATCGCCGACGGCACCGTCGACTACGACGCCTACCTCCACGACGCCGACCAGTCCGTCGCGGCGGCGTACGGCGCCCGCTGCACGCCCGATCCGTTCCTCTTCGCCGGCGACGACGGGTTCCGTCTGGCCTACCACGGCCGCCTCGACGATGCGCCCAACCCCGATGACGACCCCAGCGAGCGGGAGATGGCTGCCCACGTCGAGACGCTGCTCTCCGGCGGGGAGATCACCGCCGCCGAGAAGCCGTCGCGGGGCTGTTCGATCAAGTGGATGGAGGGCAACGAGCCCGACCACTGGGACCTCTAAGCGCGAGCGAGACCGTCAGCCCACCACGTAATAACTCCGTGAATACTACAGCCGTTGTATTATATGCTGAACAGGCGCAGTACCACGGCCTTCAGGCCGTGGATACGCGCCGCCACTCAATGACACATTCCACCGATTCTGACAGGGCTGGATATTCCACCGTTCGCAATCCAAACATTTACAAAAACACAACTATAAATGATTATAGAGGCGTTCCACGAATGCTGGAAGTCCACCGCACCCACAGAGCGACAATCCGCAACCACTTACAGGTCGCGGAGTCGCTCGACCGACACGGATGGAGTGCCAGCAAACTCTGGAACGTTGCCAACTACTACTCCCGCGACGTGTGGGAGGAGACGGGCGAGATTCCTGACCACAAGGAGTTGAAAGACGAGTTGAAGACTCATGACAAGTACAACGGATTGCATAGCCAGTCCAGTCAGCGGGTTCTGGAGGAACTCGCTGAAGCCTTCAACTCGTGGTACTCTTCGGACGACGACCGGGATAATCCGCCCGGCTACCGCAAAGAAAACTACTACGACTCACAAGGCCGTCGCGTCCACGAAGAACACCCACGCTCGACGGTGACGTGGAAACAGAACGGTATCCGCCACGACATCAAAAACAACCGTGTCCGTCTCTCTAAGGGTGCGAACCACAAGGAACACCCGAAAGCATGGGAGTACATCCTTGTTGAATACGAGACACGGCCCGGTGTCACAGTCGAGAACCTGCAACAGGTTCGAGCCGTCTACGACCAGCATAAAGAGCGGTGGGAACTCCATCTCGTCTGCGAAGACGAGATTGAAACACCTACTGAACCCGGTGACGAGACTGCCGGTATCGACCTTGGTATCAGCAACTTCGCCGCTGTCGCGTACAGCACCGAGGATGCTGACCTCTACCCCGGCAACCGGTTGAAACAGGACGGGTACTACTTCCCGAAAGAAATCGCTAAATGCCATGACAGTGGTGGCGACAGGGCCACACGCCTTCATCACAAGTGGTCGGAGCGTCGCACCCACTTCTTCCACAGCCTTGCCAAACACATCGTTGAACGGTGTGTTGAGAAGGGTGTTGGTCGTATCAACGTCGGTGACTTGGAAGGCGTCCGCGAGGACGAAGGCGGCGACTCGAAGAACTGGGGTCGGCATGGGAACCTCGACCTGCACGGGTGGGCGTTTGACCGCTTCACCCGTATCCTCGAATACAAGGCGAAGGTTGAGGGTATCGAAGTCGTAGAAGTGTCCGAACGAGATACGAGCAAGACGTGTTGCGTGTGCGGGAGGGAAGACGAGAACCAGCGTATCGAGCGCGGCCTGTACGTGTGCGAGTCGTGTGATGCGGCGTTCAACGCTGATGTGAACGGGGCGGAGAACATCCGCCTCGACGTGAACCAAAGTAACTCCGAGTCTTCGCCCGGTTTGGGTGGGGATAGGAGTACCGGCTGGTTGGCACAGCCCGGAGTCTACCTGTATGACTTGTCTTGTGGATTCCAACCGCAGGCACAAGTGGTAGACTCCAAACCCTAATATCCCAACCTCGGGATTCCTCCGCCTTCAGGCGGAGGAGGATGTCAAACCGGCCAGGTTTATGTGTCATCATGTCATGTATAATCATGGACTATGAAGAAACTCATCAACGAGCCGGAGGACGTGGTCGACGAGATGCTGGACGGAATGGTAGCAGCCTACCCCGACCAGGTCCGTCGCCTTTCTGACACGAACGTGCTGGTACGCGACGACGCTCCAGTAGAGGGGAAGGTCGGCATCGTCAGCGGTGGTGGGAGCGGTCACGAGCCGACCCACGCTGGCTATCTCGGCGAGGGGATGCTCGACGGTGCCGCCGCCGGTGAGGTGTTCACCTCGCCGACAGCCGACGAACTCGAAGAACTGGTCGCGGCCGCCGACGGCGGCGACGGCGTCCTCATGGTCATCAAGAACTACGAGGGCGACGTGATGAACTTCGAGACCGCCGGCGAGATGGTGGAGATGGAGGGGACCGACGTCGCACAGGTCGTCGTCGACGACGACGTGGCCGTCGAGGACTCCCTGTACACCTCCGGCCGCCGGGGCGTCTGTGGCACCATCCTGGTCCACAAGGCCGCCGGCGCGAAAGCCACGGAAGGGGCGGACTTAGACGAGGTCCAGCGCGTCGCTCGGAAGGTCGTCGACAACGTCGGCACGATGGGGATGGCGCTCACGTCGTGTATCACCCCCGAGAAGGGCGAGGCGACGTTCGACCTGCCCGAGGACGAAATCGAACTCGGCATCGGTATCCACGGCGAACCGGGCGTCGAGCGAACCGACGTGATGAGCGCCGACGAAGTCACGGAAGAGCTGACCGAAGGCGTGCTCGATGACCTCGACCCGGACGAGGGCCAGGAGGTCATGACCATCGTCAACGGGATGGGCGGCACGCCACAGATGGAGCTGTTCGTCGTCAACCGCAAGCTCCAGGAGCTGCTGGGCGACCGCGGGCTGGAGACGTGGGACGCCTGGGTCGGCGACTACATGACCTCGCTGGACATGGAGGGCTGTTCCATCACCGTCTGTGCCGTCGACGAGGAGCTGAAAGAGCTGCTGGGTGCGCCGGCGGAGACCCCGGCGTTGACGGTGAAATGAGCGACGAGGGTGAAGCAGTCGTCGACGCGGTAACAGCGGTCGCGGAACGGCTCGAAACCGAGCGAAGTCACCTGACCGACCTCGACTCGGCCATCGGCGACGCTGACCACGGCGGGAACATGGCCCGCGGGTGGGCCTCGGCCGCCGAGGCCGTCGCGGAGCTGGACGACCCGGAGCCGGTCGCCGTCGTCAAGACGGCCGGCAAGACGCTGCTGTCGGAGGTCGGCGGCGCGTCGGGCCCCCTCTACGGGGGGTCGCTCGTCTTCGCCAGTGCCGAACTCGAAGACGGCATCACGCCCGAGACCGGCGTCGCCTTCGCCGAGACGTATTTAGAGAAGGTGAAAGACCGCGGCGACGCCCGCCTCGGTGATAAGACGATGGTCGACGCGCTGGTGCCGGCGGTCCACACGTTCAAGAAGTCGATCGAAGTCGACGACATGACGCCGGTCGAGGCGCTTGCGAAGGCCGTCGCCGCCGCCGAGCGCGGCGTGGACTTCACCGTCCCCATCCGGGCCTCGAAGGGCCGGGCCTCCTATCTGGGCTGGCGCTCGGTGGGTCACCAGGACCCCGGGGCGACGAGTACGCTGTACATCATGGAGGAGCTGCTCGACGTGGCGACCGACCGTCTGGACG
>PXQZ01000073.1 GCA_003021755.1 Halobacteriales archaeon QH_8_67_36 | reverse complement strand
CGGTCTCGCAGGAGCGGTGGCGCTCGCGGGCTGTGGCGGCAACGGTGACGGCGAAGGCGAAAATCGGCTTTCGTGGCACGCCGGCGGAACCGGCGGGACGTATTTCCCGCTGTCCAACGAGTTCAAGACGGTCGTCGAGGACAACACCGATTACACGCTGAACGTCCAGTCGACCGGGGCAAGCGTCGAGAACGTCGGCAGTCTCGACAGCGGCGAGGCCGACTTCGCGCTCATCCAGAACGACATCGCGTCGTTCGCGAAAAACGGGACCGGCATCGACGCTTTCGAGGGCGAAGCGATCGAGAGCCTCCGTGGCGTGGCGACGCTGTATCCCGAGACGATTACGCTCATTACGCTCCAGGACACCGGTATCGAACAGCTCTCTGACCTCTCGGGGGCGACCATCAACACCGGCGACCTCGGCAGCGGAACGCAGGTCAACGCGCTCCAGATTCTGGAGTCGGCCGGCATCGAGGACTTCACCGAGCAGAACGCCTCGTTCTCGCAGGCGGCCGACCAGCTCCGGAACGACGACATCGACGCCGCGTTCGTCGTCGGCGGCTATCCGGTCGGCGCCGTCGAGGACCTCGCGAACACGAACGACATCAACATCGTGCCCATCAGCGGCGACAACCGCGAGGCCGCCAAGAACGACGCCTCGTGGTTCGCCGACGACACCATCCCCGGCGGCACCTACGGGGGCGTCGACGAGGACGTCGAGACCGTCGCCGTCCAGGCGATGATAGCCACGAGCGCCGAACAGTCCGACGAGGCAGTCGAGACGGTCACGGCAGCTATCTTCGACAACGTCTCCGACCTGAGTCTCAAGACCGACTTCATCGGCGCCGACTCCGCACAGGACGGCATGTCCATCGAACTCCACTCGGGCGCGGCGGCGTACTTCGACGCCGGAACGTCGACAAGCTAACCACGCCTGCGTGCACGGGACACACCGACTCGGCGTCGCTGTCATCGTCGGTGTTGCACTGCTGGCTGTCGGCAGTGCGTCGGTAGTGCCGGCTGACCGCGTCCTCGTCGTCGAGGACGCCGAAACCGGCGAGCGATACATCACGACCCCGGTCAGTGACGGGACGACCGTCGCACTCGAATACACCCACAGCGTCGAGAAGACCCGGGTGTACGATGAGTACACCGTCCGCGGGGAGCGACTGGAGATGACCCGAATGGAGTTCGAATCCTTCGGCTGGGGGTTGCCGAGCGACGCCGACGTCACCCGCGAGAACGGTACGTTCGTCTTCGACCCGTCGGGGAACTACAGCCGGGTGACAGTGTCCCCGGGGTCGACCGCCGGACACACCCTTCATGTCGGCGACAAGTTATATGATTTGGTAACACGCACCAACGAACGGGCCGTCGACGTCTCCGTGACGCGACGGTCGACGCTCGCGGCCGCCATCGATACACGCTACCCATGACCGAGAACCCACCGTCCGACGGGACCGCCGAGGAGTCGGTTTCCGAAGAAGACGTCGAAGACGTACTACAGGAGATAGAACGCAAGCGCTCGCTCCGGGGGCTGGCGGCCGTCACCGTCGCCGTAATCGGCATCGCCTTCTCCGTGTTCCAGGTGTGGCTCGCCGCCAAGGGCTTTGTCCTCTCGGTGTCGCTGCCACGCATCGGCGTCGTGACGCTGGCGTCGCTACAGCTTCTGCAGATAAACGCGATACACGTAGTCTTCGGGCTGATCCTGGCGTTCCTGCTCTATCCGTCGAGCACCGGCGACGGGCCGGTCGCCGGGCTGTGTGTCGGATTCGCGGAGCGGCTCCGGGAGCAACTCGGGCCGGACCACCCGGTGACGCGTGGGGCCAGTCGGGTCGGTGATGCACTGGCGTGGCTGTTCGTCGACCCCGATTTCGACCGCGTGACGCCGTTCGACATCGTCCTCGCCGGCCTCTCCGTACTGCCCGCGGCGTACTTCATCACCGATTTCGACGAGATACAGCGGATGCGTGCGTTGGGAGTGGGTCAGGGCCGCCCGGTTCAGGAGGTCTTTACTTTTCTCGAACCGCTCGCCGGCCTGCTGGGGCCGTTCGGGGAGATGTCGTACGCCTACGTCTTGGGTGTCATCGGCATCCTGCTCGTTCTGGAGGCGACCCGGCGGGCGATCAGTCTCTGGCTGATGGTCATCGTCGCGGCCTTTGTCGTTTACGCGCGCTTTGGCGTCCTCATCCCGAGTGACGCCGCCTACGTCGGCGTGCTCTCCATCCCGGAGCTGTCGTGGCCCTCCATCATCCAGAACCTCTGGTACAACGTCGAAAACGGCGTCTTCGGCATCCCCGTGACCGTCTCGGTACAGTTCATCTACATCTTCATCCTCTTTGGCGCGTTCCTGGAGATGTCCGGTGCGGGACAGTGGTTCATCGACCTCGCTTACGGCGCGACCGGCACCCGCCGAGGCGGGCCGGCCAAGGCGAGCATCCTCGCCAGCGGGTTCATGGGGACGATTTCGGGCTCCTCGATAGCGAACACCGTCACGACCGGCGCGTTTACGATTCCGCTGATGAAGCGGTCGGGTTACCGGCCCGAGTTCGCCGGCGGCGTCGAGGCTTCCGCGTCTTCGGGCGGCCAGATCCTCCCGCCGGTGATGGGGGCCGCCGCGTTCCTCATCGTCCAGTACACGGGAACGCCGTTCCGGGAGGTCATCATCACGGCGACCATCCCGGCCATCGTCTTCTTCTTTGGCGTCTGGGTGATGGTCCACTTCGAGGCGGTCAAGGAGGACATCGGCGGGCTCGACCCTTCGGAACTGGTCGACATCCGAACCCACCTCCTGACCGGCTGGTTCTACCTCGTCCCCATCGGGCTCCTGCTGTACTACCTCATCGTCGAACGGCTCTCCGTGGCCCGCTCCGCGTGGTTCACGCTCATCGCCATCGGCGCGCTCGTCGCGCTGGTGGCCGCCTACAGCGACGAAACCCGGGGGCGACTGGGCGTTATTCTGGGGCTGCTGTTCGTCGGGACCTTCCTCTCGCAGCTGTTCGTGGGCACCGGCCTGCTCAGCGCGCTGGTCGGCGACTTCGCGAGCGGGAAATCCGTCGCGGCGGCCCTCTCGGCCACGGTCGGTTCGTTCGGGACGCTGGCGATTCTGGCCGGCGTGCTCACGCTGGCGACCCGCCCGTTTCTGGACTCGCCCATCCTCGCGTACGACGACGCCGTCGACGACGCCGCCGAGACGACCGCCGACGCGCTCGACCGCTCCGAACTGGCCCGAAACGGACTGTACAGACTGGGCGTCTTCTTCGGGAAGTCGATGGAAAGCGGGGCCCGGACCGCCGTGCCGGTCGTCATCGCCGTCGCCGCCGCCGGCATCATCCCCGGAGTCATCAGCGTCACCGGCCTCGGCCCGAACCTCGTGGCGCTCATCAGAGCCATCGCCGGCGGGTCGCTCGTCCTCCTGCTCGTCGTCACCGCCATCTCCTCGATTATCCTGGGGATGGGGATGCCGACGACGGTCACCTACATCATCCTCGTCTCCTTGCTCGCGCCGGCGCTGACGGCCTTCGGCGTCCCGCTGCTCGCCGCGCACCTGTTCATCCTCTACTTCGGCGTCATCGCCGACATCACGCCGCCGGTGGCCGTCGCCGCGTACGCGGCCTCCGGGGTGGCCAAATCCCCTTCGCGTTCGTCCTGGCGCCCGGCATTCTCCTGTTGCGCGTCGAGTCGAGCACGTCCAGAGTGATGACGCTCGCGGATCTGACGGATGTCGGCTTTCTCATCCCGGAGGTCGTCGTCCCCGTCGCCGGCGTCTTCGTCGGCGTCGTCGCACTCGCGGCGACGGTCATCGGCTTCGTCGCCTCGCCGGTCTCCCGGAGCCGGCGGGCCGCCTTTGCGGTCAGTTCGCTCCTGTTGATGGCGCCCGGACTCGCGATCTCGGGCGCATATGACGTGTTCGGACTGATCGGGGTCGCCAGCGGGGAGGTGACCCTGGTGGTCGACCTGGCCCTCCGCGGCGTCGGCCTGGTCCTCTTTGTCGCGTTGCTCACCGAGAACCGCCGGCGGGCGACGGCGGCGGAGGACGGCACCGGGACGGCAGAGCCGGCCTGATTGCCGGTACCGTTTAATCCGACGCCGTGTAACGGGGCGGTATGCCACTCGAACGGCGCGGTGACGCCTCGCTGGTCACGCACGCGCTCGCGAAGGACGAACTCTCACGGCTGCGCGAGAAGGACACCGAACAGGTCGAGTTCCGGAAGGGGCTCGTCCGCCTGGGCCGTCTCTGTGGGTACGAGATCATCGACGGGCGCATGGAGACCGAGTACGTCGAAATCGAGACGCCGCTGACGACGACGATGTGCGAGCGCGTGACCGGACTGGACGACGTGGTCATCGTCAACGTCCTCCGGGCGGCGACGCCTTTCGTCGAGGGGCTGCTGAAGGCGTTCCCGCGGGCCCGGCAGGGCGTCATCTCGGCCAGCCGCGACGAGTCCGCGGGGATGGACGCCGACGGGGAGTTCCCCATCTCCGTCGACTACGTGAAACTGCCCGACATCGCCCCCGACGACACCGTCATCGTCGCCGATCCGATGCTGGCGACGGGGTCGACGATGTCGACCGTGCTTTCCCACATCACCGAGCAGGGCACCGACCCCGAGCATCTCGTCGTCCTCTCCGCCGTGGCGGCCCCGCCCGGCATCGTCCGGGTCACCGACGAGTTCCCCGAGATCGACCTGCTGACCGTCGCCATCGACGACGAACTCAACGAGGAAGGCTTCATCGTCCCGGGGCTGGGCGATGCCGGCGACCGGGCGTTCAGGACGACGTGAGTTCGTCGGCCGCCCCGTCCCGGGCTCGGCGACGCCGGTGACCGGGCGTTCCGGACGACGTGAGTCGAAACTGCTTTTATGCGGGTCAGACAATAGAGAGTACCGCGGTGACTCGTCGACCCGTGAACCCCTCTCCTTCCGCTGGAAACCAGCAGACCGAGGCGGATTTCAGTTCCACTCGAAGGTAATATAGTCTCCTGCATGACGTGTTCGGGTAGCGATCGGTGTCGATGTCGGCCCGGCCGCTGGTCGCGCTGTGGACCCGGTCCAAGAAAGCGCTGCCCTCTGCCGTCGACACCCGTACGTCGAATGTCACGTCGGCCTCGTAGTCCGCCGAGAACTCCGCGTCGACCGACTCCAGTAGGCTCCGCACGCTGCCCGAATCGTCGTATTCGACGGTAACGATGAACCGCTCGTGGGGGACCGACCCGACGACCTCGGCGGCGTCGACCCCTCGTTGACGGCCCGGGGGTAGGCCCGGACCAGTCCGCCCACGCCGGGGTTCGTCCCGCCGTAGTAGCGGGTGACCACGGCGGCGACGCTCTCGATGTCCCGCTGCTGGAGGACGTTCGGCGCCGGCTTGCCCGCGCTGCCGCTCGGTTCGGCGTCGTCGCTGGAATACTCCCGGTCGGGCGAGGCCCGGACCCTGTAGGCGGGGACGTTGTGGGTCGCGTCGGCGTACTGCTCGCGAATCCCCTCACAGAACGCCTCGGCCGCGTCGACGGTCTCGGCGGGCGCGACGTGGCCGATGAACACCGAGCCCTGTACCTCGAAGCTGGCGGCGGCGCGCTCGGCGACAGTCCGACACGCCGTCCGTAGTCGCGGCGCGCGAATAGCACTTATCCTTGCTCGCCGTCGCTCGCCGGGGCGTCGGGCTCCCGGCTCCCCCACACCCGCTTGTCCAGCAGCCGGACGCGCATACCCTCGCGTACCCGCAGTTGACAGGACAGGCGCGGATAGCCAAAGCGGTCGGCCAGGTCGTCGTGCCAGTGGTCCGGGTCGGGAGGGGCGGCCAGCCGAACGCCACAGGTCGCACAGAGCCCGTTACCCCCGCAGTTCACAGTGCCGGCGTAGCGGCCGTGCGGAGAGAGATCGGCCCCGAGGAGCACGTCACGGAGCACGGCGCCGTCGGGCGCGGTCAGTTCCCGGGTCTCGCCATCGGGCGTTTCGACAGTGATGGTGACGGGGTGAGACACACCGTTCCGTTCGGCCGGACGGACAAAAACGGTCGTAGTGGGGACGGCCTAGTCCTCCAGTCGCTCGATGCGGGCTTCGAGGTCGTCGATGCGCTCGTCGTAGCCGTACTTCCCGTCGTAGAAGTGGTAGACGGCGATGGCGATGAGTGCCGGGACGCCCAGATACGACAGTGCGAGCGTGAGCATCACGAGCAGTTCCGTCAGACCGGGGATGCCGACGGCGAGCGGAGGGTGCATACATGCCCCGCCTCGCGGCGGTGGCGAATAAATGTCCCGTCGACGGGGCGCGGTCAGGCCAGTTCGATGGTGCGGACGAACGCCATCTCACGGAGTTCGTTGATGAGGTCGCCGGGCAGGGCCTCGTCGGTGATGACGTACAGTCTGGGGTCGTCGGTGAACTCCGGGTCCTCGCTGAGGACCTGCCGGATGGAGATGTCCCGCTCGGCGATGGCCGCCGTCACCCGCGAGACGATGCCGGACTCGTCGGCCGCCCGTACGGAGATGGTGATTGCGGTGAGTTCGAGCACCGGCGCCAAGTCGAGCAGGCTCGGGACGGCGGAGATGTTCCGGAAGATGCGCCGCAGTTCGTCGTCGGCGAGGATGGCGTCGGTCGTCGCGTTGACCACGCGGCGGTCGACGCCCACCTCGCGGGCGATGCCCGTATTGGGTATCTCGATGCCGCCCGAAACCACCCGCCCGTCCTCGTTGACCGAGAACCCGCGTTCGAGCAGCAGGCGGATGACGGCCTGCTGGCCCGGGGAGTCCTCGAACTTCTCCATGATCTCATCGAACATGGCGGCACCAACGTCAGCCTCCGTTAAGAGGGTCCCGTCTGCCGAAACCCGACGGGACGGCGGCCGTTTCGAATCGTGAAAGTGTTCGTAGGTTTCACTCGTCGCAATGCCGTGTGAACTTATGGCACGGTACAGCCGGCCTCTATCTCGTGGTGGGCGTTCTCGCCCTCGACGCCGCAGTGCAGCGTCAGCCCGGCGTTGGTCGCCAGCGAGCGCCCGAAGTGTTTCGCCATGTGGCTGGTCATCCCGCCGACCTCCGCCTGCGAGAACTCGCCCTCGAAGCCGTAGTGGGGCCGGCCGGAAACGTCGACGACGACGCTGGCGATGGCCTCGTCCAGGGGCACCGTCCGGTCGGCGAAACGGACGATGCCGCGTTTCTCGCCCAACGCGTCCGCGAACGCCTCCCCGAGCGCGATGGCCACGTCCTCGACGGTGTGGTGGTCGTCGATTTCCAGGTCGCCGTCACACTGCACGGTGAGGTCGAACAGGCCATGTGTCGAGAACGAGTCAAGCATGTGGTCGAAGAAGCCGATGCCGGTGTCGACGGTCGAGTCGCCGTCGCCGTCGATGTCCAGCGTCACCTCGATGTCCGTCTCGGCCGTCTCCCGGGTAACGGCCGCCGTGCGGTCGGTCATACCCGGAGTTGTGTGGGCCGTCTATTTGGGGATTGTGCCCCGCACAGGACAGTGTCACGGGAGAACGTCGCGCTCTCGAACCACCCCCGGGTTCAGCCAGTCGGGGCTTTCTGACTGTTTGCTGTCTCCGTCGGTTACCCAAACACCGTCCCGCACGGAACCACGAGCGATATCGGGCACGGATCGAATTACTCACAGGAGTCCGTTGACGACCGACGCCTCCTGGTCGTCGCCGCCCTGTACCGCCACGGAACGGTGGGACGACTCAGGAGATGTGAATCGCGGGCTTGTTCGGTCTGGCCTGCCCCGCCAGGTCGTCGTCCTCGGTCGCTCGTCGGACGGTCACGTCGGCGCCGAACTCGTCCTCGAAGAGCCAGGCGGCCTGTTGTAACACGTCGAGTTCCCGGTCGCCGCCGACGATGGGTTCCAGCCCTTCACTCCGGTCGGCGAGGTCGGCGGCGTAGTCCGCGGCGGCGTCGCCCCGTTCCTGCATCGGCTCCCGACCCATGATTTCGCCGACGATGGCGTCGTCGGATAGCTCCGCTGTCCGACTGCTTGTCTGACCGTATCCGACTCCATCGTCGGGGTCGGCGGCCTGGGCGGTGCGGTAGGCCTCGTACTTCCAGTCGGCGGCGACGACGAGTTCGATGTGGTCGGGGTCCGAGATGTCGACGACCTCGGTGATGTCGCGCACGTCGGCCAGCGTCGTCCGGACGAGCTCCCGCTCGATGCGGTGGCTCTCGACATCACGCAGCGACTCGGGCCAGTCGGCCTCGGCGACCAGTCCGTCCTCGCCGAGGACGTGCCACAGCTCCTCGGCCAGATAGGGGGCGATGGGCGCGAGGAGCTTCGTCAGTGTCCGCAGCCCGCGGCTGTAGGCGAACAGGTAGGGTGGTTCGTACCGCTCGTACCGGCGGAGTAGCCGGGCAAAGCGCCGGAGCTCGCCGACGACCCGGTGGAAGCGAAAGCGGTCGTACTCCTCGGTGACGGCGGCGATAGTGCGGTCGATTTCGCGCTCCAGATAGGCGTCATGGGGCTCGCTCTCGGTGCGGACCGGGCGGGCCTCCTGTGAGCGCCGGCGCCGCTCGCGCCCCTCGGCGAAGTCGGCGACCATCCCGTAGACGTCCTGCTGGAAGTCGTAGGCCATCGAGACGTCCTTGACCGTCCACTCGAAGTCCTGGGCGGGGTGGGCCGCCGAGAGGACGAACAGCCGCGTCGTCTCCGCGCCGTACTCGTGTGGCGCGACAGCGTTGCCCGCGGACTTGGACATCTTCTGCCCGCCGTGTAGCACCGTTCCCTGGTTGATGAGCCGCTCGACCGGTTCGCGCCGGTCCAGCAGGCCGAGGTCCGCGAGCGCCCGGGTGAAAAAGCGGATGTACAGCAGGTGGAGGACGGCGTGTTCCTCGCCGCCGACGTAGACGTCGACCGGGAGCCACTCGTCGGCGGTCTGCTGGTCGAAGGGCGCGTCCTCGAAGTGTGGCGAGAGAAAACGCAGGAAGTACCACGAGGAGTCGACGAACGTGTCCATCGTGTCGGTCTCACGGGTCGCCTCGCCGCCACACTCCGGACACGTGGTCTGTTTCCACTCGTCGGCGGCGTCCAGCGGGTTCCCGGTCGTCTGGACGTACTGGGGCAGTTCGACGGGGAGGTCCTCGTCGGGGACGGGAACGGCGCCACAGTCGTCACAGTGAACGATGGGGATGGGCGTCCCCCAGTAACGCTGTCGGGAGACGAGCCAGTCCCGGAGCCGGTAGGTCGTCGCCGTTTCGACGCCCTCGTGGTCAAGCAGGCGCTCGCGAGCGGCCGCGCTGGCCAGCCCATCGTATTTGCCGCTGTCGGTCAGCATCCCGTCGTCGGTGTAGGGCACGTCGGGCAGGTCCGTCCCGCTGCCGTCGACGGGTTCGATCGCCTGCTCGATGGGGAGGTCATGCTCGTCGGCGAAGGCGTGGTCCCGGTCGTTGTGGGCAGGCACGCCCATCACCGCGCCGGTGCCCACGTCGTCCAGCACGTAGGCCGCGACGTAGACGGGAAGTTCCGCGCCGGTAAAGGGGTGGGTCGCCGTCACGTCCGTTTCGACGCCGGAGCGCCCGGCGTCGTCCGTGCTGGCCACCTCGTCGAGGTAGGCCGCCACGTCGTCGTCCCGTTCCGCGAGGTCGCCCACGAGGTCATGGCCCGGCGCGAGCGCGAGGTAGGTCGCGCCGTAGACGGTGTCCAACCGCGCGGTGAAGGCCGACAGTTCATGACCGTCGAGCTCGAAGGTGACTTCCGCCCCTTTCTGCCGGCCGATCCAGTTGCGCTGGCTGTCCCTGACGCCGTCGGGCCACCCGTCGAGGTCGTCCAGCCCGTCGTACAGTTCGTCGGCGTAGTCGGTGATAGTGAAAAACCACTGGTCGAGATCCCGGCGGGTGACGGCGGTGCCACAGCGCCAGCAGACGCCGCCGGCCGCGTGGCCGTGGGCGGCGCCCTCGCGGTCCTCGGTCTCGACCTGCGCGTCCGCGAGGACGGTCTCACAGTCCGGACACCAGTTGACCGTCGCCGAGTCGTACTCCACGAGCCCCTCGTCCAGAAAGCGGGTGAAGAGCCACTGGTTCCACCGGTAGTACTCCGGGTCGCAGGTCGTTATCTCGCGGGACCAGTCATAGCCAAAGCCCATCTCTTCGAGGTCGTCGCGCATCCGCTCGATGCAGGCGCGGGTCCACGCTTCGGGGTCCGTGTCGCGCTCGTAGGCCGCGTTTTCCGCAGGGAGGCCGAAGGCGTCCCACCCCATCGGGTGGAGCACGCGGTCGCCCGCCATTCGGCGGTAGCGGGCGTGGGCGTCCGTGATGGCATAGTTTCGGATGTGGCCCATGTGCAGCGAGCCGGAGGCCGAGGACGCATCGGGCGTCTCGTAGACCCCCTCTCGCTCCCAGACGTGCTGCCAGTACTCCGTGACCCGTGCGTGGTCGTAGCGGCGCGACATTCGATAGTTGGAGTGTGTCGCCGTGACACATGAGTGTTCGGCTCACGGGGGCGCCGACTCGCCGCTCGCTCATGCTGGTGGCTGTAACAAACTAAAGTATTCCGCCACCCCGGGGTGGCGAATATCTTTATGGACTTACAGCCACCAGTATCAGGCTCTCGCGCCTCGCTGGTCACGGAGACGAAGTATCGCCGGGGTTATGGTCGTCAGCCCACTCGCGGATGACCGTCTCGCTGTCGTCCTTCGGGGTAATGTCGACGGCCGAGAGCAACAGCGGCAGTTCGTATCTGGTGTCATTGGCGGGGGAGCAGCCGCACGTCGTCGGCCACGTCGTGGGCCAGCAGGCTACAGCGACCCCGGGCGTCGGGTGGTTCGGTCGTTTCCGTCGAGTGGATATGTGGGTATGCACATGACGTCTCGCGCTGATGGTGGCGTCGGTGTTACCCGGTAACGGCGGTGTCCGGGAGCGCTTATCAGCCGGGGCCGCCATCGTCACGACATGGCCTCGAAGAAGGACGGCTACG
>PXQZ01000072.1 GCA_003021755.1 Halobacteriales archaeon QH_8_67_36 | reverse complement strand
AACGCGGGGGCTTTCTGGCTCTCCGGATCTATTGCTGCTAAACTAAACACGACCAGCCGACCCGACCGATTATACACAACGCCTCGGACGCGACCATTGCGACATAGCCGGCGGTGGCTGCCCATCGGTTCCAGAACGCATAGGTGCCTCCGACCTGTGGACTCATGTATGCCCGACCTCACCGACGAACTCGCCGAGGCCTTCGGCGAGGAAACCGACGCCGACACCGCACGGACGGCCGCCGAGAACGTCGCCGCGTTCGCCGAGCAGTACGACGGGGACCTCACTGCGGAGGCCGTTCTCGACCGGTTCGAGGAGACTCCATACGCCGATTTCCGCCGGGCGTTCAACTGGCTCGTGGGCGATCTCGCCGCGGCGAACGAGGACTGCACGGACTCCCGGGAGTTCCGAATCGAGGGCCCCGGTCCGTTTGCCGCCGACCCCACGATCATCGGTTGACGCCGCTGCATGGAGGGTGGGACGTACACGCTGGTACTCGCCTGCGACCGCAGCGGCCCAATCGAGGTGGGTGCGTTGGGCACCATCGACTTCTCCGCGGACTGGTACGCCTACACCGGCAGTGCGCTGGGCGCGGGCGGATTCAGCCGGGTCGAGCGCCACCGCGCCGTCGCGAGCGGCGACAACGACGCACGCCACTGGCACGTCGACTATCTGCTGGGTGACGCGGCGACCGGCGTCGACAGCGTCGTGACGACCACTGCAGGCATCGAGTGTGCCGTCGCCCGGCGACTGGCCGACGCCGTTGGCGAGTCGGTCCCCGACTTTGGCTGCTCGGACTGTGACTGCGCCTCCCATCTCGTCGGGTGTGACGACCACGAGGCGCTGGTGTCGGCCGTCGAACGGGCTCACGATGTGGCTGTCAGTGAGAGTGGTTAGTTCGAGACATGGTGGTGAAGTCAGCACAGCGCGATTGTTTCTTTCAGACATATTTTGCTGAATCAGTTGCTCAGTATGGATGCGAATCTGTAGATGGAGGTGCTAACATCATAACCGGGATTCTGAACGACGAGGAGACCAATACTGAGTGACGCACACTCCGTGAAATGCTATACGACACGGATGCCAACCTGGACGACGAGCATCGTCTTTAATTATCTATCTGCGCTGCCTCCGCTGAAATCGTCCAGTCATCCTCTGTGGAAACAGCACCCTCGAACAATACTGTCTTAGTCTCATTACTCTCGATGGACACGGTCTTTTCTTTCGATTTTCCATCCTCCATAACTAATGCCGTATACGTCAGCGTCGCCGTCACCTCACCGTCACCGCCGTGATTAGTTATCTTAGCGCCGTGGGTCGAGGGTTGGGTAACAAACATATATCCAAGGGCATCATCTGGGGGTGATGCCGTCATATCCACAGTTCTCCGTTCGTTGCTATTGAAGTAGAGAGCTTGTTTTCGCTCACGTTCATACCCATCGTGCAGAAATCCGACGTTATCTGGTTCGGTTGCATTCTCATTCATCTCCCAGAACAGCGCAATTGCGATATTTCCGCTGTCTCCGGTGTTTTGGATAGTCACGGAAACTGTGCTTTGACTGGGTTGGTCAATAGAGACGAGTTGACTTTCGGGTGCAACAAGCTCGGTGACTTCCGGATTAGGGAGATTAGCGTCGAATGCGTTGTTAGAGCGGGTAGTGGTGGTAGACGTTTGCTGCTGGTCTGTGTTGTCAGAGGAACATCCGGCAAGTGCAGTCAGGGATGCTGTTGACGCGAGCAGTCTCCGCCGTGTAATCTTCATCTGGCTATTACCTATTCTGATATGGTATTAATTTGGGTGGTGTGAGTGCGGACTGTTGTATTGAGTGACACGTGATTCCTCTGTAGTGACCGAGTAAGAATACTTACTCTTCGTAAATTATCAGAATCGCCGTGCAAAATGTAGAGCGTGTAGTCAGCAGTCAGATACTCGTTGGTTTCACACCGATTCTGATGAACCAACCGGTCAGCAAACCTGCCTACGTCACGCTCCTGATGCAGTGTGTACCGCTGAATTAAGCAGATATATGAAAAATATTATAAGGTATGGATTAAATGAGACGATTATCATGGTTCGACGGCGACGATACCTCGGGCTCGTTGTGGCCGGTGTCACGAGTGGAGTAGCCGGTTGTTCCGATGGGAATGGCAACGGCACTGAGGGAGAGACGAGCGAGTCTGGTGGGGATGATAGTACGTCGTCAAGGGATGGGGACGAATCGAACACGGACAGTGATGGCGGCGATTCAAGTGGGGAGACGAATACCCCAGCCCGTGATCTCGGTGATCCGGCAGGTTCTGTCGGCGGAGTCGAACCGGCAGAACTCAGTATCATCGGGTTGGATTCCCACGTCGGCTCACAGGGGGAGTCCGAGGGAGACTGGGTCACGGACGTTACTGTCGAAAACACAGGAGATCAAGAGACAAAACTGATCAACTACAGATACGAGTTGGTCCTAACCGGCGAAGGCGGCGAGACGCTTTACGACGGGGGGGCGACGATATATGGGGAAGGCCAAGCTGCCCCAGGCGAGAGCGCGACGGTCACGATTGCAGTGGACACCAACGCAGAGCAGGAGGTCAAATTCGGGGATGTCGCCAGCTACGAGGTGTCACTCATCTGTTCTTCGTTCGTCGATAGTGCCTACTGCGAGTAGGGACACTTCTATTCTGCACCAGTCAAGGTGAGTAATCCAGAGTAGCTGGAACTCTGAACCAGGCCGCAGTCATGAGAAGTGCAGCAGTCAGTCGTCACCACTCCTGTCCGGTTCAACGCCATGCAGTGGTCCTCACGGACGCAGTCGGGATTGGTGAGTACGACAGAGACCCCATGCTCAAAGGCGAAGCCGGCAACCGCAGTACTGAGCAGGACTACCGTCCCGACGAAATCGGACTTTTCCGTTTCACTGTATTCGGTAAGAGTTAAAGAGATAATCTGAGGGGATCGTTGTGCAAGATTCGCGCCCTGTATTCAGCACACCGCCCCGACTACCAATCCGACTTGACAGGACGAGTAGTGCAGAGTCACAGCAGCTACCTACCGAACAGCCCGATACAGCGCGTACGACAGGACGAGCGCGAGCAGCGCCAGCGGGAGTGCCAGCAGCCGCATCGCCCCGGCGACGCCCGTATCGCTGATAGCAAAGCCCATCGCGGCCGGCACCACGGCGATACCGGCGGCGCTCGTGACGGCGGCCGTGGCGTTGACCGGCGCGCTGTGTTCGGGTACCGCCTCCGTGGCGTACGCCAGCAGCGTCGGGTACATACCCGAGAGCGCCAGTCCGATGGTGAAGAGGCCGACGAGCAGGCCGTACCCCTCCGCGAGGAAGAACGTGTAGACGAAGGCCGGAACCGTCAGCCCGACCAGCCCCACGCTCAGGCGGACGTAGCCGACCCGTTCGGAGAGCCAGCCCGAAGCGAAGCGGCCGGGGATGTATGCCGCCAGCATCACCGACAGCGACGCCGTCGCGAGCGACCCCGGGAGCCGACCCTGCGCGTAGGTCGTCACCCACGTGAACAGCCCGCCCTCGAAGCCCGTCGAACAGAAGAGTGCGATGGCCATCGTCACCACCGCTGGTTTGCGCGTGATTCGTCGCAGTTCGGCCCAGTCGAGCGGGTCGTCGCCGCCGTCGATATCGGGCGTCGGCAGCGCGACGGCGAGGGCGACGACCGGGATGAACGCGAGCGCGAGCGCGTAGTAGGCCAGCCGCCAGTTTCCGGCGGCGACGGCGGCGGCCACTAGCAGCGGACCGATCGTCGCGCCGACGGCCCACATCATGTCGTAGAAGCCGAAGATTCGGCCGCGCTGGCGGGGGTAGAGATGCGAGAGCAGCGGTCGGTCCGTCCCCCGGCCGACGCCGGTAAACAGCCCACGGCCCAGCAGTGCCGCGAGAAAGAGGGCAAACGAGGGCGTGACGCCCATCACCAGGATGCCGGCGCCGGTGCCGACGAAGCCGACCAGCAGGAGCCATCTGGTGTCGAGACGGCCCGCCACGGCGCCGACGACCACGACGGCGAGGACGTAGCCGACGGTACCCGCGGGCGCGACCAGCCCGAGTTGCCACTCGGGCACGTCGAAGCTCCGGCGGAGCGCGGGGACGACCGCGCCCCGCATCTGCAGGCCGGCACCCTCCAGCGTGATGTACGCGAAGACAGCGACCGTCCACCAGCGGCGACCGGAACGGTCCGTCGTCGTCCCGTCGACGGCTCCCTCTTCGTCCCGCTTAGCCCTCGACTGGCCACCTGCTGCCCCCGTCGAGTCGCGCATCTACTGTCCGTCGACGGCCCGCTGTGCGGCTTCGAGCGTGAACTCGCCCTCGTACAGCGCGCTGCCGACGACGACGGCCGCCGCGCCCGCGTCTTCGAGGGCCAGCACGTCGTCGATGGTGGCGACGCCGCCGCTGGCGATAACGGGGATGTCGACGGCCGCGACCAACCGTTCGACGGGGTCGGTCCGGACGCCTTCCAGTCGGCCCTCCACGTCCACGTCGGTAAAGAGGATACCCGCCGCGCCGAGGTCGGCGTAGCGCCGTGCGGCCTCGGCGGGGTCGAGCCCGGTCCCTTCGGTCCACCCCGAGACGACGACTTCGCCGCCTTTCGCGTCGAGGCTGACGAGGACGCCGTCGGGGTACGCCTCGCCTATCTCCGCGACGATGTCGGGGTTCTCGACGGCCGCGGTGCCCAAGATCACGCGGTCGACGCCCTGGGAGAGCAACGAGATGGCGTCCTCGGCGGTCCGGATGCCCCCGCCCAGTTGCACGCCGATGTCGTCGTCGACCGCGTCGAGCACCGCGCCGATGGCGTCGGCGTTCTCGCGGTCGCCCTCGAAGGCACCGTCCAGGTCGACTAGGTGGAGCGCACGCGCGCCGGCGTCGACCCACCGCTGTGCGGCGGCCACCGGGTCGCCGTAGGTCTTCTCGGTGCCGCGCTCGCCACCGACCAGCTGGACCACCTGTCCGTCCTGCATGTCGACCGCCGGGACGACCTCGAACTCGGGGCACATGGCTGTGCGTGGGGCGGGCCCCGTCGAAAGCGTATCGGTCCGAGCGGGTCCCGCTCGCCACACACGCCGACTCGCCCGACTGCCCAGCTTACACCCGTATCCGGCCCGAGAGGAGTCCTTCTGTCTCGGCCTCTATGATGGTCGGCATCCTGCAGTCCCTGGTGATGGCGGACGTACTCGAACGGACGAACCAGGACGTCACGATGAAGGCCGTCGCCTCCTCCCTCGTCTTCCAGTACGCGCCGTGAGGACGCGAGACAGTAGCCTTTAGCCCCCGCCCTCACTGCTACTCGTATGGTCGATGTACTCTTCGTGCTGGGGGTTCTCGTCGCTATTTTCGTCGGATTCAACATCGGGGGATCCTCGACAGGTGTCGCCTTCGGGCCGGCCGTCGGGTCCAACACCATCTCGAAGCTGTCGGCGGCGGCACTGATGACCGTGTTCGCGATGGCCGGCGGGTTGCTGGTCGGTCCCGCCGTCGTCAAGAGCCTCGGGAGCGACCTCGTCGCCACGCAGTTCTCGCCGCTCGTCAGCATCGTCGTTCTCTTCTTTATCGGCGTTGCCCTGTTTCTCTCGAACGTCGTCGGCGTTCCCGCCTCGACGTCGATGACGGCCGTCGGCGCCATCGCCGGCCTCGGACTCGCCCGCGGGACGCTCAACGCCGGCCTGATGCTGGAAATCGTCGTCTGGTGGCTCGTCTCCCCCATCCTCGCCTTCTGGGTCAGCGGCGTCATCGGCCGGTACTTCTACCCGACGCTGGTGCGGTGGTTCGCCGTCTCACGGAGCGAGGGCGCCCTGCTCGATTTCGACCGCTCCGGCGCGGTTCCCCGCTCCTCCCTGGGCGAGAACACGACCCCCCGGGAGTTCGTCGGTACGCTCGTCGTCATCGGCATCGGCTGTTACATGGGCTTTTCGGCCGGTGCATCGAACGTCGCAAACGCCATCGCGCCGCTGGTGGGCAACGGCTCGCTCGACCTCTACCCGGCCATCGTCCTCGGCGGGGCCGCCATCGGGCTGGGCGCGTTCACCATCGCCCGGCGGACGATGGACACGGTTGGCAACGACCTCACCGACCTCCCGCTCGTGGCCGCCATCGTCGTCGCGACGGTTGCCTCGACCGTCGTCACCTTCCTCTCGGCGCTCGGCATCCCGGCCAGTTTCGTCATCATCGCGACGATGAGTATCGTCGGGCTGGGCTGGGGCCGGGCGACGCGGATGACGCGGCTCACGGACACCGTCACCGGCCAGGACACCCCCGACGTCTCGGTCGGTGCCCTGACCGCCGACGCCGACGACGCCCCGACAGTCGGCGGACAGAAGGGGACCCCAGAGCCGACGGAAACCGAGCCGATCGGCGAGGAGTCCCGCGAGGACCTGCCGAAGGCCTCGGACCTGTTCGAGCCGGCGACGACCGCCCGGGTCATCTTCCTGCAGAACGTCGTCCCCTCCATCGCGACTGTCGCGGCGTATCTCGTCTTTCGCTTTCTTCCAGTGTTCTGACCGCGCCCCGTCTGTCACAATTGTACATCCGATCCGTGGGAAGGGCAAAGTCTAACAAGTCGGGGTCCGAACCTGGCTATGATGCCCACGGTAGAGTACCTAAACTACGAAGTAGTGGACGACAACGGCTGGGACATGTACGACGACGACATCTTCAGCGAAGCCGCGGACCTCGGCCTCGACGACGAAGACCACGGCTCGCTGGACGTCAACGAGGGCGAGTACATCCTCGAAGCGGCGGAGGCCCAGGGCTACGACTGGCCCTTCTCGTGTCGTGCCGGCGCCTGTGCGAACTGTGCTGCCATCGTCCTCGAAGGCGAAATCGACATGGACATGCAGCAGATTCTCAGCGACGAGGAAGTCGAAGACAAGAACGTCCGACTGACCTGCATCGGCAGCCCGGACGCCGACGAGGTCAGGATCGTCTACAACGCCAAGCACCTCGACTACCTGCAGAACCGCGTCATATAAGCAACCAACGTGCGTTCACAGCACGTTCGCTTTCTCGGGGACCGACCCCGCGTTCTCATCCCGGCTAGCTACCGCACCAGCACCGGAGCGACCGCGGCGAGCAACGATCCGCCGACGATGAGTGTAACGACCGTCTCGCTCCACATCTCCGACCCGTCGCCTCCGGCGTCCTCGGCATGCGTTCGATATTTTCGAACCCGTCCCCGTAACTCGCTCCCGTCCCTGACAGTGGCGATGTGAGTCCCGAGTTCCTCGGCTAGTTCCGCGTTGGACAGCTCCGGGCCGCCCCCGGACAGTTCGAGCGTTCACTCCCGTCTCCGTGTGAGGCCGGTAGTCGTACCTGTCTTCCGACGCTACTGCCGTCTGCCGTGTTCCGCGGTGCATTGCCTCACGTTCGAGGGCCGTGTGCCCCCAGTCTCACGTTTATATTCGATCAGGACATGGGCCGTTGCAACCGATCTACCGCGACTTTCGTCTTTTACCACGTGTGAACGCGATAGCACACGTTTCGGCCGACCTGCCGCTGTCTTCCATCGCAGCCCGGTGACTTCGTCGTAGTGATTATTGTAGATTATTTCCGGATAGCGCCTGCGGGGTCGGCGCATACCGGTACATCGCTACACGAATCACTATCAGTGTCGTTACGACGGTCGTCAGCTGGCCATCGGAACCATTAGGACCGTCGGCGTGAGATGGGGAGTCGTGCTGGGGTCGATACCGGACCTGTTGCGACTGCTCGCCGTCCCCGTGTTCGGCTGGGCGGCCTACCGAGATATCGAGACCCGACGTGTCCCCAACAGAACGTGGGCGCCGCTGGCCGTGCTGGCGGTCGTTCTGCTGGTCCGAGACACCTACACCGTCGTCACCGGCCCGACGACCGGGCGCCTCTTTTTGGTCCAGGTCGCCATCAGTCTGGGCTTCGTCGCGCCGCTGGCCTACGGGTTCTGGCTCATCGGCGGCTTCGGCGGGGCCGACGCCAAGGCGTTCATGCTCGTCGCCGTCCTCTTCCCGGTGTCCCCCACGTACTACCTGCCGGGGGCGGCGCTCCCCCTGGAGCCCTCGCTCGTCGGTGTCTTCTCGCTGACCATCCTCTCGAACACCGTGCTGGCGGGGGTGGTCTACCCGCTGGGCGTCGCCGTCGGCAACCTCGCACGCGGCCGGTTTGCTTGGGCGATGTTCCTGGGCAAGCCCGTCGCTGTCGATCGGATTCCGGCAGCCTACGGCCGCCTGCTGGAGACGCCTGACGGGTTCACGCGCTCCGGACTCGACCTCGACGCGCTCCGGATGTACCTCCAGTGGCGCGGCGAGTCGCTGGAGGCACTGCGAGCCGACCCGGGGACGTACCGGAACCCCGACTCGCTGCCCGACGATCCGAACCCGCCCGGCGACGGCTCCGTCGCCACCGACGGCGGTGAGCCGAGCGACGCGAGGCGAGCCTCGTCAGACCGAGCCTCTGACGGCGGTGAGCCGAGCGACGCGAGGCGAGCCTCATCAGAACGCGGTTCTGGTGGTGGTGAGGTGAGCGAACCGAACCGAACCCCATCGGACCGGCGGTCTGATGGCGGCGTCCCCGCAGAGGAGTCGGCCGACCAGTTCGGCACGGCCGGCACGGCCGACCCCTGGGGTGCCGAGGCGTTCCTCGACGACATCGAGGGGTCCGCCTACGGCACCGACCCCGAGACGCTCCGGGACGGACTCGAACTGCTCGTCGGCACCGACGAGGCGTGGGTGTCGCCGGGCATCCCCTTCCTCGTCCCAATGTTCGTCGGGTTGGTCGCGGCGTTAACCTACGGCGACGTGCTGTACGCGCTGCTGTCGGCGCTCGGACTCGCGTGAGCCGTGCAAAAGACCTATCTTCGACACAGGCGACGCTCGAACTATGACCGATGTCGCGCTGGCCTTCGACGACAACGAGTATCTCCCGGCGGTCGCTCAGGACGCCGACTCCGGCGAGGTGTTGATGCTCGCGTATGTCACAGAGGCCGCCCTCAGGAAGACGCGCGAGACCGGCTACGCACACTACTACTCGCGTAGCCGCGACGAACTCTGGAAGAAGGGCGGCACCAGCGGCCACACACAGCGAATCGAGGAGGTGCGGGTCGACTGTGACGGCGACGCCCTGCTCTACCTCGTCGACCAGTCCGTCGGCGCCTGTCACACCGGCTACGAGTCCTGTTTCCACCGGACCGTCGACGGCGAGACGGTCGGCGAGCAGGTGTTCGACCCCGACGACGTCTACTGATGACCGATGCTGCCCAGCGGCTCCAGGACGCTGCAACGCAGCGTCGCCGGACCCGCGAGCGGGTCGAGGCCGTCGGCGAGGCGAAACTGCGGCGCTGTCGGGAACTCTACCGCGACCTGCTGGACCTGCTCGACCGCTACGAGGACACCGCCACCGGCAGCGGCAACTTCCAGGCCTACACCGAGTTCGAGGGCGCGGTGGCCGCCCTGACCGAGGACCTCGACGATGTTCCCGAGAAGGAAACGTTCGAGGCCGTCGACGACTACCTCCAGCAGCGTCGCCTCAGCGAGTCGGACTTCGAGACTGCCCGGCGGAAGCTCGAACCGGTGGGCGAGGTGGTCGAACGCCTGGACACGTGGGAACAGGCCCGCGAGGACTACACCGACGCCCGCCGTGAGGCCCGCAAGCGACTGGGTGACCTGGGCGACCGCATCGCGGAGCTCGAACGGCTCCAGCGGCTAGGCGAGGCCGACCTCGATGCCCCAGTCGAGCGACTGCGAGACCCTATCGAAACCTACGACGACCGCGTGCGCGAGGCGTTCAGCGAGTTCCGGTCGTCGGCGCCGGCCCGCGAGGTGTTGTCTGTGGTTGCCCGCGCCGACTCGTACCCGCTGGTCGCGTTCCAGTCACCGCCCGACGACCTGCTCGACTACGTCCAGCGTCACGAGGCCGGCACCGAGACGGTTCCGACGCTTCTCGAATACGCGGACTACTCGACCTCGAAACTCGACCACTACGTCGACGACACCGCGGCGCTCAAACGCGCCGTCGGCACCCGGCGGACCTACCTCCGAAATCTCGACGCCGCGTCCCTGACTGTGGGGTGGCCGCCGCCGCCGGCCGACCATCTCCCCTGGCTGGTCCGGGAGTACCGGTCCGTACTCTCCAGTTTCGCCGGCGAGGACATCGTAGCCGCGCTGCGGGACGTGCGCGCCCTCGCCGACCGGGCGGAGTACGAACGGCTGCGGGAGAGCGCGCTCGCTCGGGCGGAACTCGACGCCGACGAGCGAGAACGGCTGTCGAGCGGTGCAGTCACGGACGAGCTACGGACGGCTCGCCAGGAGCGCGACGCTATCGAGGACGCTTTAGCGGAATACGAGCCGCTATAGAATCGTCTTGGCTTTTTTCGCTGCTTACATCGAGCTACCCGCTACGTTCCGCGGCACCGACCATCTGGCCGGCGAGTTCCTCCGCTCGCTCCGGCGTCCGCGCTTCCGCGTACACCCGGACGACTGGCTCCGTCCCGGAGGGTCGGGCCAGCACCCAGCCGTCGCCGTAGTCCAGTCGCCAGCCGTCGGTCGTGTCGAGGTCGGCCGCCGTCTCGGTGGCGTGGCTCTCGATGCCCGAGAGCATCGATTCGCGCGCGCTCTCGTCGTCGACGTGGAGGTTCCGGCGGACGTTGTAGTAGTCGTCGTAGGGCGCCACCAGTTCGCTGGCGGACCGGTCGGCAAGCAGTTCACAGAGGCGCGCTGCGGTGTAGCCGCCGTCGCGGGCGATGCGGTAGTCCGGGAAGAGGACGCCGCCGTTGCCCTCGCCGGCGATGGCCACGTGGGTCCCCTCGGCCTGGCGCTGCAAAACACGGCTAACGATGTACGTCGAACCGATGGGCGTCAGCGAGAGGCTCGCACCGGCCTCCTCGACCACGTCGACGAGGCGCTGTGAGGCGTTGACCGCGCTGACGACGCCGTCGCCCGCCTGTAGCTCCGCGGCGGCCAGCGCCGCCAGCGTCGCGCTGCCGTCCATGTGTTCGCCGCACTCGTCGACGAATATCGCCCGGTCCCCGTCGCCGTCGTGGGCGATACCGAGGTCGGCGTCGGTCGCTCTGACGTAGCTCCGGAGGTCCCCGAGCGTTGCCGCCACGGGCTCGGGGTTCCGGCCGGGGAAGTGGCCGTCGGGCTGGGCGTTGACCGTGTGGACCGTACAGCCCAGTTCCCGGAAGAGGTCCGGGCTGGTCAGCGCCCCCGCGCCGTGGCCCGGGTCGATGACGACGGTGAGGTCGGCCCCGGCGATGCGCTCGCGGTCGACCGACTGGCAGACGTCCGCCCTGTAGTCGCGCCGGGCGCGCTCGACGCGTCGGTCGGTCCCCATCCGGTCCCAGCCGGCGTGACTGGGTTCCGCGGCCAGTGCGCGTTCGATTTCGTCCAGCGTCTCCCGGCTCAGTTCGACCCCGTCGGCGCCGACGAGTTTGATGCCGTTGTACGCCGGTGGATTGTGGCTCGCCGTCACCATCAGCCCCGGAACGCCCTCGCCCTCGCAGTAGGCCTGCAGTCCCGGGGTCGGGACGATTCCGAGCCTATCGACATTGAAGCCCAGCCCGGTGAATCCGCTCGTCACGGCGTTCTCGTAGGTCCGTCCGGTAGTTCGGGTGTCACGGGCGACGGCGACCCGGTCGGCGTCCGTGGCCCACACGCTCCCCGTGGCCTGTGCGACCTGCATCGCGTCCTGTGGCGTCAGCTCCTCGCCCGCAACGCCTCGGACGCCGCTCGACCCGAACACGTGCATTCACGCGGACCTGTGTGGCCGACCGGCTTATGAATGTCGACACTTACAGTCGGTATCACCGGCCCGACACGCCGCGATGTTCGCCGAGTCCACGACTGACTGGCGGAGCAACGCAACGGAGGTAGTGAGCTCGGCGGGATTCCAACAGCCATTAGCTACTCGCCGTACCAGATGGAATATGGCCAATCAGGAACTCATCGCGGCGTTGCGGGACGCTGACGCGGTCAGATACGGGGAGTTCGAACTCTCCCACGGCGGCACATCGGACTACTACGTCGACAAGTACGTCTTCGAGACGAACCCCGAGTGTCTGGAACGCATCGCCACAGCCTTCGCCGAACGGCTCGGCGACGACAAACTCGCCGGCGTCGCCCTCGGCGGGGTGCCGCTGGTCGCGGTCACCAGCGTCGAGACGGGGCTGCCCTACGTCATCGCCCGCAAGAGCCAGAAGGAGTACGGCACCGCGAACCTCGTCGAGGGGGAACTCATCGAGGGCGAGAACGTCGCCGTCATCGAGGACATCGCCACGACCGGCCAGAGCGCCGTCGACGCCGCCGAGGCGTTGCGGGACGCCGGGGCAACCGTCACCCGCGTGCTCGTGGTCGTCGACCGTGAGGAAGGAGCCAGCGAGAACCTCGCCGCTCACGGCCTCGAACTCGAATCCCTCGTCACCGCGTCGGAGCTGCTGGCTGATACCCCCGAAGGCGTCGATCGGTAGCGACGGACACATTGCACCGACGCGCTTTTTCCGGTCCGCCCGCTATGTATGCGTGTAATGGCGACTCTCGAACTCTACGAACTGGAGGGGTGTCCGTACTGCGCGAAGGTAATCACGAAGCTCGACGAACTGGGGCTGGACTACGAGTCCCACATGGTGCCCCGCTCCCACAGCGAGCGCACCGAGGTCGAGCAGGTGTCGGGCCAGACCGGCGTTCCGGTCCTCGTCGACAAGGACCACGGCATCGAAGGGATGCCCGAGTCCGACGACATCGTGGAGTACCTCGAAGAGACGTACGGCTCCGGCGCGGCGTAAGACTCGATTGCTGCTGTTTTCGGCCGTCACCACGTGACCGAGCGCGTCGCTCGGGTACGACAGGAACGCGGCGTGGGGACTCCCGCGCGCTGTAAAACTGCTCCTCAGGGTGCGTCTTTCCGGGGTTCCTCGCCGCGCTCCATGATGAGGTCCCGGAGGTCGTCGGCGTCCTGAATCTCCTCCATCTCGTCCTTCTCGATGAGTGCGGTCCCGTCGACGGACTCCCGTATCAGTTCGTCGACGACGTACACCGAGCGGGTGCGGGTGACCTCGCCGACCGAGGACATGATGCGGGCGCGCTTCTCGGCGGCCTCGGTGAAGGCGGAGTGGCCCGTCAGCACCTGCTCGCGCCGGCGGGCGTTCTCGCTGACGGTCTTGAACGGCGCGCGGTTGGTCGGGTGGACCTCGAAGCCGATGCGGGTGAAGACGGTGGCGATGGGCTCGTCTTCGGGCGCCACGTCGGGGTCATCCGGCGTCGGCTCCTCGTCGCGAATCTCCTCGGCGCCGTCGAGGACGCTGACCGGCGAGGTCAGGGGCGCGTCGAAGAGGTCCGCCAGTTCGGCCGCGATCTCGACGGAGGCGTCCATCCCGTCCTCGTACTTCGAGACCGTCCGGCGGGAGACGCCGAGTTCCTTCGCGAGTTTGCCCAGCGACCACTCCTTCTCCTCGCGGATGTCCGCCAGGACTTCGGAGTCGATGTTGACGTACAGCCCGCCCGGCGCGGCGTAGATGAGCGGCGGGACCTCCTCGACGAACAGGTCGAGCGCCGTGTCGGGCGAGAGGACGGGGACGCCGTTGCGGAAGTAGACGACGCCCGGCTTCAGCTCCTCGTCGCGCGTCCGGAGGCCGACGACGACGGGCGTCGCGTTGAGGTACGTCCCCAGCCGGCGCATCTCCGCGCCGGTCCGCGCGTCGAAGGCGTCGATGTTGCCCAGAATCTTCACCAGCAGGACGTCTTCGCCCCGTCTGGCCGCGATGTCGAAGCTCTTCGGTCGAATCGCACACCGGTCGCTCACGAGGAACCCGGCGTCCTCGAGCATGGCGGTTACGTTGCCTACCAGTGCGGACCGTGACATTTGCCCTCTACTCGGAGTTAAGCCATTCACTCCATATATGCGTTGTGCCGTCCCCGACGCCACCACCAGTTACGGCTTGAACGCCGTTATCGGGGATTTCGAGCGCGGTGTGCGCCCCGGGGTGCTGTTGCCGGCCGCCGACGAAACCGCTATCCCGCCGAGTCCAGTACTCCGCACTGTGACCGTCGTCGGACTGGACGATACGGACTCCCGGGAGACGGGGATGTGCACGACCTACGCGGCCGCCGAGCTAGCGACCGCGATACGCGACGCCGGCGGGACCGTCGAGCGCCTGCTCCTCGTCCGCCTCAACCCCGCCGTCGAGCACAAAACACGCGGGAACGCGGCGCTCGCGGTCCAC
>PXQZ01000071.1 GCA_003021755.1 Halobacteriales archaeon QH_8_67_36 | reverse complement strand
ATCATCAGTCGGCGGAGGGCTCCGGGGCGCTCTCGACGAGGTTGTGGGTGCCCACGCTCTCGGTGTTCTCGCTGGCGTGGCGCGCGACCAGTAAGGCTGTCACGCTGGCGTGGCGGAGCTCGTACAGCGAGCGGCTGGTCCGGGTGCGGACGTAGGCGTCGACCTCGCCCTTGAGTCGTCGGAGCAGCGCCATCGCGCGGCCGAGTTCTTCGGGATCCCGCGTGACGCCCAGTTGCTCGTCCATCACGCGGCGCAGTCGGTGCATCTTGTCGCCGGCGAAACGCGCGGGGAGGTCGGGGTCCCGCTCCAGTAGGTCCGGCGCCTCGATGGGCTCGACGTCCTTGCCGGATGCGTCCTTGCCAGCGCGCAGGCCCCAGACCAGCCCCTCCAGCAGGGAGGTCGAGGCGAGCCGATTCGCCCCGTGGACGCCGGTCCGGGAACACTCCCCGACGGCGTAGAGCCGGTCGAGCGTGGTCCGGCCGCGGTCGTCGACGCTGACCCCGCCACAGAGGAAGTGCTCCGCAGGGGCGACCGGGATGCCCTGCTCGTAGTCGATACCGTGGTCCACACAGCGCTGTGCCAGCCCGGGGAACTCCTCGGCGAACTCTAGCGGCGAGACGTCGAGCAGGACCTCGCCCGTCGCGTCCCGTTCGGCCGTCACCGCGCGGGCGACCACGTCGCGGGGCGCGAGTTCCGCGTCCGCGTGGTAGTCGGGCATGAACCGCTCGCCACCGGGGGACTCCGTCTCCCGAGCCTCCGGGTCTCCCGATTCGGAGATGTCGCCGTTTCGCAGAAGTGCGCCCTCGCCACGGACGGCCTCGCTGACGAGGAAGACGCCCGAATCATCGTCGTCGGGAACTGCGACCGTCGGGTGGAACTGGACGTACTCCATGTCCTCCACGTCGGCACCGGCGAGTGCGGCCATCGCGACCCCGTCGCCGGTGGCCATGTCGGGGTTGGTGGTCCGCGGGTAGAGTTCGCCGATGCCGCCCGTCGCGAGGACGACGCTACCGGCGTAGTGGGGCTGAACCTCGCCGTCGGATTCCAGCATCGCGCCGTGGACCCGCCCCTCGTGGCGAATCAGTTCCAGCGCGGCGGTGTCGTCCAGCATCGTCACGTCGTCGCGGGCGTCTATATGGTTCAGGAACGGGACGTGGATGTGCTTGCCCGTCGCGGCGTCCACGTGGAGGATGCGGTCCTCGCTGTGGGCGGCCTCGCGGGCGAAATCGAGGCCGTCGCCGCTCACGGGTCGCTCCGCTCCCCGTTCACCCTTGTCCGTCGCGCTGGGCGCGACGCGGTCGAACTCGACGTCCAGCGTCTCCAGCAACACGTCTTCGACGGCGTCGTTGGCGTTCTCGACGAGCACGTCGACGGCGTCGGGGTCGGCGGTGCCGTCGCTCGCGGCGAGGATGTCCCGCTTGAACTGCTCGGGGTGGTCCCGGGAGACGGCGATGCCGCCCTGGGCCCACCAGGAGGAGGCGCCCTCCGGTCGGGTGGCCTTCGTGGCGACGGTCACGTCGCTGCCCTCGCCGCTCGCTCGTTCCGAACTCTCACGCTGTTCGCGCTCGCGGGCCGCCCCTAACGCCGCAGCCAGCCCGGCGATGCCGGAGCCGATGACCAGCACGTCCGAAGTGGGGAAGTCGCTCATCGCTATATCTCGAGCATCCGGTCCAGCGCCACCCGGGCCAGTTCCTTCTCCTCGGGGGCGACCTCGATGACGTTTCGCTCGCGGCCCTCGACGAGTTCTTCGAGGACCCACGCGAGGTAGTTCGGGTCGATCTGACGCATCGCGTTACAGTCCATGCACGCGTCGCCACAGAGGGGAACGACGTTCACCTCGGGGTGCCAGCGCTGGAGGTGATGCGTGAGGTGAATCTCGGTGCCGATGGCCCACGTGTCGCCGGGGTCGGCGTCGGCGACTTTCTCGCAGATGGTCGCCGTCGAACCGGAGACGTCGGCGGCCTCGACGACTTCGCGGCGACACTCGGGGTGGACGATGACGTTCGCGTCGGGCTGTGCCTCGCGGATGCTCTCGATGTGGCCCTCGCGGAAGCGTTCGTGGACCTGGCAGTACCCCTCCCAGAGGATGATGTCGTTATCGACGGCTTCCTCGGCAGTGGTCCCCTCCGGGTCCCACGGGTCCCAGTCGACGATTTCGTCCTCCATTCCGAGCCGGTGGGCCGTGTTCTCGCCCAGATGCTTGTCTGGCAGGAACAGCACCTTGTCGCCTTTCTCGAAGGCGTACTCGAACGCTTTGTGGGCGTTCGAGGACGTACAGACCAGCCCGCCCTGTTCGGCACAGAAGGCCTTCAGGTCGGCGTAGCTGTTCATGTACGTGATGGGGATGATGGTTTCGTCCGTCTCGGCGGTCAGTTCCGCCCACGCGGCGTCGACCTGCAGCGCCTCGGCCATCCCGGCCATGGGACAGGACGCCTCCATCGAGGGGAGGATGACGCTCTGTGCGTCGTCCGTGATGATGTCGGCGGACTCGGCCATGAACGTCACTCCGCCGAAGACGACGTAGTCGGCGTCGGAGTCGGCGGCCTCCTTGGAAAGCTGGTAGGAGTCACCGATGAAGTCGGCGTGTTCGACTATCTCGCGGCGCTGGTAGTTGTGGCCGAGGATGACCACGTCATCGCCCAGCCGTTCGAGCGCCGCCTCGATGCGCTCGGTCCGTTCGTCCTCCCCGAGTTCCCTGTAGGCCGGCGGAAGCTGTTCGAGGTTGTCGTATTTGAAGAGGCTGAGGTCGGTCTCGAACTCAGCCGTTTCCATTGCTGGCAACGTTGATCCTCCTAATGTAGCTAGTCGTTCGGACGCCTTTATTGAAAAGATTTTGCCTTCAATATCCTTCGGTGGGGAGAATAGTAGGACAGTAAACGCTATTGATGGCTGCTGGCATATGGTAACGTGCGTCACGAACGGGGTTGCTTGCGACCCACGCCGACGTGACTGCCAAGAGCAACTGTTAGGGGGCCGGCCCGCAACCGACCTGTATGACCGACGCCGAGACGCTCGCCGAACGGGTACGGAACGGCGAGCTACGCCTCTACGAACTCGAAGACCACGCCGACGCCGAGACGGCCGCTGCCGCCCGTCGGCACCTCCTGCGCCAGGAGACTGGCACCGACCTCGAAACGGTCGGCGAGTACGCCTTCGACGCCGCCGACGCCGACAGCAACATCGAGAACATGGTCGGCGCGGCCCAGATACCGATGGGCGTCGTCGGTCCGCTCCCCGTCGACGGCGGGGCCGCCGACGGCGACCACTACCTCCCGCTGGCGACGACGGAGGGCGCCCTGCTCGCGAGCGTCAACCGCGGCGTCTCGACCATCCGCCACGCCGGCGGCGCGACGGCGAGAGTCCTCAAGTCCGGGATGACGCGTGCGCCGGTGTTCAAGGTCGACGACGTGGCCGAGGCCGGCGAGGTGTCGGCCTGGGTCCGCGAACACGTCGACGAACTGGCCGAGGCCGCCGAGTCGACGACGAGCCACGGCGAGCTACAGGGCGTGACGCCCTACGTCGTTGGGGACAGCGTCTTCCTGCGGTTTTCCTACGACACGAAAGACGCGATGGGAATGAACATGGCCACTATCGCCACCGGGGCGGCCTGTGAGGTCATCGAGGCAGAGACGCCCGCCGACCTCGTCGCGCTCTCGGGTAACCTCTGCTCGGACAAGAAGCCAGCCGCCATCAACGCCGTCGAGGGCCGCGGCCGGACGGTGTCGGCCGACGTGCTCATCCCGCACGAGCAGGTCGAGGAACGGCTGGACACGACGACGGAGGCCATCGCCGAAGCGAACACGAGAAAGAACCTCGTGGGCTCTGCGAAAGCGGGCGCGCTGGGGTTCAACGCTCACGCCGCCAACGTCGTCGCCGCCGCCTTCCTCGCGCTGGGTCAGGACGCTGCCCAGGTCGTCGAGGGGTCGAACACGATTACGACCGTCGACGCCCGCGAGGAGGGGCTGTACGCCTCCGTGACGCTGGCGTCGCTCGAAGTGGGCACCGTCGGCGGGGGCACGTCGCTGCCCACGCAATCCGAGGCGCTCGGCGTGCTCGGCTACGCCGGCGGCGGCGACCCGGCCGGAAGCAACGCCGACGCGCTCGCGGAGGTCGTCGCCACGGGCGTGCTGGCTGGCGAACTCTCCCTGCTGGCGGCACTCTCCTCCCGCCACCTCTCCTCGGCCCACGCCGAACTCGGTCGGTAGGTTGCGTCACCGCGCCGGGTCACTGGTCGAAGCCCGCCCGTTGGCGGTGTGTCACGAGTACGAACTTTTGTGCCATCTCCTCGCAAACGGACGTATATGGCCGATTCGGAGTATCCAATCGACGACCTCGACAAACAGATCATCCACGCGCTCCAGCGCGACGCGCGCCACACGTCCGCGAGCGAGATAGCGGAGTCACTGGACGTCTCGGCCCGGACCGTTCGGAACCGGATCAGCAATCTGGAAGCGGCCGACGTCATCCGGGGGTATGACGTCGACGTGGACTACGAGGCTGCCGGCTACCAGCTACACACCATCATCGTCTGTACGGCGCCGATTCACGAGCGCGAGGAGATAACCCAGCGGGCCCTCGACGTGGACGGCGTCGTCGCCATCCGCGAGGTGATGACCGGCGCCGACAACGTCCACGTCGAGGTGGTCGGCGTCGACGGCAACGACCTCAGCCGCATCGGTCGCGACCTCAACGACATCGGGCTGGAGGTCGTCGACGAGGACCTCATCCGCAACGAGTACACGCGGCCGTTCTACCAGTTCAGCGCGGAGTCGGTCGTCGATGATAAATAGGAATGTATTTCCGACCATCCGTCTATAGAGAGTGAGGATTTCTGAAACGGAATCCGAACCTAGCTCTTTATCCTTATCCGGAATCTACGGTGGATACTGACCGTGCGGTGCGACGGCCACTGGCCGTCCCGACGCCGCCGGTTTCCACACGATATGACGCTCCGAACCCGCCTGGAAGGTGCGCTCGCCGGTTCGTCAGCGCCGTCGCTGCTCGTCGTCACCGACAGCTACGTCGGGTCCACGCTCGTCGCCGACTTCGAGTCCGTGGCCGACGTCGGTCTCGTCACCGACAGCGAGCGCGTCGCCGAGCGCGCTCCCGACGGCGTCAGGACCGACGTCGGTGACCTGACGACTCCCAGAACACTCGCTGTCGGGGCCGAGGCGACCGTCGCGGTGGTCGCTCTGGGGCGGGACCGACAGGCGCTGCTGGTGACACAGCTGCTCCGGACGCAGTTCGACGTCGGCGCCGTCGTCGTCCTGCTCGACGACCCCGAACGACACGACGTCGTCGACGACGTGGCGACCCACGTCGTCTGCGGGTCGAGCTGTCTCTCCGGCGAACTCGGTGACGCCCTCGAACAGGCACTCCCGGAACCCTCGGAATCCCATTCATGACGAAGGATCTCGAACGTGACCTCGGCCTCCCCTCGGTTCTGGCTATCAGCATCGGCGCGATGATCGGCAGCGGCATCTTCATCCTGCCGGCACTGGCACTAAAGATCGCCGGCCCCGCCGTCATCGTCGCGTACGCGCTGGCCGGCCTGCTCGTGGTTCCGGCCGCCCTCTCGAAGTCGGAGATGGCGACCGCGATGCCGGAAGCCGGCGGGACATACATCTACATCGAACGCGGGATGGGACCGCTGCTTGGCACCGTCGCCGGCGTCGGCACGTGGTTCTCGCTGTCGTTCAAGGGCGCGCTCGCCCTGGTCGGCGGGGTTCCCTACCTCCTCCTGCTGTTCGACCTCCCCCTGAAACCGGTCGCGCTGGCGCTCGCGGCGGTGCTCATCCTCGTCAACGTCGTCGGGGCCAAACAGACCGGCCGGCTCCAGGTCGGCATCGTCGTCGTGATGCTGGCGGCGCTTGGCTGGTTCGCCGCCGGGAGCGCCCCCAGCGTCCAGTCGGCCAACTACGCGAACTTCTTCGCCGACGGCATCGGCGGCCTGCTTGCGGCCACCGGACTGGTGTTCGTCTCCTACGCCGGCGTCACCAAGGTCGCGAGCGTCGCCGAGGAGGTCGAGGACCCCGGCACGAACATCCCGCTGGGCATCCTCGGCTCGCTCGTGTTCACGACGGTGCTGTACGTCGCTATCGTGGCCGTCCTCGTCGGCGTGACCGACCCCGGTAGCGTCGCCGGCTCGCTGACGCCCGTCGCCGTCGCCGCCGAGGCGACGATGGGACAGCTCGGCGTCATCGCGGTCATCCTCGCGGCCATCCTCGCACTCGTCTCGACGGCCAACGCGGGCATCCTCTCCTCGTCGCGCTACCCGTTCGCGATGAGCCGGGACCAGCTCGCCCCGCCGTTGCTCTCGAAAGTCAGCGAGCGGTTCGGGACGCCGCTGAACTCCATCACGCTCACCGGTGCCGTATTGTTGGTACTCATCGCGTTCGTCCCGATACTGGACATCGCCAAGCTCGCCAGCGCGTTCCAGATCATGGTGTTTGCGCTCATCAACGGCGCCGTCGTCGCCTTCCGCGAGGGCTCGGCGGAGTACGAACCGGAGTTTACGTCGCCGCTGTACCCGTGGATGCAGATATTCGGCGCCGTCACCGGGCTCCTCCTGCTGACGCAGATGGGAACCGTCGCCCTGGTTGGCGCCGCCGCTATCACCGTCGGGAGCGTCCTCTGGTATCTCGGCTACGTCCGCCAGCGGGTCGACCGCGAGGGCGCGGCGACCGATGCCGTCCGCCGGCAGGTCGGCCGAGAGGCGCTGACGGACGTCGAATCGGCCATCGAGACGAACCCCAACGAGGTGCTCGTCGCCCTGACGAAAGACGACGGCGGCGCGCGCGAACGGGCGTTGGTCGCGCTGGCGGCGGACCTCGTGCGGCCCGACGACGGCCGCGTCGTCGCCGTCCGGTTCCAGGAGGTTCCCGACCAGGTCCCCCTGACCGACGACATGACGACCCAGTCCTCGGCCGACATCTCCTTCGAGACGCGGACGGAGGCGCTGGCCGACGAACTCGGCGTCGAGATCGAGGCCGACGAAATCGTCAGCCACGACACGAAACACGCCATCGTCAACTTCGCGGACCACCGCGGGGTCGACACCGTCGTCGCCGAACACGAACCCCTCCGGCTCCGGTCGCGAATCGGCGGCGACCCCATCGACTGGGTGGTCCGACGCGCCCACTGTGACGTGTTGCTCGTCGACAACTTGGGGTACAACGGGCCGAAGGAGATCGCCCTCTCCGGTGACGGCGGCCCGTACCCGCCGCTGGCCGTGAAGGTCGCCGGCGACATCGCCGAGGCCAACCAGGGCAACGTCTCGCTGTGGCACCCGGGCAACGGGAGCGACGAGCAACAGCAGACCATCGTCGACTACCAGTCCGAACTGTCGTCGATGCTTTCGGTCCCCGTGCGGTCGGAGGCGTTCCGGACCGACGGCGGTGCCCCGCCCCGACCGGACCTGCTGGTGCGTCGCGGCGCCGATCAGCGGCTCCGCAACGCCCTGCTGGACGACAGCCCGACCGTCCCGAACCCCGGCTGTACGACCATCACGGTCTACCCCCACGAGTCGCGCCGTCCCGCACTCGGCCGGCGCCTGCTCGAACGGCTCACCTTCTAGCACTGCCGACTGTCGGTCCGTTCGACACCCGGAACGCGGACGGACCGACTTCTTCGGACCGCTACAGTCGGCAGCGTGACCGGTATCTTTTCGGGTTCGCCGGCCGCGCTATCGGCATGGACAGCCGCGAGTACGCCTTCGAGGGAGCGGAACCCGACATCCACGGATACGCCCACGTCAGCCGCGAGGCGACGGTCGTCGGGGACGTGAGCGTCGGCCCGAACGCCAACGTCTGGCCGGGGACGGTGCTCCGGGGTGACGTGGGACCGGTTGAGGTCGGCCGCGAGAGCGCCATCGGCGACGGAGCCATCCTCCATGCCTCGACGGTGGGCGAGAACGTGATGATCGGCCACGGGGCCGTCCTCAACGATGCCGACGTGAAAGACGGGGCGCTGGTCGGGTTCAACTCCACCGTCAGCGACGCCACCATCGGCGAGCGCTCCATCGTCGCGATGGGCACCGTCGTCCCGCCGGGCTACGAGGTGCCCGCCGAGTCGTTCGTCCGGGGCAGCCCCGCACAGGTGACGCCCCTCTCGGAGACGACTATCGACCCCGACGAGGTGTTCGAGGCCTTCTCCTCGGGCGACTACGCGAACCTCGCGGCAAGACACGAGGACCTGTTCGAGTAGAGCGAGGCGCTGAACGGAGTGAAGGGCCTCGGAAGGAAGCGGTGACTGGAGGGAACCGCGGAGCAGCGAGGACCCTCGAAACGGAGCGGGAAACGAAGTGACCCACGGAGTACGGCGAGGCGGCGGTGGCCCGACTGGCACTTTCTCCCGAAGCTCGAACCGAACCCAGTGGACGGACCACTTATAATGCAAGAGCCGCCACAGTTGCGTCATGGACGATATCGTCGACCTGGTGGGCCGTTCGCTGGCCGATGAGACCTACGGGGAGTTCACCGACCGGGTCGACGCACAGGCCGCGGAGCTTCGCCGGGCCATCGCGGCCGGCGAGTTCGACAACGATGCCTTCTCCGTCGGGCTGGAGGTCGAACTGTACGCCATCAACAGCGTGCCGGAACCGCCGGAACCCGAAGACGACGAGGCGGACGAGGCGGACCCGGACGACGACCGCCCGGACGGCGACGCGTGGGACGGATCGCTCGAACCGCAGGCCGAATCCGGCGGGAGCGGCGCGTCGCTGGAGCCCGACAGCGAGGCGTCCCCACCCGCGGAGGACGGGGACGACGGCGACGACTTCGGCCCCGGCGAGGGGCCCTCGCTGGACGTCGACCCGGACAGCCCGCTCGCGCCCGACGGGCCCGAGGAGGTCGAGCCGGATGAACTGGAACCAGCTATCGAGGCGGAGGCCAAAGCGGGCGACGAACCCTACATGGACCCCGAGGAGTGGGAGGGCCGGCTCACCCGGCTACCCGACGTGGTGTTCGAGGGCGAGGCCAACAAGGAACTCGGGCTGCACAACGCCGAAATCAACACGGCGCCAAACACCTTCGACGGGCCGGGGATGGAGGTCCAGACCACGGCCGTCGAGATGCACACCAAGCAGGCCCGCCAGCAGGCGAGCACACACAACTGCGAGCTGATTCCGGACGCGATGTGGACCGTGCCGCCCGAGGAGGGCAGCGAGCAGTACCTTTCGGCTCACGAGGAGCGTGACGGCGTGGTTCTGGCCGATAACATGCGACAGGCGCCCCGCTACGTCGCACTGGACAACGAGGCGCTGGCACACGCCGGCGGGAGCATCGACTTCTCCGTGCCGGGGTACGAGGGGTCGTTTCCGACGATCCTGTTCGAGTCGCTGGCCACCTCGATTCAGCCACACCTCCAGATTCCCGACAGCGACGCGTTCCCGGAGTACTACAACGCCGCCATCCGCACGCTGGGGCCGCTGCTCGCGCTGTCGGTGAACTCGCCGTTCCTGCCCGCCGACCTCTATCCCGATGACACCGACGGCGAGTGGCTCTGTGCCAACACCGACCACGAACTGCGCATCGCGGCGTTCGAGCAGTCCGTCAACACGAGCGAGAACCCGAAAGTGCGGGTCCCACGGGACATCGACACCGTCGAGGACGTGGTCGACCGGGTCGTCGCCGACGACCTCTTTGGCCCGTTCCTGCGGGAGTGGCTCGACGGGAGCGCACGCGAGGACCTCGAGGACGAAATCTGGGAGTTCGACCACAAGCGGGGAACCTACTGGCGGTGGCTCCGCTGTGTCGTCGGCGGGACGCCGGTCGAGGGCGCCAGCGACGAGCGGTCGCTGCGCATCGAGTACCGCCCGCTCCCCACCCAGCCCCACGTCAAGGACATGATAGGGCTCCAGGCGCTGACGGTCGGGCTCATCCGCGGCCTCGTCGTCGCCGACCACCCCATCACCGAACTGCCGTGGCAGGAGGCCGAGCGGAGCTTCTACGCGGCCGCCGCCGACGGGCTGGGCGCCGACCTCTCGTGGGTGACCGTCCACGGCGAGCGCACCACCGACCACGGGGTCATCTTCGACGAGCTGTTCCGCTTCGCCCGGCTGGGACTGGCGGAGCAGGGACTGCCCGAGGCCCGCATCGACGAGTATCTCGACCCGGTCGAGGACCGACACGCCGCCGGCGAGACGCCGAGTTCTTGGAAGATCGACCGAGTTCGGGCGGGGCTCGACGAGGGACTGGCGTTCGACGAGGCGATGCTGGCGATGCAACGCGAGTACTTCGAGCACTGTCGCGAGCACCACGCCTTCGCGGAGTGGCTGTGATCACGTTGCCGTCTCGCGCTCGGTGAACCACGCGGGCAAGCTCCCGCTCCCCTCGCCCGTCCACACCCGGAAGCGCAGCGTCCTGACGGTCCCGTCGGCGTAGCGTTCCCGGTGGTCCATCGCCCGGACGATGCCGTGGCGGTCGACGTACAGCGTCGAGTCGGCGGCCACGACGGTCCGGTATCCGGCGCGGTCGATAGTCGAGTCGGTCGTGTTCGCCCGGAGCACCGCCACTCTGGTCCCGTTGCGGGTGACAGTTCCCGTCCGGTCGTAGGCGAGTCCGGCGGCGTACCGCTGGAGGACGAACCGGCCGGAGGCGCTGTCGACGTACGAGAGTTCCCAGCCGGCGGACCCGACTCGGACAGTCCCGTCCGCGCGGCGCTCGTAGCGGCGGTCGTTGGCTACCACCACGTCGTCGGTCCCGTTGGCCACGCGCCGCACTCTGGTCCACTTCCCCCCGCGGTCGACCCACACGTCGGTCGTCGAGCGGTTCCCGTCGACGACCAGCCGCCGGTGGAAGTCCCGTGTCGACAGCGCCGCCCGGTGGTTCGCGATGATGCGACCGACCGCGGGCGTGCCGTCGGCCGTCTCCGGGACCGTGAGCTCCGAATCCGACGCCGTCGGCACCGGTGCGGGTGTCACCCCCTGGGCGTCGGATGGCCCGCCGGTACCGAAGACGCCGCTACAGCCGGCCAGTACGACGGCGGCGAGCACCAGTACCTGACGCACGTGTCGGTTCTCGGCCTGCGGGGGCAAGTAGCCCGAGGAAGCGGGCAGTGTACGCCGACGGACGACCATTTATTCGGGTCCCGTACTAACTGGCGAACGATGGTATCAACAGGCGATTCCGCACCCGACATCTCCGCGACGGTCGCGAACGGAGAGGTAGAGGCGTTCGAACTGTCCGACCACCTGGGCGACGGACCGGTCGTGCTCGCGTTCTTCCCCGGCGCGTTCACGCCGCCCTGTTCCAACGAGATGGTGGCGCTGCAGGAGCATCTGGGCGACTTCGAGGCCGCCGGCGCAACCGTTCTGGGCGTCAGTGCCGACTCGGCGTTCTCACAGAACACCTTCCGCGAGGAACACGAGCTGGAGTTCGACCTCGTCAGCGACATGGGTCGTGACGCCATCGACGACTACGGCGTCCGAATCGACATCGAGGACCTCGGCCTCCACGGCGTCGCCAACCGCTCGGTGTTCGTGCTGGATGACGACGGCGAGGTCACCTACAGTTGGGTCGCAGACGACCCGACCAACGAACCGGACTACGAGGCACTGCTCGACGCCGTCGAGAGCGCCTGACAACCCCATCGCTTTTTCCAGTCCGGAGCCCACCGCTCAGCCGTCGGTCGGTTCGACGCCGGTTCCCCGCCGGACGGCTCGCAGGTCGAACCGGTCGCCGTCGAGGGGGACCCCATCGTAGGGGTCCGAGTCGAGCAGGAGCGACCCGTCGAGGTCGGCGTAGTCGAACAGCGGCGCGACGTGGACGGCGGCGGCGAGCGAGGCGTTCGACTCGACCATGCAGCCGAGCATCGTCGAAAGCCGATGGGCCTCTGCCGCGTGGACCAGCCGCCGGGCCGCCCTGAGGCCGCCGCATTTGGCGAGTTTGACATTGACCACGTTGCAGGCATCCGCCAGTCGGGGGACGTCCGTCGCGCTCCGGCAGGCCTCGTCGGCACACACCGCCATGGCCGTCACGTCGGTGACCCGAGCGAGCCCGTCGATGTCGTCGGCGGCGACGGGCTGTTCGAGCATCGTCACGCCGGCCGCCTCCAGCCAGCCGGCCTTCGCGACGGCCTCGTCGGCGTCCCACGCGGCGTTGGCGTCGACCCGCAACGCGGCGTCGGGGACGGCCTCCCGCACCGCGTCGAAGCGCGCCCGGTCGTCGTCGGTCCCGAGCTTCAGTTTCAGCCGACCGAACCCCGCGTCGGCGGCCGCACGGGCCTTTGCCGCCATCTCCTCGGGCGGAGCGATGCCGACGGTGTAGGTCGTCGGCGGCACCCGGCCCGGGTCCAGCCCCCACTGGCGATACAGCGGGGTACCCAGGTCGCGGGCGGCGAGGTCGGCGACGGCGATGCTGACCGCGCTGCGGGCCGCCGGCCGGCCGGGCGCCTCCCCGTGGAGCAGCCGCTCGATTC
>PXQZ01000070.1:2447-7119 GCA_003021755.1 Halobacteriales archaeon QH_8_67_36 | reverse complement strand
GGCGGAGTGTGCGAGCGCGATGGCGGCGACCTCGCCCACCAGCAGGCTCGTCAGGGCCTGCGGGTGTGTCACCCGGAAGAACGCGGGCAGGACGATGATGACGAGGCTAGCAATAGTCGCGACGAATCCGGACCACTTCGTGACATTCACCATAATCGATATCACCTGCCGCTACCCAGTGGAAGTATATAATAGTTTTCCACGTTCGGCACGCAGTGTTCAGATACGCGGACGCGACCTCGAACGCCCTCGTCGGTTTCAGTCCCGCGACTCGCTGTACGCTTCGGCCCCGGTGGGGCCTGCAGTGTCTGCTCGCGGCTTTGCCCCTCGCACGGGCCGAGGCGGCGAAGTCGCCTCGCAGCTTGCGTCGTCGGGGGTCCCGAACCCAACTCGCCCTCTCGATCCGCCAGGAGTCGGCTGCCCAATCGGGAGAAACGACGCGGATTGCCCGTGCATATCTGAATACCGCCGTTCGATAAGGACACCTTCTTGTCTGACAGGTTCCAACCCGGGGTAGATGCGACTCGACGAATTCATCGAGGGGTTCGAACGCGACGAGGCCGCCGAGAAGCGCCGCCTCGCCGAGGAGAAGTCCTACGCCATCACGGACCACCTCGAAGACGTCGAGCGGCAGTTCGACGAGGCGCTGCAGGGCGACGCGCTGTTTGGCTCGACCGCCCCCGAAATCTTCGTCGGCCGCTCGGGCTACCCGAACGTCTCGACGGGCCTGCTCTCGCCGGTGGACCGCGACGCCGCCGCCGAGGGGTATGCCACGAGCAGCGACTGGTACAGCGAGGGACTGGGTATCGAGGACGTGCTCCGGCGCCGGACCGGGATGCTCAACTCGACACGTCGGACGGCGGTCGATTCGGTCCGGACCGGCCGCCGAGGTCGTACTACCGGTACCGCCTACGACGTGTGGGAAGGGTTCGTCGGCGTCCAGCGCGAGGTCGCTATCGCCGACCACCCTGTCGACGTGGAGGTGGGACTAGACGGGAAACCGGACCTCGACCTCTCCTTTGACGACGTGGGGACGCCAACCGGTCCACGGGCGACGGCGACGGGCGCCGACCTCACGGAGAACCCACACGTCCCGAAACCCGTCGAGAAGACCCTCTCGGACGACGACTGGCAGGCCCAGGGCGCGATGACCTACCTCTATCGGCGGGGATTCGACGTCTACGACATCAACACCATCCTCTCGGCGGGCGCGCTGGGCCAGGCCAGCGAGCGGTCGCTGGTGCCCACGCGGTGGTCCATCACCGCCGTCGACGACACGATCGGGCAGTACCTCCGCGGCACGCTCAGGAACGGCGACACCATCGACAAACCCGAACTGTGGTACAACGAGTACATGGGCAACCGCTACTGGGTCCTGCTCTCGCCGGGCCGCTGGGAGTTCGAACTCGTCGAGATGAAATCGCCCGGGAGCGTCTGGAACCCCCGCCCGGAAGCGGGCTATTATATGTCCAGCGCCCACGAGGGGTTCGAGGGCCGGACGGGCTACGTCGAAGAGACTGCCGGCGCCTACTACGCCGCCCGGCTGGGGGCGCTGGAACACCTCCAGGGACGGGGCCGCCAGGCGAAGTGTCTCGTCCTCCGGGAGATAACCGACGACTACTGGGCACCCATCGGGGCGTGGCAGGTGCGTGAGGGCGTCAGGAACGCCTTCGAGGGGGAGCCAGGTGTCGGCCAGACGTTCGGCGAGACGCTGGACGCGGTGGCGGACCAGTTGCCGGTGTCGATGGGCGCGCTCCGTCGCAAGTCCGAACTGGTGGCTGGCCTCCAGTCACAGCTTTCGGACTTCTGAACGACGGGCCGGTGTGCCGGACCCCGACGCCGCCACCGGATTTCGACTTTCGTTCAGCGTCTCAGGCCTGCTACCTACCGGATCGACTGTTTTAACCGTCCGAGTCCGTGAGGCGCAGACGTGCCCTCACAGCCAGCAGACGACCCCCCCAGTGCCGAGCTACGGAGCGAGGCCTACCACATCACCGTCGACGACGGGTCGGACTCGTTTTGCGCTCTCAGCCTCGAATCGCCCGACAACGACGAGGCGTGGCTCATCTCCGACACGGTCACGTCGCTCGATTCGATGCGGTGACTACTCCGTCGGGACCGGTCCGGTGCCGATGACCGCTCGCACCGCGGCCTCGAACTCGTGTCGGTCCGCAAAGTACGTCTCTTCGACTGCCTCCAGCACCGCCGAAAGCTCCTGTGGGCCGTCGGGCGTCCGGACGACGGTGTCGCCCTCGCGCTCGACGACGGTGCTGTACTCGATACCCCACGTGAGCCGTGCCGTCACCCGCGAGAGCGGGGCGCCCTCGACGTCCGGCCCGTCGCCGAGTTCGACGGCCGGCTCGGTCTCCTCCTCGCTTTCGTCGTCGCTCATACCCGAAAGCTGTCCGCCTGCCCGATTAGTGCTTTCGGAACGCTCGCGGAGCGGGTCGTGCACGCCCGTCTTGCGCCTGTCTGACGGGTAGTTTTGAGGACTGCCGTCCTAGTACCGCTATGACCAGTTTGACCGACGTGTACGAGGGGGAGGTCGGCCGCGTGGCGACGCGGCGCCAGCAACTCGTCGGGACCGGGTTGTTCCTGGCCGGCGCGGCGGGGCTCGTCGGCGCCATCGCGCTGGCGACCACGGGCGTCGGGACGACCCTGGGGCTGGACGACTACGCGGCCCGGGAGGTCGCCGGCGTCGTCGCCGGCGTCGGGCTGCCGGCGGTCGTGCTGGGCATCTTCGCCGTCCTCCCGGCCGGGCCCCGAACCCGACTGGCGGCGGCCGGCGGCGCCGGCGTCGCGCTGGTCGGCGTGGTCGCGTTCCAGCAGATATACCCGTACGACTGGATGGCCAGCGCCCCGCTGCTCGCACTGAGTGTCAGCGCCGTCTACTTCGCCGGCGTGCTGACGACGTTCTGGTGCCTGTTCGTCGCCCTGGCGACGTTCACGACCCGCAACGACCCCGGCGGTAGCGCCCGCATGGAGGTCACCGAGCAAGGCACCATCGAACTCGTCGAGGAGTCCCGCTCGCTTCCCGGGCTGGGCGGCATCGGCTTCTTCGGTCGCGACCCCGACGGCGACGTCGAGACCCAGACCAACCGCCGCGATACCACCAGCGACGGCGGGTCGGCCCGGGACGCCGCCGACGGGAGCGAGGTCGTGAGCCAGTCCACATCACAGCCCGCCGCCGGCAGCCAGCGGGCCGACTCCACGCCCCGGCAACCCGACCCCAGCGCCCCGAGCGGGCCGTCCGAACACGAACTCGACCCGACGCTTGCCAACGCCGGCCCGGAGGCCGCCCCGTCCACCGACGGCGGCACCACGTCCGCCATCGGACAGGACCCCATCACCGACACGGCGGTCCACCGCGGCGAACCGGACAGCTACTGTGGCAACTGCCGGCACTTCCAGTACGTGATGGACGGCGACGACGTGGCTCCCTACTGCTCGTTCCACGGGGAGACGCTGGACGACATGGACGCCTGCCCCGCCTGGGTCGACAACGGCTAAGAGCAGTCGGTCATTGTTATTATTTGCAGCGACTACTGAACCTCGCTGTACGGCTGCTCTTCCGAGTGCTTACAGCCAGAAAGTCCATCCCCGTGGAACAGCCGACTCACACACCGATGGAATTCTGCGACGACTGCGGCTCGATGATGAAAACGGAGGACGATATGTGGGTCTGCGGTAGCTGTGGCTACGAGAAGGGACGCAGTGCCGAGGCCGAAAAGAAGGCGGTCACGACCCAGGGCCAGGAGTCCTCGGCGGTCGTCGACACCTCCGAGGTCGACGTCGAGGACATGGGGCCGACCACGGGCGCGCGCTGTCCCGAGTGTGGCAACGACCGGGCGTTCTACGAGATGAAACAGATACGGGCCGCCGACGAGTCCGAAACCCGCTTTTTCACCTGTACCGAATGCGAGCACAAGTGGCGGGAGGACGACCACTAGAGTCGTGGCTCCCGACGCCGCGTTCCCGGTCGTCCCCGAGGCGCGGCTGGCCGGCAGCGGCTGGGAACTGACCGACGAACACGTCGAGACGGTGTTCAGGTTACCCACGGCCAGCGTCGCCGGGGCAACGAAACTCTACGACGACGTGCAGACGCGCAGGGCCGCCAAAGCGGCGACGGGACTCGACCAGCAGTGGCGGTTCTTCTTCGCGACGGCGCTAACCTTCCGGCCGTCGCTGGCGCCCGGCATCGGCCCGGCGATGATACTGCCGACCGTGCGCTCGGAAGCGGGGTCGACGTTCGCGAGCGAACTGCGCGACAGAGGGTTCGAGAACGTATCGCGTGGCCGCCGGGAGCGGACGCGGACCGACGGCGGGGACAGACTGTATCTGCGGAGCTACACGGCGGAGTTGCCCCTCGAAACGGCCGAGACGACGCTGTCGGTGACCGGCTGGGTCGGGGTCTGGCACGGCGACGGGTTCCGCATCGCCGCGGGCGCACATCCGGACCGACCGGTCGGTGAGGTTCTCGACCTCGACGACCCCGACGACCCACTGGACCGGTCGCCGGCGGCCTATCGCGAGGAACTGCTGGAGCTCATCCGCGCCGTCGAGTGAGCGCGAGCAGTGCGCCCTCGGGGACGAGTTCGACCGGCCCGAGTCCGAGTCGGTCGGTGAGCCTACTGGGGACGGCCGCCTCGCCGATGCGAGCGAGCGGGACCCC
>PXQZ01000070.1:0-2441 GCA_003021755.1 Halobacteriales archaeon QH_8_67_36 | reverse complement strand
TCGTCATAGCCCACGACGGTCACCCTGTGGCCGTCCAGATCGACGGTCAGGTCGGCCTCGACCGACAGCGTGTTCCTCGATTCGAGCGCGTCCAGCAGCTCCGCGAGCGTCTCCGGCGGTCGGTCCTGCGGTCGGGTCGATGTCGTCGTCACTCCTTCTCGCGGGCCTTGACGGTGAGCGTGCCGTCGACGCGCCAGTAGGCGTGCTCGGGATCTTCGCCGGTGGTGCTGGGGACGTCGACCTCCATGTCCTCGAACTCGTACGTTATCTCCGCGTTCCGGCCGGTCAGTCGGTCGTACAGTCCGATAGCGAGCTCGGGCCACGTCGTCGTCTCGTTGGGAGCGTCACTCATACAGCAAAGTGTACGCAGCACTGGGGCTTGAAACTACGGCTCGCGGAAACTGTTGGAGCGTGACGGCTCGCCGCGGTGGAGTGTCCCAATCGTCGTGCCACAGCTCACCCTGGCTGATGCTCCGCGGTTCCTTCCAGTCACCGCCTCGCCTTCGAGGTTCCTCCCTTCGGTCGGAACCTCGCTCGCTACGGCCTGCGAGCGAACGTCAGATACCCGGTGTGGCCGACGCCACCGGTCGAGGGCCGGGAACCGCGGTCGTCGAAGTCCATCTCCCGCTGGATGGTGTCGAGCGTCTCGATACCCCCCAACCCCGCTTCGCGGGCCGCGGCGACGACCGCGCGGGTGTTCTCGACGAACGGGGAGTACACCGCCAGCGACCCGCCCCGGGCGAGCAGCGTCGGCGTCCGCTCGACGACGGCTGGGGCGTCCTCGGTGTCCAGCGTCACCACGTCGAAGCCGGACAGTTCGCCGAGGTCGCCGGTCACGTCGCCGGTCCGCACCTCGACGGTGTCCGCGACGCCTGCGACATCCATGTTGTTGCGTGCAACGTCGGCGAAGTCGGGGTCTCTCTCGTAGGTCACCACGTCGGCGCCCATCCGGCCCATGTAGGCGCTAAGGACCCCAGTGCCGGTCCCGGCGTCGAGCACGCGGTCGCCGGCGGCGACGCCGGTCTTGCCGACGACCAGCCCCACGTCGCGGGGCATCATCGGCGCGCCGGTGCGCTCCAGGTGGGTAAACAGGTCCGGCCCGCGCAGGCGCCGGACGGTAAAGCCGTTGCCCAGATGCGTCTCGACGATGTCGCCGGGCGCCACGTCCTCGGGTACCTCCAGAACGCCGAGGTCGGACTCGAAGCGTTCGCCGCGGGCGAGCAAATGCTCGCGGTCCTCGTGGACGAACAGATACACGCTACTCCAGTTCGTCGACCGCGTCCGCGAGGTCGCCGTCGTTGGCTTCCAGCGCCTCGCGGGCGGTGTCCTCGTCGACGCCGGTCCGCATCGCGACGATTTCCACGTCGTCCTCGTCGACCGCGTTGTCGTCACCCGACTCCCCGGACGCCTCGGCCCCGCTGGCCTCACCGTCGCTCCGGTCGCGGCTCTCGGGGTCGCCGACGACCTGGTAGGTCTTCTGGCCCTGTGCCTCCATCAACTGGACGTCCGCGTCCGTGAAGACGAGTTCCTCGTCGGGGGTCCGGATAATCACTTCCTCGGCATCGATATCCGCCATATCGATACCCATCTGTTCCATCATCTGTTTCATCTTGCGCGGGTTCATTCCGCCGCCTCCGCCAAACATGTCCGAGGGTCCGCGTTCTGGAATAAAAAGCCCACCGACCCACCGCTGTCCACCGGGAACCTCGCTCACCGCAGGCGAACGCTCGACGCGACGTTAGCCGTCGGTCGTCTTCCGTGGCAGGTCGCCGTACAGTTCGCGGTTCATCAGGTCGGCGACGAACCGGCGGATTTCATCGAGCAGTTCGGCCTCCTCGTCGTAGCCGACGACACGGGCGTCCCAGCGCTGGCTGACCCGGCCGTATGATGCCGCGATCGAACTCCCGGGACGCTGGCGTCGAGGATCACCGACTCGTCGAGGACGGTCGCCCCGTCGTCCGGTGCGAGCGTCAGTTGCACCGTGGCAGCGGCGCCCTGGTCGTCGGTGACGGCGAACAGCAGCGGGTCGTCGAGGTCGGGCGTGGCGGTGTCCCCCCGCTCGCCCCGACAGCCCGCGAGCGCGGCTGTCGAGAGGGCGACTGCGCCGAGAAGGTGGCGCCGTCACACAGCGACGGTCAGCTGTCGGTGCCCTGGCGCACTTTTACGGCCATGCCCGTCTCGAAATCGGCCATCCCCTCGCCGGGCAGTTCCGCGCGCCCGACCGCGAGCAGGTCGCCGTCCTCGTGGACGACGAGCGCCTCGTCGCCGGGCCGGATGTCGGGGTCGGCCTGTCGGACGAACTTCGCGAAGACGTTGCGGCCCTCACGGACGAACGGCTCGCTTTCGTCGCCCACGACGACGCGGTGGGCAGGAGCGTCGAACGCCGCGAGCAGGCGGCGGCCACCGGCCAGCCCCAGGACGAAGCGGCCATCCGTGGCGTA
>PXQZ01000069.1:2316-6198 GCA_003021755.1 Halobacteriales archaeon QH_8_67_36 | reverse complement strand
TCAGGCCCGCAACGGCGCCAGTTCGACCGCGGCGTCGGCCGGCGGCGCGTCGAACAGGTCGGGATGACACAGCGCCGCCAGAAACCCGAGCGTGTCCACCAGCCGCGGCCCCGACCGGTTCACGTAGTGGTGGCCGTCCATCACGTAGGCTCGCCCGTTTCGCACCGCCCGGAGGTCGTCGAAATCCGGCCGCTCGGTCACGTCGGCGAGGTTCTTGCGGGTCTGTTCGATGTCGAAGCCACATGGGGCGGCCACGAGGACGTCGGGGTCGTACTCCCTGACCTCGGCCCACTCGCGGGGCCGGGAGTGGGTGCCGTGGTCGGCCATGCCGTAGGCCCCGCCGGCCGTCTCGACCATCTCGGGAATCCAGTGGCCCGCGACCATCACCGGGTCCAGCCAGTCCAGCACGGCGACGCTCGGGGTCGAGGCGGCGCGGGCGGCGGTCGTCTCGACGGCAGCCACGCGCTCGCGGAGGTTCGCGACGAGCTCCGTCGCTCGCCCGTCCCGGTCGATGGCCGCGCCGACGCGGTGGATGCTCTCGAAGAGGTCCTCAAGGCTGTGGACGTCAAGCGTGAGCACCTCGGCATCCAGCCCCAGTTCCGCGACGGCTTCCTCGACCAGCACGTGGTCGACGGCACAGACGTCACAGACCCCCTGCGTGACGACCACGTCGGGGTCGACCGCCGCCAGCGTCTCGCGGTCGATGGCGTAGACACCGTCGCCCTCTTCGGCCGCGGCGACCTGCTCGTTTATCTCGCTGCTCGACGCCTCGGGGTCCACCCGCGAGCGGTTGACCGCGGGTTGCTCGCGGGCCGCCGGCGGGTAGTCACACTCGTGTGACACGCCGATCGGTTCGACCCCGAGCGCGTAGACGATCTCCGTGGCGGACGGCAGCAGGGTGACGACGCGCATACCATCGCTACGGCCCCTCGGACCTAAAGGCTCCGCGTCGCTACCCTCCCGCCCTTCGTTACGCTTACACCCCGTGCCCGCGGAGTCGCTCGTATGAACGTGAAATCGCGCCACCACCTCCGCTCGGACGCGGTCGACGACATCGTCGACGCGCTCGCGGACGACCTCGGCGTCGAACTGGACGCCGACAGCTTCGAGAAAGTCGCGTTCGAGGACAGCGACTGGGATGTCGTTCTCGTCGACGGGGAGCCATACGTCCTTTACGTCGAGAGCGAGGCCCACGAAGCCCCGGACGGAGGCGGCAACGCCGCCGAAGCCGACGAGCCGTTCCTCACCGTCCAGGGCGCGAACGCCCACCCGCCGGAAGAGCATGTCGTCACCGTCGACACCGGCGCCATCTCCTTCGTCTCGGACGGCGCCGACATCATGCGCCCGGGCATCACCGGGGCCGACGACGACATCGTCGAGGGCGACCTCGTCGCCATCAACGAGGAGGCCCACGGGAAGTTCCTCGCCATCGGCCGGGCGCTGGTCGACGGGTCGGATATGGCCGGAGAGTCAGGAAAGGTCGTCAAATCCATCCACCACGTGGGCGACGACCTGTTCGAGTTCTCGGTGTAGACGAAGATGCGGGCGTTCGGCGGCGAAGCCGCCACGCACCTCCTACAGCGCCGCGAGGAAGGGCGACGAAAAAAGGTGGTGTCTGACGTAAAGTTGAAACCCGTAGCGCTCGCTCTGCGTGGTATGGGACTAATGAGCAAGATTCTCGGCGAGTCGGGGTCGTCCCGGCGGACCGACGACTACGTCGAACTGAACGCCGATAACTTCGATACCTCCAGCGTGGAATCCGAGCGCCAGGTCCGAATCGCCCGAATCAGCGGGTCAAAGGACGTCATCGACATCAAGGACGCCGTTTATGACGGCAACGTCGTGGTGGCAGACATCACCCGCCACTCCACGCAGGACACCACGATGGAACGCATCAGCGACGAACTCAAACAGGTCGCCGAGGAGGTCGGCGGCGACATCGTCCAGAAGGACGACGACCAGCTCATCATCACGCCGGCCGGGGTCACCGTCTCCCGCGAGCGACTCGGTCAGTAACACGCGCGTCACCGCCGGAACGGTTCAATGTCCTTTTCGGTCCTGGCCCGATAGACGGTGGTGATGACTGCACCGGCAATCGAAACACGGGAGCTGCGGAAGAACTACGGCGACGTGCGGGCCCTCTCCGGACTGGACCTGACCGTCGACCGCGGCGAGTTCTTCGGACTGCTGGGTCCCAACGGCGCTGGGAAGACGACGTTCATCAACACGCTCGTCGGACTCGTCCACAAGGACAGCGGCACCGCCGAGGTGTTCGGGTTCGATGTCGAGGACGACTACCGCGAGGCGCGGGACCGCATCGGGCTGGCCCCACAGGAGTTCAACGTCGACCGCTTTTTCCCCATCATCGAGGTGCTCGAGCACAAGGCGGGTTACCACGGCATCGACAGCGAGGAGGCCCGACGGCGCGCCGAGGACGCGCTGAAGACGGTCGGCATCTGGGAGAAACGCGACACCCGTTTCAACTGGCTCTCGGGCGGGATGAAACGTCGCTTCGTCCTTGCGCGCGCGCTCGTTTCCGATCCGGACCTGCTGATTCTGGACGAACCCACGGCCGGCGTGGACGTCCAGTTGCGCCATGACCTCTGGGACATCATCAACCGGATGAACGACGAGGGGACTACCATCCTGCTGACCACCCACTACATCGAGGAGGCCGAGCGCCTCTGTGACCGCGTCGCCATCATGGACTCCGGGCGCAAGGTCGAGGTCGCCGCCCCGGACGAACTGATGGCCCGTGGCACCGACACCATCGACCTCGGACTGGCCGACCCGCCACGGACCGCACCGCGGCTCGACGTCGAGGGCGTCACCGAGGTGGCCGTCACCGACGGCGGCCTCTCCGTGACGGCCGCCGGCGGGAGCCAGACCGCGCCCGCGCTCATGCGCGAACTGGAGCGTACAGGCCACACGGTCACCTCGCTGGACATCCGTCGGGCCTCGCTCGAAGAGGTGTTCGTCGATTTGACCCGCGACGACCGCGAGTACGCGGAGGTGTCGGCGTGAACCGGAACACGACCCAGTTTCTCACGCTGGTCCGGCGTGAAATCCTCCGGTTCGTGCGACGGCCGTACAACACGTTTCTCCCCCCAATCATCACGAACACGCTGTATTTCGCCGTGTTCGGCGTGATACTCGGCAGCCGCATCGGGGAGATCGCGGGCGTGAGTTACCTCCAGTTCGTTCTGCCGGGACTGGTGGTCCTGGGGGCTATTTCCGACAGCTTCGAGAACGCCTCCTTTACTATCTTCCACGGGCGCTGGAACGACTACATCCAGGCCGTGTTGACCTCGCCGATGTCGAATCGCAGCATGGTGACGGCCTACGTCTCGGCGAGCGCGCTCAGAGGGATCGTTACCTCCCTGCTTATCGTCGGTGTAGGGCTAGTGTTCACCCCCGTCCCCGTCGCCAATCCGCTGTATCTGGTCGCGTTCCTGCTGATAATTACCACGCTGTTTGGCGGGCTCGGCGTCATCGGCGGCCTGTGGGCGACCGACTTCGACTATCTCACCGTGATGAACCAGTTCATCCTCCGGCCGCTGGTGTTTTTCGGCGCGGTGTTCTACTCGCTTGAGGTATTACCCCCGCTCTGGCGGAACGTCTCGCTGCTCAACCCGATGGTCTACATGGTCAACGGCGTGCGCTACGGCATGATAGGCGTGACCGAAATCGACCCGAACACCTCACTGGCGGTTTTGACCGGCGTGACTGCAGTCGTGCTGGCTATCGATTTCCTGCTGTTCAAGCGCGGTTACGGTCTGGCGGAGTAGACTACCCGGACCTCGTGTCTTCATCGGACCGTCGCTATCCCCCCGAACTGCCGGCTGTCGACTGACGCGTTCGGACGGAAAACGGACGTGCCGT
>PXQZ01000069.1:0-2267 GCA_003021755.1 Halobacteriales archaeon QH_8_67_36 | reverse complement strand
TATTTAGGCATGTCGGCAGAACATCACTGGGGAGAGCGGCAGTTCAGACGTTGTCGGGCGCGTCGGCGTCGTCCTCGACGTCGCGTTTCAGGGAGTCGCGGCGGGCCTTGGCGTCGCGGCCGGTCGCCGCTTCGAGGAAGTCGTTCTTCTTGCTGACGGCGTCCTCGGCGGCGTCGACGTGCCCCTCGGCGATGACCTCCTCGGCCGGACGCTCGTCGATGTGCAGCGCCAGCTTGTCCTTCTTGCTCCCGTAGGAGACGGTGCCGGCGACGACCCGCTCGAAGACCGGGTTGTCGGGTTCGTCGACGACCAGGAGGTCACTGCTGTTGTGCTCCTCCGTGTCGGTCACCGCTCCGAAGTACTCCTCGACGAACGCTTTCATGTCCGGAACGCGGTCTTCGAGGTGCTCACCGCGTCGCATCTTGTACTCTCGCATGGGCGACGTTTTGCAAGGCGCCGTCTTACCCTTTGCGTTCACTCGGCGGTGTTTATTAGCGCGCCCTTGTGACATTCGGGGCAGAAATCGCCAGCCCGCAGCGAGCTGGACGCTACGTCGGTGGTGAAATCACACTCCGGACAGCGGAACTGCCCGTTCGGGACGGTCACGGCGTTCCCGCCGAAGGGTTCGACCTCCGAGGACTCCTCGTCGTCTTCCGACTTGCTGGCCACTGTCTCGGGCGTCCAGTCGTCGCCGTCGTCCTCGGGTTCGTCCGGCCACTCGCCCGGTTGTCGGTCGTCCGCCACCGAGTCGTTCTCGTCGCCGTCGATTATCATCCCGTCGTCCGCTTCCGGGTCGCTCGCAACCGGCTCCTCGGCGTCCATCGGCGGCTCGTCCTCCTCGGCTCCAGTCACTGACACCTCGGTCGACGGGTTCCCGAGTTCGCTGTCCCCGCCCGCGGACACCCCGGTGTCGCCGTCGAGAATCTCCGCGTCGTCCGCCTCGGGGTCGACGGCGCCGTCGTCGGACCCACCGGCCGCCCCCCCGTCGGCGTCCATCGCCTCGTCCGCTTCCGAATCCCCGTCGTCGAGCATGTCCCCGGCAATGTCCGACGGCGTCTCGATGGCGGTCACCTCCTTGTTCTCGGAGACGATGCGCGTCTTCCCGCAGCGCTCGCAGGTCTCGCGTTCCTGAATCGTGATGACGACCTCGCTGCCCTGTTCCTCCCGTTCGCGTTCGACTTCCGTCTCACCGTACTTGTGCCCGATGACGGAGCATTTGATACTCATTGTCACTCAATGTTGCCGTGTTACACTTAAAGCCTGCCCGTCGGTTCCCGGCGGTGATACCGTGATTCTCCCGCCTTTCGTTTCCGGTGCAGCAGTCAGTAATTTTATAACGGATACCGCACCCAGTGGCTATCAATGCGCGCAGAGACCCTCCTGTTACTCCTGGCTGCCCTCCTGTTGGCCGCAACGGGCACGGCTGCTGCGGCGGACAACACCGCCCCACTGGCCGATGCCGGCGTCGACCAGACCGTCCCGGTCAACTCGACGGTGTACCTCGACGCGAACGGTTCGACGGACCCCGACGGCGCCATCGAGAGCGTGGCCTGGGCCGTCGAGACGCCCGGCGGTGACCGGATATCCCCCGCCTGTGATGACTGCCGCCGAACCGAGTTCGACGCCGCTGTCGTCGGCCAGTACACCGTGACGCTCACCGTCACCGACGACGATGGTGCGACCCGCTCGGACACGCTGTATGTCACCGCCACCACCGAGCGGGGGCCCGACGTCTCGCTGTCGGGACCGAGTTCGACGGCGCCCGGCAGCAACACGACGTTCATCGCGAACGTGACCGGGGACGACGCGTCACTCCAGACGCTCACGTGGCTCGTCGACGGTAGCGTGGTCGAACGAGAGTCGCTGGCCGGGGCCTCGTCCATTGTCTCGTTCACGCACACGTTCGACAGTACCGGTGACGCGACCGTTCGGACCGTCGTCTACGACACGCTCGGCGAGCGCGGGAGCGCGACACGGCGCGTGTCGGTCAGTAACAGCGGCGGCGGTGGTGGCGGTGACGGTAGCAGTGGGTGTTACGCCACGTGGTGTGGCGATGGTGGCGCAGACGCCAGGTATACGATAGAGGGGGACACCCACATCTCGGATACAAATGGTGCCGACGGTCTCCAGACATACGATGACAACGGCGATCTTGTCAGTATCGAAAACCCCGACGAAAACCCCAACGTCGAAGAGAAGCTCAACGACGGATATGTCGTCGAGGGGGGACTGAGCTCTCTGGACGATGATGCTCTCACTGTAGACGA
>PXQZ01000068.1:12834-21530 GCA_003021755.1 Halobacteriales archaeon QH_8_67_36 | reverse complement strand
CTGCTGCTGGGCGTCGAAGGTGCCGTACGTGTCGCCGCGAAGATACAGTTCCGCTCTGAGGTGTGTGTCGCTGGTCATCGGTTCTCTCACTCGGCATGTTTGTCGAGTATAACTAAACTCTTTCCCAGTGATGATGATTAGCAAAAGTATATATTTCCACGAAGGTAATTCGACTTGGATTACCTCAGAACGGCTCTAAGGCCATATTCTCGAAACGAATGTAACGTAGAAATGCAGTCTAAGCAACAGCTTAATTTCTGCGCTGGTCGATTTGCTATTCGACTACCGTCGAAATATTCCGGCACTCCTGTCAAATCGACATCTGTTGCTGTTTCCGATTAATAGTGCGTTCGTAGGAAATAAATTCATATCCAGTGTGGATTTCGAGGTCGTCCGTTGTGCGGACGAGTGATTGTTCGCCGATAAAACCGCTCGCCGGTGCAGTTGTCTCACGGGTCACTCCGTTCCCCGTTCGACATATTCGAGACGCCCCCGTTTGTTGCGTCTCGCTAGTCGTCTGCACTCGCTTCCGCACCGCTGTCGGCGACCACGTCGATTTCGCCGGCGTCGAGTTCCTGTTCGACCTCGCGGGCGGCCGTGACCATGTTCTCCATCTTGCCGCGGGCGACTTCGCGGGGGAGCAGTTTCACGCCACAGTCCGGCGAAACGGTGAGACGCTCCGGGGGCACGACCTCCAGCCCCTTTTTAATGTTCCGCTTGATTTCTTCGACTGACTCGACCTCGGCCGTATGGGCGTCTAGTACGCCCATGGCGAAGTCCTTCGTGAACCCGTGTTCCTTGAACACGTCGAGCTGTTCGTAGCTGCCGTTGGCCAGTTCGAGGTCGTACTCGTGGACCGGGTAGTCCAGAATCTCGGGGTAGATGCGGGAGTAGTCGCCGTAACAGACGTGCAGGCCCAGACGGACATCGTCGGGAACACCGTCGGACGAGTCCGACGAGCCTCCGCTCGCAGCGCTCGCGGAGACCCCGTCGACGATGCGTTCGAGACACTCGCCGACGATGGCGTGGTCGTCCGGCGTCGTCGCGAGTGCGGGCTCGTCTATCTGGATGTAGCGGGCGCCGGCCGCGACCAGCGCTTCTATCTCCTCGTTGACGAGGTCGGCCAGTTCGTAGGCCAGTTGCTCCTCGCTGTCGTAGACCTCGTTGAACGACCAGTTCGCGAGCGTGTACGGGCCGGTGATGGGGACCTTGACGGGTCGCTCGGCGACCTCGTCGGTGAACTCGAACTCCTCGACGAGCCACTGCTCGCCGTACTCGACCTCGTCGGCGACCGATGGCTTGTCGAAGTAGTTGTGACCCCACACCTTCACGCGGCCGTTGAACTCGTAGCCGTCGATGCGGTGGGCGAAGTACTCGACCATCTCGTTGCGGCGCATCTCGCCGTCACAGACGACGTCGATGCCACAACGCTCGTGTTCGTGGGTGATGAGCCGCGAGGCGTCGTCCTTGGATTCTTGCCACTCCTCCTCGCCGAAATCGCTCCCGTCGTCCTCGAACATCTCGCGGGCGCGGTCGTGCCACTTGGGCTTGGGATAGGAGCCGACGACGGTCGTCAGCAGGAAGTGGTCGTTCTCGTGGTCCGCCGGTCGGAACCCCTCTCGTGGTCCCGTCATTGGTCTGCCTCCGGGGCTTCGAGAGTCGCGGCGTTGGCCAGCGACCGTATCTTCTCCTCGAACTTGTTGACGGGGAGGTAGACGGTCTCCGTGTTCGTGGTCGCGTAGACGGTGTCGTAGGCCGTGTTCGTTTGCTGTTCGAACCAGTCGATGCGGTCGCGGATGGTCTCGGGCGACTCGACGCGCGTGTTCTGACCGTCGACGATGCCCAGGGCGACGTCGTCTTTGGTACCGTACTCCTGGACGTTGTAGACGTTCTTGTCGTGGTCGGCCACGAGGTCGAAGCCGATGGCGTCGACGTCGGCGTCCATCAGGTGCGCGTAGGTCTTCTCCTCGATATAGCCCCAGTACGTGTGGGTCACGACGTCGGCGTCGATGGCGTTTGCGACGGCGTCGATGGCCTCACTGGCACGCTCGTCCGTGCCGTCCTCGGGTGGACTCTCGACGAGCGACGGCTCCAGCAGGACGAGCGTCTCGACGTCGGGGAACTGTTCGACCTCGCCGACGAGGAAGTCGGCGATGGCGTCGAGGAACGCAGCGTCGTCGCCGTAGTACTCGTCGGTCGCGAGGTCCGCGAGCGAGTACGGGCCCGGAAGGACGGCCTGCAGGCCGGAGTCGACCAGCACTGTGGCGGCATCGAGTTCGGCCGCCACGTCGCCGTCGGCGGTCAGGTCGTCCGTGACCACCGGCTCCCGGTAGAAGTTATTGTTGTCGTAGTAGCGGACGATGCCGCGGGTCTCCACGCTGTCGTGGATCGCGAGCGGGTGCGCGAGCATGTCGTCCCAGCGCAGTTGCCCCTCGCTGATGCGGTCGAGGCCGGCGTCGGTCTGGAGGGAGACGACCTCCTCGCGGGCGCGCTCGTAGGCGTCGGTGATGGCCGCACCCTCGTCGCCGCTGATGAGGTCTGTCTTCTGGTGTCCTTTCAGGTCGGACAGTTTGTCCTTGGCCCAGTCCGGAAGCGGAAACAGGCCGGGCGTCGTCGCAACTATCTCTGGCATTAGCGGGAGCTATGAAATGACGGGCTTTAATATTTCCTATTCGAGAAAATGCCCATCGGTAATTACGATTCTGTAAACCGCAGGACGACGAGCGCCTCGTAGGGGTGTTTCTCGCTAGTAAGCACCTCGCTGGCAAACCCCTCTTCACGAGCATACACGCACACGGCGTGGGGGTCGGTGAGGCTGCTCACCAGTAGGAGGACCTCGCCGCCGGGCGCGAGCACGCGACCCACCGATCCGAGGAACGGGTCGACGAGTCGCCGGCCGTCCTCGCCGCCCGACAGCGCGTGTTCCATCCAGTCGTCCCACTCGGCCCCGGCGGGCGTCGGGAGGTACGGCGGATTGAACGCGACGAGGTCGAAGGCCCCGTCCTGGAACGGCACCACGAGGTCGCCACGGACGACCGGGACGCCGTTGTCGGCGGCCTCGCGACAGGCCAGCGGACTGAGGTCGACGCCCACCGCGTCGGCGCCGGCCTCGGCCAGCGTCGCCGCGACGTACCCCGACCCGGTCCCCACGTCGAGGGCGCGGTCGCCCGGCGTGACGCGCTCGACGGCCGTACGGGCGAGCAGGTGGGAGTCCTCGGCCGGCTGGTACACCGTCTCGACGCCGCGCTGGTCGGCCAGCGAGGGACGACCGCTCTCCGTCTCCTCGTCATCGCCCCCCTCAGTCATCGGCGTGCTCGGGGTCGTCGACCTCGTAGGCCAGCGTCGCCAGGTCGGCGAAGTCTGCCGGCGCGAGTGTGCCGGCGCGGGCACTCATCAGGTCTTCGTCGGCGGCCGCGACGACCGCGTCGGGGTCGCCCAGTCCCGAGATGTGAGCCGTGTTGCGGACGGCGTTGCGCATCGTCTTCCGGCGCTGGGTGAACACCGCCTTCAGGAAGTCCATGAAGAAGTCGTCGCTGGGGACGGTGTAGTCCGGTTCGCGCGGCGTCGTCCGCACGAGCGCGCTCGTCACGCGAGGCCGTGGGTCGAACGCCCCCTTCGGAACGGTCTCGACGATTTCGGTGTCCGCGTAGTGGCCCGCCGTCACCGACAGGCGGCCGTAGTCGTCGGTCGCCGGGTCGGCGGCCATCCGCTCGGCGAACTCCTGCTGGAACATCAGGACCAGCGGTTTCCCTTCCGGGAGCAGTCGGAACGCGATCTCCGAGGACGCGCCGTAGGGGAGGTTTGCGATGCTCGCGGTAAAGTCGGGGAGGTCGACGTCGAGCGCGTCGCCCTCGATAACGGTCAGTCGCTCGGCCGCGACGGCGTCGGCGAACTCCTGGCGCAGATGTGCCGCGAAGTCGGGGTCCCGTTCGACCACCGTCACCCGGTCGGCGACGGCGAGCAGTCGGTCCGTGAGCGCGCCCGGTCCGCCGCCGATTTCGAGGACGTGCGAGCGGTCCATCCCCTCGGCGTAGGTCGGAATCCGGTCCAGCACGCGGTCGTCGACCAGGAAGTGCTGGTCCTGTCGGGTGTCGGCCCGCTTGCCCGCCCGCCGGACCAGCGCGTCGGGGTCGCGGTTCCCGTACTCTGTCATTACCCTCCGTAGATGGTCGGGCGGTGAAAAAGGCCGCTACTCGCGGTGGGTCGAGTACTCCCAGCTTGCTCCGGGGTTCGCGTCGAGGACTCGTTTCACTCGCTCTCGCCTTGCTCCACGGCTCGCTACGGTCGCCGTTTCGCTTCGAGAGTAGGTTCCCTGCGGTTATCCATCCTCGCCTTGCTCACTCCGCCGCACGAAAATCCGATACTTCAGGTCGTCGTCCCGCAGTTCCTCCTGAACGCGCTCGACGAGTACTTCCTTGGGGTTGTGGAGGCCGCTGACCCGCTCTTCGAGGTCCTCGAAGCTTTCGAAGGGCTTGCGCTTGCGCTCGTCGAGGACGGTGTTGCGGAGCTTCTTCCCGATACCCGGCAGGAGGTTCAGCTGGTGGAGCCGCAGCGTGATGGGCTGGGCATCGTTGTAGAAGTCGACGAACCGCCCTTCGTCGGCGTCGACGACCTCCTCGACGGCGTACTCCAGTTCCTGCCGGGCGCCGCTGGGGAGGTCCTCGAAGTCGACCTCGGTCAGGCGACCGAACTCGGTGAGGTCGATGCGGTCGCCGAAGGCGATGTCGTCGTCCTCGTCGAGCGAGAGCTCGTAGATGTGGAACTCGTCGACTCCGAGGGCGTACGCGAGCGGGTCTTTCTGGTGCTGGGGACGGTCGTCGTCGCTCCGGCCGTGCGGGAGCACGTCGAGCACTGCCGCTACCAGATCCTCACCACCGCTCTCGGTGCTGCTCATGACGAACTGTATGACCAGAGTACACTTAATGCATTGGATGGCTACAGGAGCGGTCGACGGTCACGCCGGACGTGTCTCGGGCCGCTCTGTGGACTATCATGGGAGCCGACGACCTCGGGTCGTCGGTATCCAGAAATAAGCTACGGGAAGCAGTATCAGGCGTACTGCTTGACGGCGGCGAGGATATCGTCGAGTTCGTCGCCCGACAGCGAGTAGCGCTCTTGAGCGTAGATGGCCCGCAGTTCGTCGCGGTCGAGCGGGCGGAGGTTTGCTATCTTGTAGGCGGTCGCCTCGTCGACCTTCTCCAGTTCGTGGAGTTGTTCGACGAACTCCAGGGACGCCTCGGCGTCGAGCATCGCGAAGTGATTGACGTGTTCGATGGAACGTTTGAGTTCGTAGCGCATCTCACGCTCCTCGTCGGCCGCTCGCTCCATCTCCAGATCGGCCAGTATCTCCTTCGTTTCGGCGGTGGTGAGATACTCCTCGGAGACCTTCTCCTTGAATATCGTCATTCTTGCCGTCGGAGGTGGGCCGGTTTGACGATGACTGTCTTGGTCTTGCCACCGTCGACGATTTCGACCTTGTAGGCCGTCCCCTGCTCGCCGATGACGGTACCGGTCTGGCCGTCGAAGCGCGGGTGGAAGCGACCCTCGGGAACCGAGGGGTCGATTTTCAGGTGGACTTTCTCGTCGACCTCGTACTGCTCGACGGCGCGCTGGGGTGGCGAGGTACCGCGGTCGCGTGGCTTGTTCTTCAGCTTGTCCCGCGTTCCTTCGAGGGGGCCGTTCGAACTGGGCATTCTTGCTCACCGCTTGTCTACTCGCCCATATAAAACGTGCGTTCCGCGGCCGGCGTCGCGGGGGCGACACCGGCGCTGTCGCTCGGGGCGTGGCGAAACGCGGAGAACAAAAGTCGTGTTACAGACGACCGACCGTGTCGACGTCGACGGATTCGACGCCTTCGACGTCAGCGAAAGCGTCTTCGACGGCGTCCGTGCCGCCGGCCTCGTCGGGGATGATGACCGTCGGGAACAGCGCGACGAGGCCGAAGGCCACGTCGTCGCGCTCGAACCCCTTGATCTTCGCTCCTTCGGGAAGCGCACCTTCGAGTCGCTCCTGGAGCGCGTCGAGGTCGATGTCCGGGCTCTCGGGCATGATCTTGATCTTGGCTGCTACTTTCCCCATGGTTATGGTCCCGTGAATCCGCAGTCGGGGCACTCGTAGAGGTTGCTCTGCTTGCGGCACTTCGAACAGCGGTAAATCTGCTGTCCGCAGTCCGGGCACTTGAACGCGGCCGCGTTCGTCGTGGCGATGTTGATGCCACACGAGACGCATTTCTGCGCTCGCTTCTGCTGGCTCTCGCTCATACCACCCCGTACCCGACCGCCGCTTTTAACGGTTGTCAAACGCCGGCGGGAGCGTGCGAATCGGTAGCATTCGTTCGACTCGCTAGCTTCCGGGGAAGATGTCACCCAGCCCGCGCCGATGGCCATCGGATGCCGAAAAGCAGTGAGTCGAGCAGCGCCCCGGCGAAGTCCTCCAGCGCTTCGAGTTCGTCGAACAGTTTGCCGATACCCTCCCGCTGGTCCGACGGACCCTCGCTCATCTGTCGGTCGTCCCGTGGGACGCCGTTCTCGCCGGTGTAGTCACCGCTTTCGGTACTGCGGACGGGTGTCGCCCGTTGCCCACTCCTGTCTCGCGCGCGCTGTCACGTACCCGTTCGACCGCGGTAATCGGCCTCCCGAACGACCGTATAGATTCATACATCACCGCACGCTTGGGGGTTAAGGCTTTACTCGCCCCTGCGTGAGCGCGAAGTAGGGAGGACGTACGCTCGGTACCCACCCGTTTCCCCCAAACATTTATACGTAATTAGCTGTTCTCCGTAAAAGAACACATGGAACGGCCGACGCGCCAGCGGGACACGGAGGAGGAGGAGGCTGAGCAGTCGTCCGAGAGCACGGGTCAGCAGACCTGCCCCGAGTGTGAGTCGGAGTCGATTACCAGCGACGGTGGTGGTGAACTCGTCTGTGAGGACTGCGGACTGGTCATCGAGGACGAGAACATCGACCGCGGGCCGGAGTGGCGCGCGTTCAATCACTCCGAGCGCCAGTCCAAATCCCGTGTCGGGGCCCCCACGACACAGACGATGCACGACAAGGGGCTGACGACACAGATAGACTGGAAGGACAAGGACGCCTACGGCCGCTCGCTCTCCTCGGAGAAACGCTCACAGATGCACCGACTGCGCAAGTGGCAGGAGCGCATCCGCACGAAGGACGCGGGCGAACGCAACCTGCAGTTCGCGCTGTCGGAGATCGACCGCATGGCCTCCGCACTGGGTGTCCCGCGCTCGGTGCGGGAGGTCGCCTCGGTCATCTATCGGCGCGCTCTCAACGAAGACCTCATCCGCGGACGTTCCATCGAGGGCGTCGCCACGGCCTGTCTGTACGCCGCCTGCCGGCAGGAGGGCATCCCCCGCAGCCTGGAGGAGGTGTCGGACGTCTCCCGCGTCGAGCAGAAGGAGATCGGCCGCACCTACCGCTACGTCGCACAGGAACTGGAACTGAAGATGGAGCCGGTCGACCCCAAGCAGTACGTCCCGCGCTTTGCCTCCGAACTCGACCTCTCCGAGGAGGTCCAGTCGAAGGCCAACGAGATCATCGACACCACCGCCGAGCAGGGACTGCTCTCGGGCAAGTCCCCGACCGGCTACGCCGCCGCCGCCATCTACGCCGCCTCGCTGCTCTGTAACGAGAAGAAGACCCAGCGCGAGGTCGCCGACGTGGCACAAGTGACGGAAGTCACCATCCGGAACCGGTATCAGGAGCAGATAGAAGCGATGGGCATCCACTGATACGGATTGTTGTAGCGATTTACCGGTATGTGCCGACCCCGGGGTCGGCACAATCCGGAAACAATCTACAATAAACCGTATGAGACGGCGCCAGCCACCTCCGCTATTTTTGCGACGGCGACATCCCGGCAGCCGGCCGTGCGGCAGCTGTCCGGCAAGAGCGACGCCGGCCCTACTGGGAGCCCGTGTCCGGACCGCGTGTGACGCTTCGAAGCACCGACTCGACGTCGGTGAAGTTTGGACCGCGTGCGACGGTCCCCGAGTCGACATCCCACGTAACGTAGCCGTCGTCCGCTAATCTCGGGAGCGAAGAATGATACAGTAGTTCCCGAGTGGCCTCGCCGTCGGTGTCCAATGCGATGGACTCGACACTGGTCGCTCCGGTTTCGAGCAGCGACGAGAGAACGACACGTCGCTCGGCTGTCCGCAGGGCGTCCATCGCCGAGTCCAGCCGGTCGCTCGGGACCGCCGACACGTCGGCGGGTGGACGTGTCCTCTTGTCCAGGAGCGCCCCCAGCCACTGGCTCTCGATCTCGACGAGAGTCACTTCCTCGTCGGTGATGGCATCGGCGCGTGGGTCCGTGTTGGCATAGCAGAGTGTCCCGTACGGCTCGTCGTCGGCGACGACCGTCGTCCCCAGGTAACTCCCGAGGTCGAACCGTTCGTATGCGGGGTCGTCGCCCCACCCTTCGGCCTGAGCGTCGCTGACAACCAGCGTGCCGTCTGGCGACTGAATCGTCTTTCGGCAGTACGTCGTCCCGAGTTCGACGGTGTTGTCCGGCACCAGGTCGCCGCGAGCCCCGTGGACGACGTCGAATCGCTGTGTTCCGGCGTCGGTGTCGATTCGGGAGAAAAACGCGTGTTCCAGCTCGAACTCGGCCGTCTCCAGCTCGAACAGACGGTCGAGTTTCTCCACTAGTGGCACCTCGGGCGCGAACAGCGTCTC
>PXQZ01000068.1:0-12746 GCA_003021755.1 Halobacteriales archaeon QH_8_67_36 | reverse complement strand
GTTACGCCGTCCGGAGGCGAGGGGGTATCGGTAAGCGCCCGGTCAGCGTGGGCGACGGCAGCCGGTGGACGGCCCCGTCAGTCGGCTGTAACCGCGGTTTCGTCAGCGGCGGTGACGGTCTCCATCGTCACCCACGCGTGCAGTGCGATAGTGCCGAAGCCGACCTTGGTCACCACGTCCAGATAGACGATGACAAGCGACGCCGTTTCGACGTCCATCAGTCCGACGCCGGCGGCGCTCAGCAGCCAGACGACGGGGTACACCGACCACAGGACGACGACGAAGTTCCGGAGCGTCCGGTAGAGGCTGACCTCTACGTCCGACAGCGAGGCGACCGCCGCGTCGGCCACGTCACCGTACAACAGATAGACGACGCCGACGAAGGTGGCGGAGCCGAGCGCGAAAAGCGCGTAGCTGAGCGCCCCGGTAGCCATTGCCCCAGCGAAGCCAAGGACGATCGTCAGCGCCTGCAGGCCGACGAGTTTCCAGACGTCCTCGCGGCCGGCGTGGGCGAGCAGTCCCAGATAGAGGACGTTGATCGGCGTCGTCAACAGCCAGTCGACGTAGCGGACCACGTAGACCGTGTGGCCGCCGCCGTCGACCGCGCCGATGCCCAGCGTCAGCAGGAGGTACGCCACGATGGCGATGCCGGGTATCGCCACCAGCAGCAGGTACCGCTTTCGCGTCGGTTCGGGGACCAGCGTGTAGCCGTAGGCCAGCAGCGCGGTCCCGAGCAGTTCCCCGAGCAGTCCCAGCGTGAACCAGGTCGTTATCGTGACCATCGTCAGTCGTCCCCCGTGGCCGCCGTGTCAGCCACGCTCTCCGACTCGTTCTCGTCGACCTCGAAGCGGTCGAGCGCCGACTGGAGGGCCTCGGCGCGGTCACGCAGTTCCTGTGCGGAGTCGGTCACCGTCTCGATGGAGGCCGCCTGGTCCTCGGCCGCGCCGGCGACGGTGTCGGCCTCCGCCGCGGTCTGCTGGGAAATGGTCGATAGCTCGTCGATGGTCGCCTGTACGTCCTGAGCGGTGCGGGCCTGCTCCTCGGTGGCCCGGTCTATCTCCTGAACCCCCGTGTCGACCTCCTCCGTGTACTCGACGATGGTCTCCAAGGCGTCGACGGTCCCCTCGACCGTCCCCACGCCCTCCGAGATGCGGTCGCTCGTGGACTCGATGGTGTCGACGGTGTCACCGGCCTGGGACTGGATGCGCTCGATGCGGCTCTCGATGTCCGCGGCGGCCGCCTTGGTCTCCTCGGCTAGCCCCTTGATTTCGTCGGCGACGACGGCGAACCCGTCGCCGTCCTTGTCGGCGTGGGCCGCCTCGATGGAGGCGTTCAGCGCGAGCATGTTCGTCTGCTCGACGATGTTCGTGATGACGTTCACTATCTCGCCTATCTCGTCGAGGTCGTCCTCCAGCGCGTTCATCTCGCTGACCGTCTCGTCGGTTTCGTCCTCGATGGCGTTCATCTCCGCGATGGCCGCCTGGGCGGCCTCGCGGCCGTCCTCGCCCACCTCGGCGGCGGCTTCCGACGTGCTCGCGACCTCCTGTGCGGAGGCGGCGACCTGCTGTGCGGTCGCGGAGAGGTTGTCCATCTCGGCCGACCCCGACTGGAGTCGCTCGCTCTGCTCGGTCGCCCCCTGGAAGATCTCCTCGATAGAGTTCGACACCTGTGTGCTCGCCGTGCCGACGCGTTCGGCGTTGGTCTCGACGCGGTCGCTGGAGCGCATCACGTTGTCGGCGAACGCCTGCATGTCGGCAATAGTCCCCGACAGCGCGTCGAGCGTCGCGTTTATTTCCCGGCCGACCTCGGACATCGCGTCGCTCATGCTGTCGGTGTCGACGCGGGCGGTCAGGTCGCCGTCGGCGGCCGATTCGAGGGTGGTGGAGTACTCCTCGGCTTTCAGTTCGAGGTGGCCGGACAGCGCCTGCATCTCGTTGCGCTCGGCCTCGACCTCGGCGCGGGCCTGCTCGGCCTCCTCCGTGGCAGCTTCGGCCTCCCCCCGGGCGGCCTCGGCGTCCGCTATCTCCGCCCGCAGGTTCGACCGCATGTTGTCGAACGCACTGTACAGCGTGCCGAACTCGTCGCTGCGGGTCGTCTGGAGGTCGACCGCCAGATCGCCGCCGGCCATCGCCTCCGCCTTCGAGGAGAGCCGGCGCAGCGAGGTGATGGTGCTACCGCCGATGGTCACGCCCACGAGCCCGAGGTTGATGACCGCGAGCAGGACGAGACCGATGAGGTCCGAGTTTATCTGGTCGGCCAGCGCGTAGGCCCGGTCCGCGTCGGCGTTGACGACGACGACCCAGTCGTGTGATTGGAGTCCGGAGAGGCCCCGAAGCACCGACTCGCCCTCGATGAACGTGCTCTGACCCGCATCGAGCGAGGCGAGCGGGTCGCCGTCGGCGTTCGCGACGGCGGCGGTGGTCCCGATACGGGAGGCGTTGGGGTGGGCGATGTAGTCGCCATCGCCGTCGACGACGGTGGTGTAGGAGCCCTCGCGCTGGTTCGATATCGACCCGGCCCGGGCTTCGAGGTCAGTCATGTAGACGATAGAACGGTTCTCGGCGCCGGGCACCGGCGAGACGACGGCGACGATGGGGTGGTCGACGACCGACACGGTGAACGGTTCCGTGACGTGGGTGTCGTCTGGCCCGTCGAACTCGGGCGGGTCCGTCGCGAAGGGGGCGCCCTGCTCGGTCGCGTTGACGCCGTCGAACCGCTCGTTCGAACTCGCGAGAATGGTCCCGTTCCCGGTGTCGACGTAATGGACGGCCACGACGTCGGGCGGAACCTCCTCGTTCTCGACCAGCCCTGTGAGTCTGTCCCGTACGGCCTGCTGTGACCCGTTAGCGAACACGGGAAGCCGTGACGTGGTTCGAGCGTCCCGGCGAGCGGTCGTCAACCACCCGTCGAGCTGTGCCGCCTGCGTGTCCGACAGCGCCGTCGTGTCGCGTTCGACGTCCGCTCCCAGCGTGGCGGACGCCTGGACGCTGATGACAGCGCCGAAGGCGACGACGACGACGATGGCGAACGTGAGCGCGACACCGAGGCGCGCGGCGTAACTGTCGCCGACGACGCCCGGCAGCGGTGAATTCCGGTCAGTTGGCATCGCGCGATAGTCAGGAAGATACCGTCTAAAGGCTTCGTCCGCCATTTTCAGCGATGATAAGCCGTTGCATGCGGGATAGCTGCCGACAACTCACCAAAACAGTGATGCGTTCGGGCGGCAGATGGTACTCCTATCTACCAATGACCTCGGAGACGGACCCCCGTACGCTCGTCGCCGAGGTCCTCACCGCGACGGACGTGGACCGGAACCGCGTGCCGCGACTGCTCGACCTCCTCGACGTGGGTGACCGACAGGTCCGGCTTGGTGCGGCAGCGGCGCTGTGTGTCGTCGCCGACGAGCATCCGGGTGTCGTGGCCTCGCTGGTCGGTCGGCTCGCGGACCGCACCGACGAGAGCCTGGCCGCCGCGCTCGCGCTCGAATACGTCGCCGAGCTGTATCCGACGGTCGTCGAGGAGCGCCTGGACCAGTGGGAGACGACCGTCGGGGCCGACCATGGGGTCGAACGGTCGACGCCCACCCGCGGCGCGGCCGACGGCCGGGAGGTCGGCCGGACCAGAGTGGCCGGCGAGAGCACCGACCCCGACGGACGCCAGGTGTACACCGACGACGAGGACGAGGAGCAGCGCCGCGCCGGCGACGACGACGGCAACACCATTGGCCAGCGGCCCCGTGGGGCCGACGCCGAGTGGCGCTCGCTGGTGGAGTACCGGAGCCGGTTCGACCGCCTCTCCGTGCTGGCCCCGCGCGAGCGCCGGCGCTACGGCGACACCTACCGGACGCTGGGGGTCATCGACGAAACCGAACACGCTGTGGCCCTTCGCCTGCTTGACGGCATCGACGGGAGCGACGCCGAGTTCACCGCGGCGCTCGCAACCAGGCTGGGCGAGTGGGGAGCCGTCTCCGACGTGGAGAACGTCCTGACGCTGTACGACTGGCAGGACGACCCCCGGCTGTGGCTGGCGACGGAGTACACGGCGGAGACGCTGGCCGACCGCGACCGGTTCCCGCCGTCGGAGGCCGCCTGGCACGCCGAACGGCTCGCGGGGACGGTCGCGACGCTCCACGAGCGCGGGGTGGTCCACGCCGGTATCGACGCCGAGTCGGTTGCCTACTACGGCAACGTCATCGAGGAGAGCGACCGACAGCCGCCGCTACTGAACGACGTCGGGCTGCTGTCGGTGTACCGCCACCGGTTCGATCCGTCGCAGTTCCTCGACCCCCGCTACGCCGCCCCCGAGTACTACCAGCGGCGCTTCGGCCGCATCAACCACGCCACCGACATCTACGGACTCGGGGCGGTCTGTTACCGGCTGTTCACCGGCGAGCCGCCCTTCACCGGAGCGTTCGACTCGGTCCGTGACGCCGTGCTGTCGGCGGAACCGCCCGAACCGACGGCCGTCGCGGACGTCCCGCCGGCCGTCGACGACATCGTGAGCAAGGCGATGGCACCGCGGAAGCTCGCCCGCTACGAGACGGCGGCCCACCTCCGTCAGGAGCTACGGAGTCTCGGGGGGACCGATGAGTAACGTCGCCGTCGGCCTGCCGTACGCGCCGAACAACCCGAACCTGACCTTTATTTTCTTCATCGCGCTGACGCTGCTCGCGGTGCTTGGCGTCCGCTTTAGCTACTACGCCTACCGGAACCGCCGGACGAGCGAACCGGGGACCGGCGAGGGGCTCTGGGAGTTACTCGTGCTGGCCGGACTCGGTGCGGTCGGGTTCGCGCTGCTGGGGCTGGTCGAGCTACTGACCGTCTTCGCCCTCCCGTTCAAGATGGGGCTGTTGCTCGCGGCGGTGTTCGTCCTGGCCGTCGCGCTCCGGGTGCTGTATCGCAGCGTCGTCCCCGCGACGGCCGACGACGGCGCCGACTCGGAACGGGGGCTGATGCGGGCGGCCGTCGTCGGCGTCGTCTTCGTCGGGCTCGTGCTGATCGGCCGGCACCCGCTCCTGCTGGGTGTCATGGGGCTGAGCGCGCTCGGGTTCGCGCTGTCGGGCGGGCGCTACGGCCGACGCGGCGCGGCCGAGGCGCGCGTCCAGGGGACCGTGGTCGATACGCTGTTGCGCCACCTGCTCCCGGTGGTGTTGTTCGCGGCGCTGGTGCCCGCCCTGGACCTGGCCGTGCTCGTCGGCCTCGACCGCATCGTGGTCCTCCACATCCAGGTCGTCTTCGTCATCATGACCGCGACCACGTTGATGACAGCGACGATCAAACTCCGGCAGAACCTGGCGAGTCTGTGAGCACACGTCGACCCGGCTAGACGACCGCGGGCTGTCTCGTCCGCGAACACCACAGGATAGTGCCGTTCATGTTACTGGGCTCGCAGGAAGCCATCGATGCCGACCGCATCGCGAAACTCGTCGACTATCCGGCGGCCGACGTGGACCGGCTGGTCGTCGCCCTGTTACCCGAGAGCGCGCAGGCGCGCGACGACGGCTGCATCCAGATCATACCGTTAATCAACGTACGTCGTGTATCCGGGGCTAGCCAATGTCAGACCGAGAGACCTGGGCCACGCGCCCCGGGTTCATCCTCGCAGCCATCGGGAGCGCAGTCGGTCTCGGGAACCTCTGGCAGTTCCCGTTCAAGACCGCGACCAACGGCGGGGCCGCGTTCGTCGCCTTCTACCTCGTCGCCGTGGTGCTGGTGGGGTTCCCGGCGATGCTCGCCGAGTTCGTACTGGGCCGACGGACCAACGTCAACGCCGTCGACGCCTTCGTGAAGCTGGGTCACCGGCAGTGGCGAGCGGTGGGGGCGCTGGCCGTCCTCACGGGGTTCTGGATTCTCTCGTACTACAACGTCGTCGGCGGCTGGGTGTTGCGCTACATCCTGGGGAGCGCCCGGGGCGCGTACTTCGCGGACCCGGCGGGCTACTTCGGCGTGGTGTCGGCCGGCCCCGAGGCGGTCCTCGCCCAGGCGCTCTTCCTGGCGATAGCGGTCGGCATCGTCGCGCTCGGTATCGAGGACGGCATTGAGGCGGCGACGAAGCTGATGGTGCCGAGCATCCTCCTCCTGATGGTGGGGCTGGCGGTGTGGGTGGCGACGCTGCCCGGTGCCGCCGCGGGCTATGACTTCTTCCTCTCGCCGGACCTGAACGCGATGGCGGCAAACGCCGGGAGCATCATCCCCTTCGCCGTCGGGCAGGCCTTCTTCACGCTCTCGCTGGGGATGGCCATCATGGTGACCTACTCCTCCTACGTCGGCGGCGACGACAACCTCGTGGTCGACGGCGGGGCCATCGTCGTGACGAACACGCTCGTCGGCGTGCTGGCCGGACTCGTCGTCTTCCCCATCCTGCTGACCATCGGCGCGGACGTTACGACCCGGACCGGCGGCGCGGGCGCGCTGTTCGTCGCGACCGCCGCCGGCTTTGGCTCGGTCCCGTTCGGTCGGCTGTTCGGGGTGGTCTTCTTCGGCGTCGTCCTCATCGCGGCGCTGTCCTCGGCCATCAGCCTGCTGGAAGTGACGGTCGCCTACGCCAACGACAACTACGACGTGCCACGGACGGTGCTGGCACCGGCCGTCGGAGCCGCCCTGTTCGTGTTGGGTCTCCCGTCGGCGTGGGACACGGCGTGGCTGACCTGGTTCGACAGCGTCGCCTACCAACTGCTGCTCCCGCTGTCGGTGCTCGCCACGACCGTCTTCGTCGGTTGGGTGCTCGGGACCGACGCTGTCGCCGAACTGCGCGAGGGGACCGGCGGGTTGGGCGCCGGCGGCGACGCCTGGCTCTGGACGGTCCGTGTGGTCGTCGTGGTCGCCGTTCTGGCGACGCTCGCACTCGGTATCAACGAACTGTTCCTCGTCGAGGACGCGGCCTTCTTCGCGCCGTTCTGACGCCACGGACCCGACGCGCTTTTCACCCCGCACACGGACCGAGGGACGATGACGAGAGCGACGTGGGACACACGACTCGGGTTCGTACTCGCGGCGGTCGGGAGCGCCGTCGGCCTCGGAAACATCTGGCGGTTCCCGTGGCTGACCGCGACCAACGGCGGGTCGGCGTTTCTCCTATTGTACGTGGTCGTGATACTGCTCGTGGGCGTCCCCGGACTGCTCGGCGAGATGGTTATCGGCCGTCGGAGCCGGCGCAATCCCGTCGGCGCGTTCGACGAACTCGGCGGTCGCCGCTTTCGCGCGCTGGGGGGCCTCGCGCTGGTCGCATCGGTTGTCGTCCTCTCCTTTTACACCGTGGTCGGCGGCTGGATACTGCGGTACACGGTCGCCAGCGCGACGGGGGCGTACTTCGAGGCTCCGCAGGCGTACTTCGCGGCCGTCGACTTCGGCCCCGCCGCGGCGGGCTTTCACGCCCTGTTCTTGCTGGCGACGGTCGCCGTCGTCTCCGCCGGCGTCGACCGCGGCATCGAGGTCGCGACGACGGTGATGGTACCCGGCATCGTGCTCCTCTGTGGCGGGCTGGCGGTCTGGGTGGCGACGTTGCCGGGGAGCGCCGGCGGCTACGAGTTCTACCTCTCGCTGGACGTGGCGTACCTCCGTGCGAACTTCTTCGACGTGCTCGTCGCCGCGGCCGGCCAGGCGCTGTTTACCCTCTCGGTGGGCGCCGGCGCCATGCTCACCTACGCCTCCTACATCGACGAGGACCGCTCGCTGGTCGCCGACGGGACGCTCATCGCCGTGTTGAACACCGGAATCGGCGTCCTCGCGGGGCTGGTCGTCTTCCCGCTGCTGTACTCGCTGGGCGTCCCGCCGGGGTCGGGCGGCCCCGGCGCGCTGTTCGTCGGCCTCGCCGGCGCGTTCGCCGACCTGCCCGCCAGCCGGCTCGTCGGCGTCGTCTTTTTCGGCGTCGTCCTGCTGGCCGCGCTCTCCTCGGCAATCAGTATCTTCGAGGTGCTCGTCGCCTATCTCGCCGACGAACACGGGTTCGACCGGCCGCGGGCAGTCGTGGCTGTCGGCGGCCTGTTCCTGGTCACGGGCAGCGCCGCGGCGCTGTCGCCGTCGCTGTTTACGCTGCTCGCGGACACGATGGCGAACCTGCTGCTCACCGTCACGCTGCTTGGCTTCCTGCTGTTCTGTGGCTCGGTACTCGGGCGGGCCGCGATAGCGGAGTACGAGCGAGGGGCCGGTCGAGTCGCGCGACTGGCAAGCCGCCCGTGGTACTACGCCGTCACCGTCGTCGTCCCTCTGTTCCTCGCGTTCACGCTCACGACAGGGATCGAGGGGCTGCTCGGTGTCCCCGTCTCGACCGCACAGGCAGCGGCCCTGGCCGTCGCCGTCGTCAGCGGGACGACACTCGCCACCCGATACCGGGCCGACACGGCGTGAGCGACGGGCGGATAGAAACCCCGATAGGCCTCGACACCAACCACCTCCCAATGCAACGGGGCTCGATAGACGTGACGTCGCTGCCGGGCGGTATCGATCTGCAGGCGACCGTCGAGAGCGGCCAGTCGTATCTCTGGGACCGCGAGGACGGCCGCATGTACGAGCGGACGGCCGCGAGCGGCGGCGACGCCTGGTACTGGACGACGGTGCGGGTCGACGGCGACCTACAGGTCGTCCGCATCCGCCAGACCGACGGCAGACTGGTGTGGGAGGCGACCTTCGACGCCGCCGATGTGCTCCACACGCTGCTTGGACTCGGCGACGACCTCCCGGCGATCCGGGAAACCGCCCCGCCCGACGCCGTCGTCGATGAAGCCTACGACGCCTACTGGGGGATGCGAATTGTCTGCGACCCCGTTTTCCCGACGCTCGTCTCTTTCATCTGCTCCGCCCAGATGCGCGTGGCCCGCATCCACGGGATGCAACAGGCGCTGCGTCGCGAGTTCGGCGAACCGGTCGCGTTCGACGGCGGGACCTACCGCGCGTTCCCGACGCCCGAAGCGCTCGCGGACGCCAGCGAGGCCGCCCTCCGGGACCTGAGCCTGGGCTATCGCGCCCCCTACGTCAAGCGCACGGCGGAGATGGTCGCGACCGGCGAGGCCGACCCCGAGGACGCACGCGGTCTGGCCTACGAGGACGCCCGCGACCACCTCACCCAGTTCGTCGGCGTGGGCGAGAAGGTGGCCGACTGCATTCTCCTGTTTTCGCTGGGCTATCTGGGGGCCGTCCCGCTGGACACGTGGATTCGGACGACCATCGCCGAGTTCTACCCCGACTGTGACCGGGGGAACTACGCCGACACCTCCCGCGCGATCCGGGAGGCCCTGGGCGGGGCGTACGCCGGCTACACGCAAACGTATCTGTTTCACTATCTGCGCTCGGGCGGTCGGGAGCTGTAGGGTGGCCTGCCCGGTGCCACGACGGACCACCGAACATAACTACCAGCCGAGAGAACCTCGACCCATGTCACGGAAGCGAGTCCACGTCCACGTCTCGGGTCGCGTACAGGGCGTCTTCTACCGGGCCACGACGAAGGAGACGGCACGGGAACACGGCGTCGACGGCTGGGTGAAGAATCTGGACGACGGCCGCGTCGAGGCGGTGTTCGAGGGCGACCCCGAGGCCGTCGACGCGATGGTCGAGTTCTGTCACGAAGGGAGTGACATGGCGACGGTCAACGACGTCGAGGTCACCGATGAGGAGCCGGAGGGACTGGGCGAGTTCGAGATACGGTACTGAGCGGGGGATCGGCCACAGGCCCGTCCCCCATCGTTAGGACGGTGGCGGACCAAGCGCCGGTATGCTCACCGGCTCCGAGATGGCCGTCGTCGACGCGAACGCGGCGGCGCTGGGCGTCCCGCGCAAGCAGTTGATGGAATCGTCCGGGAACGCCGTCGCGAGAGCGGTCCGCGAGCGCGCCGACCCCGGCGCGTCGGTCACCGTCGTCGCCGGCCGCGGAAACAACGGCGGCGACGCGCTCGTGGCGGCCCGCTTCCTGGACGAGTACGACCTCCGTGTCTACCTGCTCGGCCGTCCCGAGACCATCACCACGGACATCTCACGGGAGAACTGGGAGGCGCTGCAGTCGGCCGACTACCCGACCGAGCGGGTCCGCGACAGTGCCGCGTTCGACCTCGGCGACCCCGACCTCGCGGTCGACGCGATGCTGGGGACCGGCATCAGCGGTGCGCTGCGCGAACCGGCCGCCACCGCCGCCGAGGCGATGAACCGGTCCGACGCGACGGTCCTCTCGGTCGACGTGCCCTCCGGGCTCGACGGCGAGACGGGGGCCCTCGCCGACGGCGCCGTCGAACCGGACCACGTCGTCACGTTCCACGACACGAAACCCGGTCTCGATGGCCTCTCGGCCTCGGTCACCGTCGCCGACATCGGCATTCCCGAGGCCGCCCAGCGGTTCGTCGGGCGGGGCGACCTCCAGCGGCTCTCTCGGGACCCCGCGAGCCACAAGGGCGACAACGGCGAGGTGCTGGTCGTCGGGGGCGGTCCCTACACCGGCGCCCCGGCGCTCGCCGGCCAGTCGGCGCTACGGGCGGGCGCGGATCTCGTCCGCGTCGCCGCGCCCGATGCTGTCGCCCGCGAGATACAGGGGTACAGCGGGAACCTCATCGTCCGCGGGTACGACGGCGACCGACTCGGACCGAGTCACGTCGACCGGCTGGCCGACCTCGCGGCCGACCACGATACGCTCGTCCTGGGGCCGGGGCTGGGCGGGGCCGAGGGGACGCTCGATGCGGTCAGGTCCCTGCTGTCGTCCTTCGAGGGCACCGCCGTCGTCGACGCCGACGCGCTGCAGGTCGTGCCGTATACCGAGACCGACGCCGAACTGGTCTGTACGCCCCACCAGGGCGAACTCGTGAAGATGGGCGGGGAGACCGGCGACGACTGGGAAGAGCGGGCCGAGCTGGTCGAGACGTTCGCGGCCGACATCGGTCACACGCTGCTCGTCAAGGGCACTTACGACGTGATATCCGACGGCGAGCGGACCCGCATCAGCCGCACCGGCAACGCGGGGATGACCGTCGGCGGCACCGGCGACGTGCTCGCGGGGGTCACCGGCGCGCTGGCCTGCGTACTCGAACCCCGTCACGCCGCCGCCGTCGGGGCCTACGCCAACGGCGCCGCTGGGGACGCTGTCGTCGACGAGTACGGCTCCGGGCTGGTCGCGACCGATCTGCTAGAGGCGGTGCCGGGCGTGCTGTGGGGCTGAGCTACGCGGAGGCGCCCACGAGGTCCCCCGCCTTCGACCGGGACTGTTCGACGATGGCGGGGCGGGCCTCGAACTCGATGACGACCTCGTCACCGTAGTCGACGGTGTCGACGTGGGCGTGGTCGTGAATCCACGAGACGACGCTCATCGTCTCGTCGGTCATCGGGAGGACGAGCCGCTCGCGCTCGTAGTCGGGCAGTTCGGCGTCGATGCGGTCGGCCAGCGCGTCGACGTTCAGCCCCTCGGCGGCACTGACGGCTACGGGGTTGGGCGCCAGCGCCGAAAGGGCCTCGCGCTTGCGCCGTATCTCCGTGTCCTCGACCTTGTCGGTCTTGTTTAGCACCGTCACGATGGGGGCTTCGTTGCGCTCGTAGAGGGTGTCGTGGCTCGTCACCAGTTTCTCGCGAATCTCCTCGACCGGCTCGGAGATGTCGACCACGAGCAGGACGAGGTCGGCCCGGTAGACGGAGTCGAGGGTGGACTTGAACGACTCGACGAGCCAGTGGGGAAGGTCCTGAATGAACCCCACCGTATCGGTCACGAGGACCTCCCGCTTGTCGACCGCGGCGCGGCGGGTGGTCGTCCCCAGCGTGGTGAACAGGCGGTCCTCGCTCTCGGCCGTGGTGTCGAGGTCCGGATGGAGGTCCTCGTTCTGATCGACGTCGAGGTCCTCGGCGAGCCGTCGCAGGAGGGTCGACTTCCCCGCGTTCGTGTAGCCCGCAAGCGCCACCAGATCGAAGCCGGACTCCCGGCGCTGCTTGCGTCGGCGTTGCTCGGTCTCCTCGATGGATTCGAGCTCGTCCCGGATGTTGGCTATCTGCTTTTTGATGTCCTCCTCGCGGGACTCGTCGTACTCGCCAAGGCCCATGAAACCGGGGCGCTCGTCGCGTTTTGCGAGGCTGGCTTTCGCCTCCGCCCGGGGGAGCTCGTAGCGCAGTTCGGCGAGTTCGACCTGCAGCTGGGCCTTCCGGGTCCGCGCACGCTGGCCGAAGATTTCGAGGATGAGCCGGAACCGGTCGATCACGGTCACCCCCGTCGGCAGCTCGTTCCCGATGTTGTAGGTCTGGTAGGGGCCGAGCTGGTTGTCGAAGATGACCGTCGTTGTCCCCTCGCGGGCGACGGCGTTGGCCAGGCGCGTTACCTTCCCCTGTCCGAGGTGGTAGGCCGGGTCCTCCGTCCGTGTCTGTGTTATCTCGCCGACCACGTCGTAGCCGGCCGCCCGTGCGAGGTCGCGAACCTCCTCGGTGTCGGCCTCGCCGCTGTCGACGCGTTTGGCCACGATTGCCCCGTCAATGGTGTGTGTCGCCGTCACTCACCACCACGTAGGCCGTCCGATTATTTAACGTGCGGGGTCTGGCTGAAAACCCCCGGACACCGACCGAAGTAGCACAAAGGATATACACCGCGACGAGCAGGTAACCGGTATGGCAGGGTTGGCACTACAACTGGACTTCAGTCTCCAACAGATCGGTCTCGAACTCGGTACCGGGGCTGTCATCGGCGGCATCATCGGTTTCGCGGCCAAGAAGATAGCGAAGCTCATCGCCATCATCGTCGGCCTCGAACTGGCGCTGTTCAAGTTCCTCGAAACGCGTGGCATCCTCGAAGTGAAC
>PXQZ01000067.1 GCA_003021755.1 Halobacteriales archaeon QH_8_67_36 | reverse complement strand
TTCGCGGGCGCGTGACATCCCGACGTAGAAGACACGGCGCTCGTTGTCCGTCAGCGTGGGGACGGGGCTGGTGCGTTTGGTGAACTCGTCGACCTCGGGGACTTCGATGCCCGTCTGCTCGACCGTGGCGGCCATCTGCTCGACGACCTTTTCCGTGAGGTCGGTGGCGACGAAGACGTGGTCGGCCTCGCGGCCCTTCGCGGAGTGGATGGTGCCCAGACGGACGCGGTCCGGTTCCATGCCGCGGTAGTCGCCGGCGAAGTACGCGCCGACGGTGCGCTCCTGGAAATTAGTGACCTTCCGGAGCATGTCGCTAGCGGAGGCCGGGTCGGGGACGAAGGGGACGTGATCGGTGACCACGCCGGGTTCGATTTCGATTTCGGCGATGTCGTCGGTATCATGCTCCTCCTCGATGTCCTCCAGTGCGTCGAAGAAGTCGTCGCGCTCGCCGGTGCCAAACGCGGAGTCGGCGAGCATGTCGGCGAGACGGCGGGCCTCCAGCACGGAGAGGGACTCGTCGTTCTCGACGGCCTCGACGGCGGCGGCGTACTGGCTCAGCCGGTCGGTCCACATCCGCTGGTCGGTCAGACAGGAAAAGGGGATGCCCTCGTCGATGAACTCGTCGATGAACTGGAACATCTGGTAGCGCGCCCGGAAGAGGACCATCACGGTCTCGTCGGCCTGGTCGACGGTGCCGATGACGTTGCGCGCGAGGTCGAACATCGAGGGGTTCCGGACCGCCTCGACGCGGCCGCCTTCCGTGCGGGGGTTGAGGTCTTTCTCCTGGCGCTTCTCGATGTGGCGCACCTCGCGGTTGACGACGTTGAGGATGCGGGAGGGAAGGCGGTAGGAGTTGGGGAGAATCTCGTCCTGTGTGACCGCCTCTTCGAGCAGGAGGTCGGGGTCGGCACCCTGCCAGGCGTAGACGACCTGGTCGTCGTCGCCGGCGATGAGCACCCGCTTCATGTGGGGTTTCCACTCCTCGTAGACGTCGTACTGGAGCGTCGTGATGTCCTGGAACTCGTCGATGATGAGGTAGTCGACGTCGGGCAGCAGCGACCGCTGTGTGACCCGTTCGAGCATGTCGGCAAAGCCGGTGATGTCGTTGTCGCCCTTGTAGGTCCGCCAGCCCCGGATTGCGGCGGGGACGTCGACGCGGTCGTCGTCGGTCGGCCACGTCGGCGTGTACTTGTTGCCGGTCTGTGCGTTGTCGTCGATCTCGGGCGGGAGGCGGACCTCCTCATCGTCCCACTTGAAGGGAACGTCGTACCAGTCGGCCACGTCGCGGCGGGTGCGCTGGAGCCACTGGCTCGTCGCGATTATCTTGTTGCCGAGCGTGGTCGAGCGGGCCGACCGACGGCGCGACCCCTCGTACTCGTCCTCGAACTCGATGCCGAACTGGTCGCAGAACTCCTCCTTGTCGCTCTCGCCGACCACGTCGCCCCGCGAGAGGTTGAGCAGTTCGTACGCCTTCGCGTGCATCGTACAGACGTTCCCCTTGAGGGCCCGCGGGGTCACGTCGAGCCGTTCGGCCAGGCGTTCGCGTATCTCTGCGGCCGCCGCACGCGTGTACGAGACGACGAGCACGTCGCGGAAGTCGACGGCCTCGTCTTCGAGCAACGCCTCGACGCGGTCCAGCAAGGCAGTCGTCTTCCCGCTTCCCGGCCCACCGAACAGGCGGATGACCTCGGTGGTCGAATCAGTCATTGCACACATACTAGCGGGCCGGCACAATAAACGACGTGCTTTGGAAAAGCGGCGGGTTCGCCGTCGACTTCCGTCCGTTCGCGGACAATCACACGCGCTGGTGCGGTCGTCCGGGAGACGGTTACCGGCGGCTGTGACGAACTGAAGTAATTCGCCACCCCCAGGGTGGCGAACGTCTTTACGAACTTACAGCCACCAGCAAGGGTGATTGCGCGTCGATGCTACGGTTGCCGTGGTGAACGTGCTTCCCTTATCTCCGCCCCGTCACGTATCATGTCCTCACAGGCGGGACAGACCCGGGGGTCAGCAGTGTCGGACGGCGTGAACACACGGACGTAGTCCTTCGTTACGAAGGATCCACAGTTCTGGCACTCTGGCATTCCCTCTCTCCGATACTGTCTCGGTGCGGACAGCATCTACCGGGACGTTGCTGTCAGTGAATATATAACTATGGAATGTCAACATTTCTACCGGTACAGCGAGACGTACAGCATGGCAAAGCCGATGATAAATGGGATGGTCTCGGCCATCTGGAAGAACACGCCGGCGAGGGCCCCGGTCTGCCCGGTAGAGAGCTGTGTGATGACGCTGGTGACGGCGACCCCCATGCTGATGAACGCGAAGCCAACGAAAGCGTACTGGAGCCGTTCGGAGGGGCGTTTCCGGTAGGCCTGGAAACTGATGAGCGTGATTCCGAGCGTCAGGCCGAACACGACCATCCGCATCAACACGAGTGCCCCACGCGCGAAGACGACCCCGCTCTGCATCGGTTATCGCTCTCTGTGCATGGTTACTCTGGGTTTAGCTCGTCCCACAGCCGGCTGAACCGGTCGGGCAGGTTCTCCTCACGGTAGATTCGGACTTTGTACTCCTCGTCCTCCAGCGAGATGACCGTCGACTCGAAGTTGGACTCGTACACCTTGTAGTGGTTGCCGTCCTCCGCGACGAGCGTGTGATCGGTCACCAGGTCGTACTCGTCCAGTAGCTCGATACGTCGATAGACGGTCGGCAGGGAGAGGTCACATTGCTCTGCGAGGTCTTTCGCGGATTGGGCCTCCCGACTGATAGCGGCCAGCACGCGCCGGGCGTGCTGGTCACCGATCGTATCGATGATTTCCTCGATGCTCTTGTCCTCTGTCACTACCCGTTTCTACGCCCCGTTTCATATAAGCGTTTACGAGCCGGAAGGCTGTTTCACGCTCGGAAAACGCTGCAGGGCTTATATTTTAACTGCACCAGTACATCCCGATGCCGATTCCGTCCAGATAAACGATGTCCGGAGACGACCTCCGTCGCGTGACGACGGGCAAGACGATAGGTGACCGACCCGACGAGCGACTGACCCCCCTTGTCGGGGCGACCGATCCAACTACCCACGGTGGCGCCAGTCGTGACGCCATCCCGGAGTCGCTGTTGGCTTCGGTCATCGACGATATCGCCGACGGCGACGCCGCCGTCGACGACGGGCTCGTAACCCAGAGTCTGGACGAAATCCTGCTCGCGACGATCGCGTTGTCGGACGGTGAGACACACGGGACGGGGCTCATGGAGGCGCTGTCGCGTCTGTTCGACGCGCAGTTGAGTCCGGGCACGGTGTATCCGCGTCTGCACGACCTCGAAGCGGGCGACACGCTCACCGTTCACGAACTCGTACAGACCAAACAGTACTCGATCGACGACGCCGAAACGGCGGCGTCACGGATCGAGGAAGCGGCATACAGGCATTTCCTCATCGGGATGTTCCTGCACGCGTCACTCGACGTCGTGTGACGTCTCACGTCTCTCTCTACCCATTTCGGCCGGCTCCTGACCCCAGGGCCGGGGTTTGGCTCCACGGTGACACGTCGAACACGACAGCGGCGGCTGTCCCGGAGCGCAGCAGACGGCGGCGTCGCTCACGTGAGACGCCGAACGCGGAAAAGTGAGCCGCCGAACCGTGGGGACGGATTCAGTTTACCGGTGTCCAGCCACACACCGAGCACTCGCTCGCGGCCGAGCCGTGGAGTCCGCCGCAGTCGGGACACTGTTTCTTGTTGTAGTTTTCCTCCCATCCAACGTCGTCGACCTCGTGACCGCGCTGCGAAAGGAACTCGTCGAACATTTCGTCGGATCTCGGTGCGCTCGCCATACGTGCTATGGTATACCACACCAGCATATAGAGCTGTCGGTTCTGACAACTGTTGTCATAGTTTGAGAGACAGTCGAGCTACCCGCGAACGGCTGCCACAGCGTCG
>PXQZ01000066.1 GCA_003021755.1 Halobacteriales archaeon QH_8_67_36 | reverse complement strand
CCGGTCGGTCCGGGCCGACCCCCGCCGGCTCCAGCAACTGTTCGCGAACCTCGTGCGCAACGCCGTGGAACACGGTTCCACGAGTCGACAGCCTTCGGCTGACGACTCCGTCGAGCACGGCTCGCCGAGCGATCTGACGGAGTCCGATGACGCCGTCGAACACGGCGGCGCGGACGTGACGGTCCGGGTCACCGACCTCGAGGACGGCCACGGGTTCGCCGTCGTGGACGACGGCCCCGGGCTCCCGTCGGAGGACCGCGATCGACTGTTTGAGTACGGGCGCTCCACCGACGCCGACGGGACCGGCCTCGGGCTGGCCATTGTCCGGACGGTCGCTCGGGAGCACGGGTGGTCGGTCACCGCCACGGACGCCGCCGACGGCGGGGCCCGGTTCGAGGTAGCTGGCGTCGACATCGTCGGCTGATGCGATCGGTCGTAAATCGTTTCCGGAGTTCACCGAGTGATGCCAAGTCCTGTAGGTAGTTGCGTACCGTGTTCCGATGAACATCGGTCGGTAGTTGCTCCGCCATTTGCGGTGCGGTGAACGGCTCGTACTTGTCGGGGTTGTTCTCAAAGACTGCCAAAACCTCCTCAGTGGATGTACTCGGATTGCGACCGGCCATAATGTCGCCTTGCGCAATCGGGCGAATGATGACTTGCGCTCCGGAGAATCGAATATGCACACCGACAAAAATGGTGAAGGGGAACTGTATCCCGTTTTATGAAGCCTTTTACCGATGAAGCCGATAGTCGAACCAACTACCGTTACACCACCTCCAAAACCCGCTCACGATGAACGAACCAATATATCCTACTGGAAAGCCACTGAGCACCGCAGTTGTCGAAGCCGTAGCCGAAAACATGAATACGAAACCGGAGGAACTACCGGTGCCACTGTACGAGGCGATAGAACCCGACGCGTTGGACACACTCTTCGGGAGCCAGAACGGCAGTGACGGGGTAGTCATGTTCTCGTACTGTGACTACGAGGTTACCGTTACAGCAGACGGCGGCGTGAACCTCGAAGATTGACATCCTTCTCCGCGTGAACGCGGAGGAATCCCGAGCGTGGGGGTATCGGGGCCTATAGCCTATCACCCTTTCGTTGCGACCGGAACCCGCAAGCGAGATCGTACAGGTAGACTGACGGCCGTGTCAACCAACCGACACTCTTATCATCGGGCAACTGCCCGGAAGACTCGGAGTTGCTTGCAGTTATATTCCCAACCCAGTCGGGAATCCCCGTGCCTCAGCGCGCGGAGGATGTCAAATAGACATCTCGTTCGGCAACCGGGCGGGAGACGACCCGCGATACGGTTGTCCCTCGCGGGAACTCACCAGCGGTCGGGGGTCAAGCGGCCGCAAAAAGAGGGCCGTCGTCTCAGGTCGACGCCGTGTCGGCGACCCAGCCGGGGTCTTGCCCCGTCTCGCTCAGCAGGTCCGCGCGACACGCCGGGCAGTAGTCCGGCGTCTCGCTCTCGCTCCGGGGTTCGTACACCGCGCCGCCACACTCCACGCACGCATCCTCGACGATGGTCGTACAGTCGACACAGAGGTTGAAGTCGTCGACTGTGAGGTCACGCAGGGGTTCGAGTTGTTTATCCAGGATGTACTCGTCGATGACCGCCTGACAGTTGTGGCACGGTTGCATGGCTGTCCACCGTGAGCCATGTGACCATCTCACAAGTATCTACCGCACACGTCAACATCTGTGGGCAACCGGCGAAGTGACGCCGAGCCCCCACCGATCAGTGTCGCTCCCGCGACCGTTCGGTACGGCCCAGTAGCTGACGGACATCCAGCAGACGATTGTGTCGTCACAGACACCCTCGACGGTGTTCGCCGCCCTCTCGCTACACCGACGGCGTCGAAACGGGCGCGCAGGTTTCACCCGGGCAGTACTACGCTCGGCATCGACGTGACCTACGAGAACCTCACACCGTCCGAGTGAACGGCGACCCGGACTCAGAGACAGTCGTCGTGGACGATGTCGCCCTGGCCGTTCGGGCCCCGGGACTGGCCCGGGACGATGGGCTCCCCACAGGAGGCGCATTCGAGCTGTGAGGTCCGTTCCTGCGTGGACCCGCTGTCGGCGGACGCCGCCGTCTCGGGGCTCCCGGCGTCGTCGGTCGTCTCCGGTTCGTCGAAGTCGATGTCGACTTCCTCACTCTCGCCGGTCGTGTCGACGTCCAGCGCGTCATTGACGCCGCAGTAGCCGGTGGTCGCGTTGAACCCGAAGCCCAGTGCCCCGACACCGGCGAGCAGCCCGCGCAGGCGCTTTCCGCTGCGGAGCCATCGGACCGCGGCGATACTCAGCACGACCGTCAGGAGGAGTCGAACGAGGCGGTCACGGCCACCGACGTTCTTGTTGTCGTCCATACTCGAACCTCGGGCCGGACGCCCTTGTAGCTTGCCGGCGCGACCCCCCGAAGGCGTTCTCGAAATCGTTGCGAACGCAGTACCGACTCCCGTTCCCGAAGGTGGCGTCGGCGGTCGGGACGGAAACCGCTGGCGGGGTGTGCGGCGGTCGAGCCGGTCGTCAGGGCAGCCCCCCGCGGGAATCGGTCGTATGCAGGCTGTGGTCGTACGAACAGGTGGGCAGGTTATTTGGGCCGTCGTCACGTACGGAACGTAAGGGCAGCGGCCCGTCGGACCGTTTTCGACGGGCCGAGACCTACCAATGGACGAGACAGCAAAGTACCTGATACACGCGGAGATAACCGCCGCCGGGGTCGTCGAGCGTAGCGACGTCGTCGGGGCGGTGTTCGGCCAGACGGAGGGGTTGCTCGGCGACGAACTCGACCTCCGGGACCTGCAGGACTCGAAGAAGGTCGGTCGCATTGACGTCGAAATCAGCTCCGAAGGGGGGACCTCCAACGGTGAGATAACGGTCGGTAGCGGGCTGGACAAGGTCGAGACGGCCATCCTCGCGGCGGCGCTCGAAACCATCGGTCAGGTCGGTCCCTGCAGCGCCGAGATCGCCGTCACTGACATCGAGGACGTCCGCAGCGCCAAGCGCCGGGCCGTCGTCGAGCGGGCGACGGAGCTGCTGGCCGCCTTCGACGCCGAGGCGGTCCGGACCGAGGACATCGTCGAGACGGTCCGCCAGCGCGCCCGCGTCGATGACGTCACCACCTACGAGGGGCTGCCGGCCGGCCCCCGCGTGGCCGACTCGGACGCTATCGTCGTCGTGGAGGGCCGGGCCGACGTCCTCCAGCTTCTGAAACACGGCGTCAAGAACGCCATCGCCGTCGAGGGGACCGACGTGCCCGAGGCCGTCGCGGCCCTGACCCGCGAGCGGACCGTCACGGCGTTTCTCGACGGCGACCGGGGCGGCGACCTCATCCTCGAAGAGCTCTCGCAGGTCGGCGACGTGGACTACGTCGCCATCGCCCCGCGGGGCCGCTCCGTCGAGGACCTCTCGCGGACCGAGGTCACGTCCGCGCTCCGGGAGAAGATTCCCTACGAAACCGTCGCCGACGCCGAGAGCCCCGAGGCCGTTCTGGACGCCGACGACGGGACGGGCGAGGAGTCGGTGGCGGTCAGGCACGGCGCCGGTGAGGGGGACGCCACGGCCGTCGCCGGCGTCGAGACGGAGGCGACGGCGGGACCGACCACGACCGGGGGTCGCCCGGACGCCGCGTCGGAGGCGACCGAGGAGCGCGACGCCGACGCGACCGTCGACCCATCGGCCGACACGACCGCCGACGCACCGACCGTCCTCTCCGACCACGTCGACGCGGTCATCGGCACCGAAAGCGGCGCCGCCCGCTTGCTCGACTCGGAACTGACTGTCCTCGCGGAGGGCGAGGCCGCCGACGCCGTGTCGCTCATCGCGGACTGTGACCCGGCGCCCCGGACGGTCGTCCTCGACGACGACTGCTCCCAAAAGGTGCTGGACGTCGCCGCCCAGCGCGGCGTCGAGGTGGTCGTCGCCACCGGCGACGGCGAGTACGTCAAACAGCCCACCGGGGTGCGGGTCCAGACGGTCTAGAGCTCTCGGACCAGCAACACGCCGTCGCCGCCGTCGTCGTAGTGGTCGGGGAGCGTCCCGTCCGCGGTGAAACCGAAGCCGTCGTAGAACGACCGGACCCGCTCGTCGTCCGCGCGGGCGGCGAGCCGCACCGTCTCAAACCCGTCTCCGTCCAGTCGGTCCAGCAGCGCGCCGAGCAGCTGGGTGCCGTAGCCCTGTCCCTGCAGTCCGGGTACGACGGCGAGCTCGGCGACGTAGGCGACCGGGCGGTCCGGCACCGTCAGCGCGTAGGCGATGGGACCGTCGCCCTCGTCGAGGACGAGTACGCGGGGTGTGCTATCGATGGCGACGTCGAGCAGTTCGGGCCAGGGGTCATCGAGAGCGGCCGATTGGATGGCTCGCAGGCGGGACTCGTCGGCCGCGACAGCGGGGCGAATCATACCAAACTGACCGCGAGCGCCACGCCGGCGCCGGTGAGCGCCGCCGCCAGCGTCGCCAGGGTGTTGACGCCCTGGTTCCCGACGAAACTGCCTTCGACGGTGGCGCCCAACACGCTGTCGACGGTCATGCCGACGAAGCCACAGACGAGGATGAGCGCCGCGCCGGTCGGACCCACGACGTCCAGCGTGGCAGCGGCGATGCCGGCGATGATGGCGGCGCCGACGAGTCCGGCGACGATGCCCTGCCAGGTGACGCCGCCGTCGGTGCCCGGTTCGACGCGCTCGAAGGTCGTGATGAGCCGCGGGTTGTCGTAGAGGCCGCCGAACTCGCTGGAGAAGGTGTCGGTCATGGCAGCGGCGACAGCGCCCGCGAAGGCATAGAGAAACAGCGTCGGGTCGACGCCGGTGTGGGTCGGGCTGGCGGTCCACAGCAACACCGCGACCAGCGCGACGATGGAGTTCGCGAGCACGTTCCCGCTACCTCGGGCCCCCTCGTTCTCCTCGGCGATGCCGCGGTCCTGTTTGGCCTCGTACTGGTACTTCGTCGAGAGCCCGCCCAACCCGAAGAAGGTGATGAGCATGGCGAACCAGCCGTACCCTCCGAGGACGATAGTGAGCAGGGAGAGGAGAACGCCGGTCAGCATCCCCGGCAGCGAGGCCGTATCCAGCGCGTAGGCGATGTAGCCAAGCACCGCGGAGACGCCAAGCGCGACGAGGACGCGGGTCGTCCCTACGCCGCGGTCGGCCGCGAGCACGAAGAACAGCCACAGCAACAGGCCGACCGACAGCAGGACGAGCGGGTCGTCCCGCTCGAAGAGGACGGAGCGAAAGAGCGCGGCAACGAGCGCGCCGGTGCCCGCCAGAAACAGGGCCACCGGGAGCGCGACGCTCCCGCTCCCCGTCCGTGCGGCGACGACGGCGGCGGCGGTGCCACAGGCGAAGCCGGTGACGACGAAGCCGGCGGTCGCCACCACGTCGTCGCTGTGGAGCCGGTGGGCGACGCGCTGGCCGAAGTTCCCGTAGGCGACGATGACGACGGTGGCGACGAACGCCCAGACGGGCAGGTCGAACTGTACCGAGAGGAAGGCCAGACTCGCCGCCGCCAGCGCGAACGCGGCGAGCCCGTAGAGCCGCCCGTCCTCGTAGTCCCCGGGGCGGGCGAAGACGTCGAACATCGGCGTGTCGGCGCCGATGGCGAACACGGCAAAGAACGCGACCACGAGAAAGGGCGCGGCCGCGGTGACAGTCGCGACGGTGGGCGAGGCCAGTCCCGCCGCCAGCGGGACGGCGAACGCGAGCGTGCCGACCGCGGCGAAGGCGCCCGCCCGTCGGACTGTCGATGTCACGTGCCGCCGGTATCCCCGAGAGGCACTTACCCTTTCCGAACTTCCCGCCCGGGAGCCACGGGTGTCGGCTCTGCAACCAGTCGTACGCGGAGCTGGAACGTCGGTGCGGGAGCGCTCATCGAGGACGCCGCTTGCAACCGGACAGTCCCGGCGAGTTCCGGTCAGGAGCTTTCTGACTGTCTACACTGCTGTCCCAGTTGATCCGCTCGTACTCTGCCATCCTTGCTAGGACCGTGAGTTTTAGGCGAGCGGTCGCTGTACCGAACGTCGTGGGTCTGTACGAGCGGTATCTCGGGCGCAGAATCCGTCGAAGCGACGCCGACCTCCCGGAGACGGTGGCGCTGGTCATTACCGAGCGGGACCTGTTGACCGAGGGGGCCTACGCCACGCTCGAACGGCTCTTCGAGTGGGCGGTCCGCTACGGCGCCGAGACCATCGTCGTCTACGTCAGCGTCCTCGACGAGGAGGTGGTGCCGACGCTCCGCCGGGAGCTGTCGGACCTCCGCGCGCCGGCGGCCGTCGCCGTCCGCGGGCCGGGGGACCAGCGGGCCGCCGATGCCCCGATCCAGGTTTCCATCGGGTTGGGCGGCCAGTCGGAGTTCGCGACGGCGGTCCGCAAGCTCGCCGAGCGCGTCGACAGCGGCGACCTCTCGCCGGAGAACATCGACGAGACGGCCGTCGAGGAACACCTGGTCTTCCCGACGGCGCCGGACCTGGTCATCAAGACCGGCGCCGAGCGGCTCTCGGATTTCATGATATGGCAGTCCGTCTACTCGGAGCTGTACTTCACCGACGTGAACTGGCAGAACTTCCGCCAGCGTGACTATCTGCGGGCGCTGCGGGATTACCAGGAACGTCAGAGACGGTTCGGACGGTGAGCGACGCGAGCCGTCTACACGCCGAACGGGGTGCGTCGTTCGGAAGTTCGGCCGGGAGGGCGACTCCTGCTGCGCGTCGCTCGGTATCGGTCGGACGGTCGCTTCAGTCGGCGACGGGTTCGATGTCGTCCTCGACGGCCGCCCGCTCCTTGCTCGGGAGGGCGTCGCGGAACCGCCCCAGTACCTGCCGGGCCTGTGAGAGGTCGGCGTCCTCGACGGCCTGGACGAGCGTCATCGCGCGGCGGGCGCGGGTGGTACGCCAGGAGGCCTCCCGGTTCTGGTAGGTCCGAATCGCCCGGAGGAAGTCGATTTTCCGGAACTCGGGCCAGTAGGGCGTACAGAAGAACGTCGCGGCCTCGTTGCCGTTGGCGTGCCACGGGAGGAAATTGGAGGTGCGTTCGTCGCCGCCGGTGCGGACGATGAGGTCCACGTCGCAGGTAGGGCCCTCGTAGAGACAGCGCTCGACGGTGTCGGCGTCGATGTCCTCGGGAGCGAGGTCGCCGGCCTCGACGGCTTCGGCGACGTCGCGGGCGGCCCCAAGCAGTTCGGCGCGCCCGCCGTAGGCCAGCGCGATGTTGAGGTTGAGGCGGTCGTACCCCCCGGTCCGTCGCTCGGCGTAGTCGATGGCCTCGCGGACGCGCTCGGGGAGCATCTCCGTCTCGCCGACGGCCCGGATGCAGACCTCGGCCTCGTGAACGCGGTCGGCGTCGGCGAAGCTCCGGAGCTTCTCCTCGACGAGGTCGAAGATGTACTCGCGCTGCTCCGGCGGTCGGTCGAAGTTCTCCGTGGAGAACGTGTACAGCGTGACCTCGTCGATGCCGAGGTCGTCACACCAGTGCAGCAGGGCTTCCGTCGTCTCGGCACCCTCGCTGTGGCCCTGTGTCGTCTCGACGCCCTGCTTCCGGGCGTATCGCCGGTTGCCGTCCTGGATAACCGCGACGTGGCTCGGTGTTCCGGACAGTTCGCGCCGAAGCAACCGCTCGTAGGCGCCATAACCCAACCGCGCTAACCGCTCTCGCATCACCTGTAGCATAACAACGGACCGATAAGGGGTTTGTGGCTCGTCGCCCGGCTCGTGAACTCCGCATAGATTTATTAGCCACGGGTGAGAAGCACGGAACGCAATGGCGACCGGTACGGTAGACTTCTTCAACGACACGGGCGGTTACGGTTTCATCGACACCGAGGACTCCGACGAGGACGTCTTCTTCCACATGGAAGACGTCGGCGGCCCCGACCTGGAGGAGGGACAGGAGGTCGAGTTCGACATCGTCCAGGCCGACAAGGGGCCACGCGCCGAGAACGTGACACGGCTGTAAGCCGGCGAGCTTGCCGAGCCCGCCACCCAATCCGAAGCCCATTAGGACGTCGCTGGCAGAGCCACGGGTATGAGCGACGGCGACGCACTCGACGACGACCTCTATCGGCGGACCAAGCAGCTACTGGAACCCGGCGAGATACAGCTCAACGGCGCGGTGGTCCACACGGAGTACGACGGGAGCGAGGAGATAGAGATGATGCAGGCGACCATCGACGTCGGCGAGCGCATCGCGGAGGGGTACGGGATGGACCCCACGGACACCTTCGTCTACTCGGGCAGCGACGACCCGCAGTTTGCCTCGAACCAACACCAGGGGCTCACGCTGGACGGCGAGGAGTTCGTCTGGGAGTGTCAGCAACTGCTGCGGGAGGGGTCGTTCGACCTGGTCTTTTACTACGAGGCGAGTGCCGACCACGAGGCAATCCTCGACGCCGTCGAGAACCTCGGATTCGCCGTCACCGGCGTCCGGGGCGACTAGTCGAGCCGTTCCTGGCAGGTGTGACAGTAGGTGTAGTCGGGGCCGTTGGCCGCGCCACAGATACTGCAGGTCGTCGCCTCGACGGCCGCCTCCCGGAAATAGGCGTTCAGCTGACCGGTGTCACGGCCGGTCCGCGCGCCGCTGAACCGCTCGACCAGCGTGTCCTTCGCCCCGTAGTCCAGCAGTCGGAACCCGACTAGGAAGCACAGCGGCGCACCAACCAGTACGCAGAGGAACGTCAGCAACCGGAGCGCGAGTTCCACAGTGGTGATCGACACACCCCTCGATAGGACGGCCAGCGTGGTAAAAATTGCAGGCTCGCTCCCGCGCCGTTTTTATTCGCCGAGTCCTGACGATCAGCCATGACTGACGAGCTCGGGCGGGTGGACAGCGCGGTTTGCAACGCGTTCCAGGGGGGGTTCCCGGTCGTCGAGCGGCCCTTCGAGCCGGCGGCGGCCGCGCTGGCCGACCACGGCATCGACGTTACCGGGGCCGAGCTGCTCGAACGCGTGCAGGACCTGGACGAACGGGGGGTCCTGAGCCGCTTTGGCGCGCTCATCAACGCCGAGGCAATCGGCGGGACGGCGACGCTGGTGGCGACCCACGCTCCCGAAGACAGCTACGACGACCACGTCGAGATGGTCAACGCCCACCCCGAGGTGGCCCACAACTACGAACGCGAACACCCGCATCTGAATATGTGGTTCGTCCTCTCGGTGGTCGAGGAGCGCCGGGTCGACGAAGTGCTGGCCGAGATAGAGGCCGAAACCGGCGAGTCGACCTACAATCTGCCGAAGCAACAGGAGTTCCACGTCGGCGCGAAGTTCCCGGTGGCGGGACCACAGACACAGGCCGTCGACTGCAGCGACGCCGGCCCCGCGGTGACGCCGACGGACAGCGACTCGCTGACGCCCGACGAACTCGACCTCGTGCTGGAAATCCAGGGCGGACTCCCCGTCACCGAGACGCCCTACGCCGACGTGGCCGACGCCATCGGTGCCGACACTACATGGGTCGTCGAGACAATCAAGCGGTTCAATCAGGAGGGGAAGGTCCGCCGCGTGGGCGCGATTCCGAACCACTACGCCCTTGGCTACTCGGAGAACGGGATGACCGTCTGGGACGTGCCCGACGAGGTCATCGACGAGGTGGGGCCGGCCGTCGCCGAGTTCGACTTCGTCACGCACTGCTACGAGCGCCCGCGCCACGAGGGGGTCTGGCCGTACAACTTCTTCGCGATGACCCACGGCCGCAGCGAGGCCGAGAGCGAACGGCGCATCCAGCAGGTCCGCGACCGGATGACGGAACACTGGGCGGTTGCGGAGGACGACTGGGACACGCTGTTCTCGACGCGCATCCTGAAGAAGACGGGTATCAGGCTGGACGAACGCGCAGCGGCCAACGCCCAGGGGTAATGATTCCGCTCCTTCACGACCTCACCGACGAGACGGTGCTGGTCTTCGGCGGCGGCCCCGTCGGCGCACGGAAGGCCCGTCGGTTCGCCGCCGAGGCCGACGTGGTCGTCGTCAGCCCGGAGTTCGCCGACCGGGAGTTCGGTGCCGCCGAACTGGTCCGTGAGGCTCCCGACACTGACGGCATCCGTGCGTGGGTCGAGCGAACCGACCCGGCGCTGGTGGTCGCTGCCACCGACGACGCCGACCTGAACGCGACTGCCGAGGCCGCCGCCCGCGAGGTCGGCGCGCTGGTCAACCGCGCCGACGACCACGGCGAGCAGGACATGGGCAACGTCGTCGTTCCCGCCACAGTGCGGGACGACCCCGTCGTGATGGCCGTCGCCACGGGCGGCCACTCGCCGGCGCTCTCGAAGTACCTCCGGGAGTCCTTCGAAGCGCAGTTCGCGGACGCCGGGAGCATGGCAGAACTGACCAGCGACCTCCGCGAGGAGTTGCAATCCACCGATATGTCCCCGACGGAGCGCCGTGACGCCGTCAGAACGGTCGTCAGGTCCGAGCGGGTTTGGAAGGCTTTAGATAGTGGCAGACCCAAGTCGAAACGAGTAGCAGCAGACGTGATCGGACATCAGATGGGTGATACGTCGTGAGAGAGCAGACAGGCCTCATCGTCGGTGTACGGGTGACCCACGAGCGCGCCAGCGTCGACCAGCTGGAGACGGCTGCCGCGGACAGCCAGCGCCACGCCGTCGAAACGCTGCTCACACAGCCCGGCGTCTCCGAGGCGTTCGTGCTACAGACGTGCAACCGGACCGAGGGGTACGTCGTCGCGCCGGACCACGAGACGGGCCTGGCGGCGCTCGACCCCTTTACCAGAGCGGTCACCGACGATGTCGTCGTCGAGATGGGCCACGAGGCCAGCCTGCGCCACATCATGCGCGTGGCCGCCGGACTGGAGTCCATCGTACTCGGGGAGGTCCAGATTCTCGGACAGCTGCGGGACGCCTACGAGGACGCCCGCGGCGTCGGCGGCATCGGGACCCTGCTCGAAGACGGCATCACGAAGGCCATCCACGTCGGCAAGCGCGCTCGGTCGGAGACGGAAATCAACGAGGGCGTGCTCTCGCTGGCCTCGGCCGCCGTTAGGCTCGTCGACCGCGAGCGCTCGATCGACGGCGAGACGGCCCTCGTCGTCGGCGCCGGCGAGATGGGCCAGCTGGCCGCGAAAGCCCTCGCCGAGCGGGTCGACCGCCTCATCGTCGCCAACCGGACCGTCCCGCACGCCGAACACGTCGCCGAGACCGTCGACGCCGAGGCCAGCGCGGTGGGGCTCGACGCCATCGAGGCCGCCGTCGCCGAGGCCCGCGTCGTCGTCTCGGCGACCGGGAGCACCGGACAGGTGTTCGACGTCGGGACCTTCGCCGACGCGGGCGAGACGACCGTCGTCGACATCGCCCAGCCCCGCGACGTTCCCTCGGGGGCCGACCGGCTCCCGTCCGTCTCGGTGTACGACCTCGACGCGCTGGAGTCGGTGACCGCCGAGACCAGACAGCAGCGCCAGCGGGCCGCCGAGGCCGTCGAGGCGCTGGTCGACGAGGAGTTCGACCACCTGCTCACCCAGTACAAGCGCAAGCGGGCCGACCGCGTCATCTCCGCGATGTACGAGAGCGCCGAGCGGGTGAAGGCCGCGGAGCTCAACACCGCGATGGCCCAAGCCGACTTCGACGAGGACCAGCGCGAGGTGCTGGAAGCGATGACCGACGCCATCGTCTCCCAGTTGCTCGCGGCCCCGACCAAGAGCCTCCGGGACGCCGCCGAGAACGACGACTGGGAGACCATCCAGACCGCCCTCGAACTGTTCGACCCCGACTTCGGTCCCGAACCGCCGGAGTTCGTCGAGGGGATGAACATCGAGGACATCCCCGAGGGGATGCGCGACCAGATTCCCGCTGCCGTCCTCGAACAGCTTGCCAACGACTAGCAAGACCAACGACAGTTGATACCAAGACCGTCTCTGGTCGAGTGACTTAGAATACAAACAGCCAGCCGGGGCTTTCTGGCTGTTCGCAGTCGAGTTCCAGTCACTGGCGACCACGGTTGCTAGCGGGCAAACCACTTTGAGGCTGGCAGACCTCCGTCCGGTATGGCAGACCCGCTTTCCGACGACGAAATCGCCGACCGGCTCCCCGCGGAGTGGGACCGCGAGGGCGACGAAATCGTCCGCGTCTACGAGTTCGACGACTATCTGGGCGCCTCGGGCTTTCTCGCTGCTGCGGCCGGCGTCGCCGAGGACGCCTGGCACCACCCCGAGATGACCGCCCGCTGGGGCGAGTGTGAGGTCCGGCTGACGACCCACGACGCCGGCGGCATCACGGACAACGACATCGACGTGGCCGAGCGGCTGGACGACGTCTACGAGTGAGGCGCCCGGGAGCGACACGAGCGGTTCGACCGACCCGCGGCCCGCTACGTCTTTGACGTGACTGTCCGGTTCGACCCGGCGTCGGGCTACCGTGCAGAGCCCGGCCGCTTCGAGACGGTGTTCTCCCGGGCGGTGAGGACGGCCGACCGTTTTCCCGGGACACGCTCTGGCGCGGCGAACTGGGCGACGGTGCCCACGGCCGACGGCTGGTCGGAGACGCCCTCGGGATACCAGTCGAGTCGGTGTCGTCCAGCGAGCTACGGACCAGTGAGGCGTATCCGGACGACCTCGACGCGTTCGACGCCGAGGCCGTCACCGAGGTGCTGAAGAAGTGCCTCGAAAGCTCGATTCACGTCGAGCACGGACAGAAAGGCTTTACTCGCAACTGCCCTATCCCATCATCCAATGGCTCGTGACTACGACTTCTGGCTGTTCGACCTCGACGGGACGCTCGTGGACGTCGAGCCGGCGTACCCGGTCGAGGTGATAGAACGGGTCGGCGACCGACTCGGCCAGGGGTTCAGCGAGCGGGAGGCGGCGCTGCTGTGGTACGGACAGGGCGACGCCAGACGGGACTGTCTCGCCGAGCGCGATGTCGACCCGG
>PXQZ01000096.1 GCA_003021755.1 Halobacteriales archaeon QH_8_67_36 | reverse complement strand
GGCCGCCACCCGTTTCGGGAAGAATTATCGGCCCGGGCGCCCCCAGAGGAGGTATGACAGGATTTTCCAGTCGCGTCGAAGCGGTGTCCATCTCGGGCATCCGCGAAGTGTTCGAGGCAGCCGGCGAGGACGCAATCAACCTCGGCCTGGGACAGCCGGACTTCCCGACGCCCGAGCACGCCCGCGAGGCCGCCGTCGAGGCCATCCAGTCGGGCGCCGTCGACGCCTACACCTCCAACAAGGGCACCCTCGAACTCCGCGAGGCAATCGCCGAGAAACACGCACGCGACAACGACCTGCACGTCGACCCCGAGGACATCATCGCCACCTCCGGCGGCAGCGAGGCACTCCACATCGCGCTGGAAGCACACGTCGACAGCGCGGGATATCGTCCCGCGAGCGAGCGGGCGCAGTCCGAGAGCGCGGGCCAGGAGGTCATCCTTCCCGACCCCGGCTTCGTCTCCTACGACGCACTGACACGTCTCGCGGGCGGGACGTCGAAACCGGTCGGCCTGCGGGAGGACCTGACGATGGCACCCGAGACGGTCGAGGACGCCATCACCGACGACACCGCGGCCTTTGTCGTCAACTCTCCAGCCAACCCGACGGGTGCTGTCCAGTCCCCTGAGGACATGCGCGAGTTCGCCCGCATCGCCGCGGAACACGACGTGCTCTGTATCTCCGACGAGGTGTACGAACACCAGGTGTTCGAGGGCGAGCACCGCTCGCCGGCGGAGTTCGACGACTCCGGCAACGTCGTCGTCGTCAATGCCTGCTCGAAGACCTACTCGATGACGGGCTGGCGGCTGGGCTGGATCACCGGTTCGACCGACCGCATCGAGCGGATGCTCCGGGTCCACCAGTACGCCCAGGCCTGTGCCTCCGCACCCGCCCAGTACGCCGCCGAGGCCGCCCTGACGGGACCACAGGACCCGGTCGACGAGATGCGAGAGACGTTCCGGGAACGCCGGGACATCCTCGTCGACGGCTTCGAGCGGATGGGCCTCGAATGCCCGACGCCCAAGGGCGCGTTCTACGCGATGCCGAAGGTGCCCGACGGCTGGGTCGACGAGGTCATCGAGCGCGGCGTCGTCGTGGTCCCCGGCGACGCCTTCGGCGAGAACGGCGCGGGCTACGCCCGTATCTCCTACGCGACGGACACCGAGACGCTGCGCGAGGCCATCGACATCATGGCGGAAGCGACCGCCGCGCTTGAGTAAGTCCCTACCGCCCCGAAATCGACCCGAATTTGGAAGAGAGTTCGAAGAAGGGTTTTGTAACGGGCTCACGTCCCGCCGGACGAGCGAGACGTGGTCACCGTTCATGACACCGAAGGACGCAACACGCGCGCCCGAGACCGGGAGAGCCAAACGTTTAGTACGGGCACGAAAACCCCCGAAGGGAGAGGGATGGAGAAAGCGCTCTGGTATCTGTTGACGGCGACGCGTGGCGGCGCCAACCGGGCGCGTATCATCGACGCTCTCACTGACAGACCGATGAACGCCAACGAACTGGCCGACGAACTCGACGTCGGGTACAAGACGATACGCCACCACATGGAGCAACTGGAGGACCACGATGTCGTCGAATCCGGCGACGAATCGTACGCGAAACTCTACTTTCTCACCGACCGGTTCGACAAGTACCGGGACACGTTCGAGGACATCGTGGAGCAGATGGACACATGACTGGACACGACAGGACCCCTGACCAGCGCGGGGTGAGCCGCTGATGGCGATGGGGTCGTTCATCACCGCCGCCGTCGTCCTCGCGGGCCTGAACACGCTCCTCTTGTTGCCGCTCGTGGGCGTGTGGGTCCGCAACTACAGCACCTTCGGGACCGGACTCGTCGGCGGCCTCGTCCTCTTTGCCGTCGCGATGCTCGCCGAGAACGCCATGGCCATTTACTTCTTTTTCTCGATGGCCAGTTTCTACAGCGGCGACCCCGGGGTCCAGAGAGTCGTGCTCGTTCTCCGTGGACTCCAGTTCGTCGCCATCGCCGCGCTATCCTACACGACGCTGCGGTAGTCGCTGCTCCCCCCGGCGGCGGTCGCAAGGGTAACCGCTAGCAGTCCCGGCAGCCGCCTGCGCTCCAGTAGGTCAAACCAGCAACGTTTGCCAGACGAAGGACCGATAACCCTCCGTGCGCTACCGGAGTACAATGGACCACCTCGCACCGTCGAACGTACCGGTGTACGTGACGACAGCCGAGCAACAACGCATCTGGGACCGCTGTGAGGCCCGCGGCCAGCCGGTTATCGCCATCCGGGCGGCCACGCGGGGGTACATCGTCAGATACGACCTCCAGCATCTCGACCGGCAGCTCTCCCAACGCACGCTTCAGGACCTCCGCGACCGGGTTCGCTCGCAGCGAGGGTATCCGACCGGTCCCGACGAAACTGACCCCGTCTCCGAGACGGAGGGGATCGGCGGCGAGGCGGGCGCGGTGTCGGGCGAGCTCCACGCGCCGACCGAACGCGCCGCTCGGAACCTGGCCTCCCACCTCTCGCCGTTCGTCCTCGACCGGTCGAACTGGAAGTGACGGCCCCGGTAGACGAGTCTTTTTGACGCTCCCGTCCCTCGGTGCCGCCATGGTAGTGGCCCGACACGAGTCAGGCGTCGTCGGTGCCAGCAAGGCACTCGCCTCACAGGTCCACCCGGTGTTCATGTTGCCGCCGCTGGCGACTTCGCTTTTCGGTGCCGTCCTCGCCGGCAGCGTGGATCTGCGCGTGGCCGGGCTGCACGCGCTGGCGATGTTTTTCGCCGTCTACACGGCCCACGTGAAGGACGGCTTCGTCGACTTCCACGTCCGCGGCGAGGACGACGACCACCCGCTGACCGTCGGGGGCTGTCGCGGGGCCCTGGTCGCCAGCGCCGCGGGCTTTCTGGGCTGTACCGCCGGCCTGTGGCTGCTCGCCTCCCCGCTTGCCGCGCTGGTGACGGCACCGACCTGGGTCATCGGTTACACGCACGCGCCACAGCTGGACCTCAACCCCGTCGGCGCGACGATGGGCTACCCCACGGGCATCGCGCTGGCACTGCTCGGTGGGTACTACGCCCAGGCGACCGGCTTCGGCCCGCAGGTGCTGGGACTGGCCGGGGTCTTCCTGTGCATGCTCACCGGCATCAAGATAATCGACGACGAGACGGACTTCGACTACGACAGCTCCATCGACAAGCGGACCGTCGCGGTCGTCCTCGGTCCCCGGCGGGCCAGACAGCTCGCCCTCGGGCTGTTCGGCCTCGCGATGGTCGGCGTCGTCGCCCTGGCGCTCGTGTTGCCCGGGATTCCGCCGACCGCAGCGGCCGGGGCCGTCGTCTTCGGCGCCGTCCTCGCAGTCGCCTACCGCGCCGAAGCGACGCTGGCGACCATGCTGTTGATTCGCGGTTCGTATCTCTTCCTCGCCGTGCTGGTGGCCGCGGTGTGGTTCCGGCCGCTGGCGTGAGCCCCGGACCAGCGGTTCGGATGCAGCTCACGGCCACGATTCGCGACGACCGACGCGTCGTCACTCGACGCCCGGGACGACGTCGGGATACACCTCTAAATCAGCGACGCGCTCGTCGAGCGCAGCGGTCTCTCACACCGAATCGCACTCGACGAAGCCGTCGCTGTCCATCGTCGGGAGGCGGGGCCGATGGAGCGCGGTCTTGACGCGCTCTGCCTCCGCCGAGGTCAACCGGTCGATCGGTTTGTCGTTCTCCAGGCTACGACTTACTCGGCCAGTTCCCGCGGATACACGCGGGATCGTTCCTGCTTGAGGTAATGACGGACGAATCGATGTCGGCCGTTTCTCAGTACCTCGAAGGCTGTCTCTTCGAGAACGGTGCCTACCGAGGAAGTCCTCGCTCTCTCTTTACGGGCGCAGGCCCGTTCCGATGGGCAGCGGTGTCTCCGATTCCTCACGAGTTGCAGTCAGGGACTCCGCCTCGAAAGATGCCAAGAGAAACCGACAGTCTATTTACCGCTCCGCTTCCAGTTGCCTGTTAT
>PXQZ01000095.1 GCA_003021755.1 Halobacteriales archaeon QH_8_67_36 | reverse complement strand
CGTTCCCTGCGGTGCTTACGTCGTCCGCCTTCGTGTAGCAGGCCACCGGGAGACCGCAGGTCTCCCGAGCAGTCGGCGCGAAGCGCCGACAACGCCCCTTTCAGCCCCACCCGTAGCCGGTTAACCAGCCGGCATGGGTGGGGCTGAAAGGGGCCGCGTTCTCAGCGAACCCCGGCGTTCGGTAGAGCGAAGCTCTACCGCAGCCCATCAGAAATCGAAGATTTCTGAGGACGACGCAAGCACGCTACGCGAGCGCAGCGAGCCGCGGGAGCTGAGAACGCGGGGGCTTTCTGGCTCTCTAGATCCGTTGCTGCTAAAGTAAACACGACCATTTCCGCGGGGCACACCGATTGTCGCAACTCGTTTTGGACGACAACCGGCGTCGGTCCGTCACGCCACCAGCCCGTCTCAGCGGAACCGGGAACAGCTCTCCGTCAGGACGGCGACTCGGAGGGTCCCGACTCGCCGCAGGGACACCGCTCCCCCGCAGGCCACCGTCGCCACCTCATCACCGTCGGCGTACAGCGCGACGGTCGCCTCGTCGCGCTCGACGGAGACCGACAGCCCGTCGAGTGAAACCACCCAGTGGTCCGGGTTCGTCTGGAACGGGGCGATGGGGACGACGACCCCTATCGCGGCCGCCGGCGCGAGCACCGGCCCGCCGATGCGACGCGCGTAGCCGGGCGACCCCGCTGGCGTCGCCAGCGTCACCCCGTCGGCCCGGAACTGCCCGACCCGGTCGGTCGTCGTCTCGACGGCGTACTCGGAGATATGTGCCGCCTCGGTCGTGACTGCCGTCACGTCGAACACCGCCGTGGCCACGTCGCCGGCGTCCACCTCGAACACGGGGTGGCGCTCGACGCGTGCCGCGTCCAGCCCCGCGACGGCGGCTGGCACGGCGCCATGAGCCACGGAGCGGAGGCCGCGGCCGGCGGCGACGGGAAGCACTAATGGGTCGGCATCGGCGGCCGCGACGGCCCGAACAGCCGACTGGCCGACGGCGACGACCCGCTCGGTCGCCGGGACGCTGTCGACAGCGCCCGCGACGACCGACGACCCCGCCTCGCGGAGTCGGTCGGCCACCGCTGGATCCCCCACCACGCCCACGGCGCTGTCACTCATTGCCAGAGGGTCCCCGCCGGTCGGAAAAAAAGTTGCCGCACCGCCGTCTGGCGAACTTCGCGAGCAGGGAGAGGTCCGAGACGTGCGTCAGGTCCAGGATTGCGCGCCGGTCACCCCGGTTTATCCGTTCGAGCGTGTTGCTGTCGGTCCGCCGGAGGTCGTTCATCAGTTCGTCGTAGCGCTCGTTGGGCGCGAGATACAGCAGTTCGGTCATCATCAGCCGGGCGTCGTGTTTCGGCGCCACGTCGCGATGCCACAGCTGGTCGTAGACGGAGAGCGTGTCGGCGTCGGTCGTGGGGTCGTCGGGTGTCAGGGCGGCGTCGACGGTGGCGGCGGCGGCGCGGGCCGACTTCATCCCCTTGTGGATCCCCTCGCCCCACAGCGGGTCGATGGTGGGAACGGTGTCACCGATGGCCATGAACCGGTCGGTGCTCATCGACTGTGGCGTCTGGATGTGCGCCGAGCCCCGGTGGGCCTGTGTGCCCTCGATCCTCTCGGCCTCGGCAAACCGAGGGTCCGAGTCCAGCCAGTATTCGAGGTAGTCGTCGATGCCCATGCCTTCCTTGGCGTACTTGTGGTGGGAGCCGTTCTGGATGTAGCAGAGGCCGACTTTGGCAGTGTCCTCGCCGGTGTGGAATATCCAGGAGTAGCCGCCCGGGGCGAGGTCGTGGTCCAGACGGAGCATCATCGAGTCCCGGAGGTCGGCGTAGCCGTCGTGGTCGACCGCGACGTTCTCGAACTCGTACTCGATGCCGATGGCCTGGTGTTCCCGTTCGAGGTCACAGACGTCGAGTTGCTTCGCCAGCGGCGCGGCGGGACCGGTCGCGTCGATAATGATGTCGGCGTACACCTCCTCATCGCCGTCGTATCGCACCCCGGCAATCTCGCCGTCCTCCATGATGGGGGCCGACACGCGGGAGTCGAAGCGGTAGGTCGCGCCCTTCTCACGACTGTCCTCGACGAGGAACCGCTTGAAGTCGGCGAACTCCAGCACCGCGCCGGTCTGGGTGCGGGTGTAGTGGTCGTTCGGGGACTCCAGCACCACCTTGTCGGTGTACTGCATCACCACCTCGTCGGGGATGGCGAAGGCGGTCATCGCCGACGGGAAGGTGCCGGCGGTGGACTTGTTGCTCTGACGCGGGAACTCGTCTTCGGGCTCCGTTTCGAGGACCAGCACGTCGTAGTTCCGCTCGGCCAGGTCGCGAGCACACTGGCCGCCGGCGGGACCAGCCCCGGCGATCACCACGTCAAAGCGGTCGCGCATGCTTCAGAGGAACACCGTGTTCGTAATCAGTCTTGCTTTATTGGCTCCCGGGTCTGCCTCTCGAAAGGGTAAACCGGGCAGTGCTGGGCTACTACGCCGACACGGGCGTGTTCGACTACGGCAGCCTCTCGCTGAAATCCGAGATAGACGACCGGACCGAGCGGATGCTCGACGACGTCTATGGCCGCATCGAGGCGGCCCTGGCCGAGGAGTTCGGCCGCCCAGTCGACTTCAGTTACGACACCAAGCTCGTCCTGCCCGCGCGACTGACGCTCGGCTACGTTTACCGGGCGGCCAGAAAGGAGGCCGACACCGACCCCGTGGGCGAGGACATCGCCACCGGCGTCCCGCCCGTCGAGGACGCCGCGCTCGACGGCGAGTCCCCGACGCTCACGCCCCGGGAGCGGGTCGTCCGCGCCGAACAGATGACCCGCCTCTCCATCGAGGCACTGGTCGACGGGGACATGCGCGACGCCATCAACGACGCCGAGTTCGAGGACTTCGAAGTGGAGTTCGGCGAGGGCGACCGGCGGGAGCCCTCGGAGCGACGCGGGGGGAGCGCGACGGCGAGCGGTAGACCCGCGCGCCAGCGAAGCGAGCCGTGGAACGGGAGCGAGGCCGACCGCCGCCGTGTCGCCGAAGTCGCACAGGCCACGCTGCAGTCCCACCTCGACGGGCTGCTCGATGACCTACCCGACTCGGTCGGCGAGGCCTATCAGTGGGCGGTCGACTACAGCGAGGCCCACCAGGGCCGGGACGACTACTTCCGCGGGCTGATGACGGAGGCGGAGACCGGCGACGAGAACGCCCTTGACGCCGTCCGCGAGGAGTACAAGTTCGCCGACTACGAGGACCCCCCGGCAACGCTGTCCGCCGCCGAGCGGGACCTACCCTACAGCAAGACCCAGTACGCCCGCGTGGGAGTTATCTACGACGGGATGCTGGACCTCTACCGGCTGGCGGGGCTGGACATCGATGACGACTTCGCGAAAGCTATCGTGTTGGCCATCATCGGCGCACAGGTGTGGCTGGACGACGTCGACGACTATGCCGACGACCGCACGGAAGGGCAACTAACCCCCGTGACTGCGGAGTACCTCCTCCGGCCGGACGACCGGGCGGCATACCACCACGTCGTCGACATCACGGAGCGGTATCTCGACCTGGCCAAGGAGTACGCCACGGCCGCGGACTCGCCGCTGACTGGCGTCGCCGTGGAGTACATATATCGGTCCGGCGAGCCCGAGGTCCTGCCCGGCCAGCGCTGAGCGGAGTTTTCCATGAACGGTTTTCAGCGGGGTGGCGAGCGAGTGTGCCGAGCGAACCACCCCGTCCAAAACGGTTCTGGCAGGGTATCTACCGGTCCGGCGAGCCCGAGGTCCTGCCCGGCCAGCGCTAGCGGTCGGTTCGCTGTAGCTCGCTGCATCGTCCGGCCGCTCACTGCATCTGTTCGGGTTCGGTTTCGGCGGCCACCGGCTCGCCGCTCAGTCCGTCCGCGACGACCGCGCTGTCGGGCAGTTCGGTGTCCGGTTTCCGGCCCGGCGTGAGCAGCCGCCCGGTGAGGGTGAGTTCGTCGGGGCTCGGGCTGGGTTTCTGGGTGGGCTCGTACTCGACGATTATCCATTTTGGCACCTCCGAGATGCGGACCGCACAGAGCTAGTAGGAGGGGCAAAACACCGGCATCCGCTCGGTGGGCGTCACGGCCTGGACGTCCGTCAGCCAGTTGTACCGGCCGCGGTCCGAGAGGTGGCCCGCACGGCTCGTGACCAGCGTGTTGTAGTAGTAGCCAAGCGGCGTCGCGTTCGGGTCGCCGCGCGCCTCGATGCGGTTGTGCGGGTCGTGCTGGTGGCCGCGTTCGAAGTGGACGACGTGGTCGCCGACCGCCCGCGTCACCGACCCGGCCCGAACAGCTCCGGATAGGTGTCGACGAGGGCGGCGAACTTCCGAAGCCCCTCGACCTGTGTGAACTCCCAGAGCCCGAACGCGTCCCCGTCGATGACGAGTTCGGTGGCTTCGAGGCGACACAGAAAGTCAAGCAATTCGTCGAGAAACGATACCTTCTCCAGTTGCTCGTCCCCACCGATGTAGAGGTCGCTGATGACGTAGTAGACACGATCGTCACTCGCCTCACCCATCGCACTGGATCGGTCGGTCAACGCTAATGGTCTTTGGGGGTTCGTACCCTCGACGTTCCCGTCTGGTCCGTCGGTTCCGGCGTCGCTGATGGACCCACCGCCAGTCGGCTACCGCTTGCCCAGCGCAGTCTCGAACACCCGCTGGGCGCGTTCGTAGGCCCGGTTGCGGTCGACGATAGGGTCGGGATACTCCGGGGCGAGGGCCGCTCGCTCGTCTCCCGGCAGGGTCGGCCAGTCGACGATCGTCTCGGGGTCGACGCCACGCAGTTCCGGGACGTACTCGGTGACGTAGTCCGCTTCGTCGTCGTACTTGGCCATCTGTGCGACGGGGTCGAAGATGCGCACGTCGACGGAGTCGGTGCCGGTGGAGGCGGTCCACTGCCAGTTGGCGGCGTTGTTCGCCGGGTCGTGGTCGAGCAGTTGCGCCTCGAAGTAGGCCAGCCCCTCGCGCCAGTCGACCAGCAGGTGCTTGGTGAGAAACGACGCGACGTTCTGGCGCGGACGGTTGTGGACGTACCCCTCCTCGTTCAGCTGACGCATGCCGGCGTCGATGAGCGGATACCCCGTCTCGCCGCGCTTCCAGGCCGCCAGATGGTCGGGGTCGTTCTCCCAGGCGATGGCGTTCGGGAACGACTCGTAGTTCTCGGAGGGCAGCGACGGGTGGTGGGCGAGTAGATTGTAGTTCTGCTCGCGCCAGGAGAGCTCGTAGCGGTACTTCTCGACGTTGCGCCGGGCGTCACCGTCGACCGCCCTGTACCGCTCGGTCGCGTCGGCCCACAGCTCCCGAATCCCTATCATCCCCGCCGCGAGGTACGGGGAGATGCGTGACACCGCGCCGACGGACCGCTCCACGGCCGCCCGCATGTCGTCGCGCGTGTCGCTATACGAGTCGATGCCGTCGGCGAGAAACCGCTCCCAGCGGTCGCGGGCGGCGCCGTATCCCGCAGCCGGCAGGTCGATGTCGGCATCGGGGTCGGGGACGGCCTGACCGTCCGAGACCGCTGCCAGCGAACCGGCGTCGGGCATCGGTACCGGCGCGGGCTTCTCGCGGGCCTGCCAGTCGTCGTAGAACCGACTGTGGTTCGCGTATCGCGCGTCGAGACCGGCGGGGTCGACGAGCGTGAGGTCGGTGACGGCGGTGGTCTCGATGGCGTCGTCGACGGCCCGCTGGCGCTCCCGTCGGACAGGCCGGTAGTGTTCGTTGTAGTACACCCGGTCGGCGTCGTACTCGCTGGCGACGGCCGGGATGACTGTCCCCGGGTCCCCCACGCGAACCAGCAGGTCGCTGCCGCGCTCGCGGTACTGTGCTTCGAGGGCGCGGACGCCGGCCAGCCAGAACGCCCACTGCCGGTTCCCGACCACGTTGCGGACTTCGGGGTCGATCACGAACACCGGGACGACGGTTTCGTCGGTTGCCGCGGCCGCGAGCCCACGGTTGTCCCGCAGGCGGAGGTCTCGTTGGTGCCAGAAGACGTGCATGGGAACACACAGGGCCGAGGCACAACAGTCGTTGGGGTTGAAACCGCCCGGCGAGTCGTGTGCCGGCTGGGTGGTCGCTGCGTATGTGTATCACGCCCGGCAGATTTGCATTATCAGGAAAATCATCGTGTTCCACGGTAAACGGCCGATACAGGGGCGCCTGCTTGCCGTAACTGGTCTCGCGATTCCCGTAGATGCGTTCCTGGGACCGGTACCGCAGTTCAACAGCCGGCCGTCGCCGGCGGTAGCTTTAGATGACAGCCAGTGGATATGATAGGTATGGCACCAAACGACAGCACGTCGCGACGGCGCTTCCTGTTCGGTACCGGTGTGGTTATCGGCACGGCCGGCCTCGCAGGCTGTGGGATTCCCGGTGGTGGCGGCGAGGAGGATGAAGACGGCGGCGGAGGCGAGGAAGGTGGCGAGGGCGGCGGAGAAGAAGACGGCTGAGGACAGTGCGGTGGCCGGGCGTGGCCGC
>PXQZ01000094.1:14119-15349 GCA_003021755.1 Halobacteriales archaeon QH_8_67_36 | reverse complement strand
CACAACAAGGAGGTCGTCACCGAGGTCACGAACATCGAGTCCAAAGGCGTCCGTAACCGCATCGCCGGCTACGTCACGCGCAAGTACAACCGCCCCGTCGAAGCGTAATCCGGTTTTGCTGCAGTTCTCGAACGGTCCGTAGCGACGGCTACCGTTCGGGCTGGCCCTACTGGTCGGGCCGACTCGCCTCTCCCACTCGCTCGTCCTGGTCCGCCCGGCCCCCGACCGTCCGGCCCTCGGAGTGGCCTTTGCGGTGGATGATGCCCTGCATGTTGGCGGTGTTGGCGGCTATCTCGCGGAAGGCGTCGCCGGTCGCGCTGTCGTCGTCCAGCACTAGCGGCTCGCCGCTGTCGCCGCCCTCCCTGACGGCGGGGTCGAGGGGCACCTCGCCGAGGAACGGCATCTCGGTTTCGTCGGCGAACTCGTGGCCGCCGCCGCTACCGAAGATATCGTGGCTGCCGCCACAGTCGGGACAGACGAACGAGGACATGTTCTCGACGATTCCCAGCACCGGCGTCTCGTGACGGCCGAACATCCGTAGTCCCTTACGTGCGTCGTCCAGCGCCACCTCCTGTGGCGTGGTGACGATGACGGCCCCGGAGACGGGGACGCGCTGGAGCATCGTCAACTGCGTGTCGCCGGTGCCCGGCGGCAGGTCCACGATCATGTAGTCGAGCGACCCCCATAGCACGTCCGACCAGAGCTGCGCGAGGACGTTGTCGACCATCGGGCCGCGGAAGATGACGGGGTCGTCCTTGCCGACGAGGAAGTCCATGCTCATCAGCTTCATCCCGTACTTCTCGACCGGGATTATCTCGTCCTCCTCGGTGGCCTGGGGTGACTCGTCGGCGTCGAGCATCCGCGGGACGTTCGGTCCGTAGACGTCGGCGTCGAACAGCCCGACGCGCGCGCCCAGTCGAGCCAGCCCGGCGGCAAGGTTGACGGCGATCGTCGACTTGCCGACCCCGCCCTTCCCCGACGCGACCGCGATGACGTTCTTGACGTCCGGCAGGGGGTCTTCCGCCTCGCTGACGCCGCGGTCGATACTCGCCGAGAGGTCGACTTCACGGTCGAGGTCATCGAGAGCCTCGCGGACGGCGTTCGCCATGCCCGTCTCCGTCGGCGAGTAGGGCGCTCCGAGCGCGAGGTCGACGCGTATCTCGTCGTTGGTCACCTCGACGTTGTTGATGAGGTCCAGTGCCACGATGTCGTCGCCCAGGTCCGGGTCCT
>PXQZ01000094.1:0-13951 GCA_003021755.1 Halobacteriales archaeon QH_8_67_36 | reverse complement strand
CTCCGAACGAGCGGGTCACAAGTGACGCGATGTCATGTGCCACGGCAGCGAGTGGGGACGGATTCGGTACTGTTGTATCGTTTTATAACGCTGGGCACAGTAGGGTCGGACGTGTTAGAGGACGACCACGGGCGGGAGGTGTCACAGGTTCGCGTCTCCCTCACGGACCGGTGTAACTTCGACTGCGTCTACTGTCACAACGAGGGGCTGGGGGACACGCGCGGGCCGATGGAGGCTCAGGACCACGAGATGGAGACCGACGACGTCGTCCGTTTTCTGGAGGTCGCCCGGGAGTTCGACGTCGAGGCCGTCAAGTTCACCGGCGGCGAGCCGATGCTGCGGGGTGACCTAGCGGAGATAATCCGCCGGACGCCCGACGGGATGGAAGTGTCGATGACCACGAACGGCACCTTCCTCCCCGGCCGTGCCCCGGACCTCGTCGATGCCGGCCTGGAGCGGGTGAACGTCTCACAGGACGCCATCGACCGGGAGGCCTTCGCCGAGATAACAAAGAGCGGCGCCTACGAGCAGGTCATCGAGGGCGTCGAGGCAGCCCTGGATGCGGGGCTGGACCCGGTGAAGCTGAACATGGTCGTCTTCGAGCCCACGGCGGGATACGTCCCCGAGATGGTCGACCACGTCGCCGAAAACGAGGGCCTGCGGTTACAACTCATCGAGTACATGCCCGAACTCGTCGGGCGACCGGAGTGGGCCATCGACATCCAGCGGGTCCACGACTGGCTGGCCGAGCAGGCCGACCGAATCGAGGTACGGGAGATGCACGACCGCAAGCGCTACTGGGTCGGCGACGACGACGGGGACGGGGAAGGGATGGTCGAAATCGTCGACCCCGTCGAGAACACCGACTTCTGTGACAACTGTCATCGCGTGCGCGTGACACACGATGGTAAACTGAAGGGCTGTCTCAATCGGACCGAGATACGCGAGACGTTCCGCGAGACGGTCGCCAACCGGGTCCCATACTACGGCGAGTACATGATCCGGAACGACGACGGCGAATGGGTCGTCAACGAGGAGTACGTCGAGCGCGGTCCAGCCGAGGAGCCGATCGCCGCCGACGACGACTGATAGGGTTCTCGTCTCGATGTACCGATCCCGAGCCTGGAGTACTACACGGGTCCGGACATGTCACATTGACATCTATACTCCGGCTCCGGCAACCGCTGGTAAACTGCGATAGGGGCCGTGCGAAGTCGACATGATGGAAATAACCGTGTGCACGTTCGATCGTGTTTCATAAATCTTTTTATGATAACTCTCCAACAGATAGCTATGGCCACGGATCACGAGTCAGTGCAGTGTCGATGCACACCCGTCCACGAGACTGACTGGACCGAACGCCGTCGAGCACCCTCGATGGTGATCGTCGACGCAGTCGCGACCGCGGAAGGCGTCGACCCGATGGAACTCACGCCGCTCTCCGGCGAACTCGACCTCGAAGCGCTCGACACGCTGTTGTTGAGTTCGGCGACGAACACCTGTGGGCTTCTCGGCCTTCATATCGCCGGCTGGAACGTCTTCGTCGCGGGTGACGGCCGTATCAAGGTCTGTGAGCCGTCGGATGCGGAGCCCCTCGTTCCGGTGTTCGAGCCGGTTTCGGCCGGCTGATAGGGGCATCTGCCACGGTCGGCCCGTTTGACGGTGTTCGCTCCGCGCCATTACGGCTATGGCCGTCGGAACGTGTAACTCGACCCCTCGTCCGTCACGACGTGGAATTCACCGTCCCCGTGGTCGAAGTGTAGTCGCTCGGCGGGCCCGTCGAAGGCGTGCAGCGGCATCCCGCTTTGCACGCGCCCGTCGGGGTCAATCGAGACGTGCGTCGAGGAACTGAACCTGGCGGTCAGGGTCCCGTCGGCGTCCGCCGTCACGCTGTCGGAGCCTGCGAACTGTTCGAGGTGCCTGCGGAGCGCCTCCCTGTCCGTCGGGTCGACCGCCTCGTTCTCGTTCGTAGTCGTGCTGTCGTCCATACGCGGTAGGAGGGGCGCCCGCTACTACTGCGTTGTGCCACGTTCACTCATGGTCCGCTCTCACTCGCTCGGGCCCCTTCGTTGCGTTTAAATACAGCCCCGAAATACGTTCGTACAGACTCGTGTAGGGGGACCGGCTCCCGAGTCCGCGTGCTGCGGGCGCGAGTATCAGGCAAGCGTGTCGTGGTAGCCAAGCCTGGCCCAAGGCGCAGGGTTGCTAACTCTGTGGCGTACAGCCTCCTGGGTTCGAATCCCAGCCACGACGCTCACCCAACCACCAACATATGAGTGCAGAAGACCCAGACGCGGGCGAGGACGTGGATGAGGAGGAGGACATCCGCTACTTCGTTCGCATCGGACAGACGGACCTCGACGGAACGAAATCCGTCGAGCGAGCACTGACAGAACTGGACGGCATCGGCCACCGCGCCGCCCGCATCATCGCCCAGCGCGCTGACGTGGACCGCCGCGCGGTCTTTGGCAAGCTGGACGACGACGTCATCGACGAGGTCGTCGCCCAGGTCCGGAACTTCGCCGACAACGTCCCCGAATGGATGACCAATCACCAGAAGGACTACTTCACCGGTGAGACCACCCACGAGACGGGTAACGACCTCCAGCTCACCCGTCGCCAGGACATCAACCGCATGAAGATGATAGACTCCTACCGCGGCGTCCGCCACAAGCGCGGGCAGAAGGTCCGTGGCCAGCGCACGAAGTCCACCGGTCGTACCGAGGGGACCATCGGCGTCAACGTCGAGGCCATCAAGGAAGAACAGGCCGAGGAAGCCGCCGCGGAGGATGACGAATAATGGCCCTCGGTTCCAATACGAAGTCCTACGAGACGCCGAACCATCCCTACCAGGGCGAGCGAATCGCGGACGAGAGCAACCTCAAGGGCCGCTACGGCCTGAAGAACAAGGAGGAGCTCTGGCGCGCCCAGTCCGAGCTGCGTGGCTACCGCCGCGAGGCCCGGAAGCTGCTGGGTAGTGCCGTCGGGAGCGACGTCGAGGCCGAGGAGTTCCTCGCCCGACTCAAGCGCTACGGCATCCTCAACGAGCAGGACCAGCTCGACGATGTCCTGTCGCTCGACGTGACGGACGTACTGGAACGCCGACTCCAGACGGTCGTCTACCGCAAGGGCTACGCGAACACGCCCGAGCAGGCGCGACAGTTCATCGTCCACGGCCACATCGAGCTCGACGACACACGCGTCACGCGGCCGTCGATGAAGGTCGACGTTGCCGTCGAGAGCTCGATCGGCTTCGACGAGAACAGCTCGCTGTCGGACGAACTGCACCCTGAGCGCGCGGAGGCCCAAGAATGAGCGAAGCACCTGACGACATCTGGGGTATCGCCCACGTTCACGCATCGTTCAACAACACCATCATCACCATCACCGACCAGACCGGCGCGGAGACGCTCGCAAAGAGCTCCGGCGGGACGGTCGTCAAGCAGAACCGCGACGAGGCATCGCCATACGCGGCCATGCAGATGGCGGAGGTCGTCGCCGAGAAGGCCCTCGACCGCGGCGTCGAAGGCGTCGACGTCCGTGTGCGCGGTCCCGGCGGGAACCAGCAGACCTCCCCCGGTCCGGGCGCACAGGCCACCATCCGAGCGCTGGCTCGCGCCGGCCTCGAAATCGGCCGCATCGAGGACGTCACACCGACGCCCCACGACGGCACCCGCGCACCGAAGAACTCCGGGTTCTAACCCATGACACAGGACTACGAGGTTGCGTTCGTCGAACGCGGCGAGCGGGAGTCGCTCGTGCTCGTGCGTGGCATCACGCCGGCCTTCGCCAACGGCATCCGCCGGGCGATGATCGCCGACGTACCCACGTTCAGTATCGACACCGTCCGCGTCATCGAGAACACCAGCGTGATGTTCAACGAGCAGATCGGCCTCCGACTGGGGCTGGTCCCGCTGACCACCGACCTCGACGACTTCGAGGTGGGTGATGAGGTGACGCTGTCGCTGTCCGTCGACGGGCCGAGCACGGCCTACTCCAGCGACCTCGTTTCCGGTGACGCGCTGGTGAACCCGGCCGACGACAACATCCCCATCATCGACCTGAAAGACGGCCAGCGCCTCGAAGTCGAGGCCGACGCCGTCCTCGATACGGGGACGGAACACGCCAAACACCAGGGCGGCGTGGCCGTCGGCTACCGACACCTCCAGCGCGTGGAAGTCGTCAGCGACACGGGCGAGTTCGAGGACGAGGAGCCCGACATCCTCCGCGGTGTCATCGAGGAGGGCGCGGCCGAGCACGCCACGGACCCCGACGCCGCGGACGGGGACCTCGTCCCGACGAGCGAGTTCGACAACGACCTCAGCCAGCGGTATCCGGGCAAGGAGGTCGAAGTCACCGACGTCGGGAACGCGTTCGTGTTCCACGTCGAGACCGACGGCTCGTTCACCACTGACGAACTCCTCGTTCGCGCGGTCGAGACGCTTCGGGACCGCGCGACCGAACTGAAAGACGCGGTCCAACTGTAACGCCGATGCCCCGAAACACCCCTTCGACGCCGATGACCGCCCGCTCCCCGAGCGCGAGGACCGAAAGGGGTTTTACGGGGCATCGAGAACTCACCAGTGCGAGCAGGGATAGCCAAGTTTGGCCAACGGCGCAGCGTTCAGGGCGCTGTCCCGTAGGGGTCCGCAGGTTCAAATCCTGCTCCCTGCACTTTCTTCAAAGAGGAACCCTATGAGCAAGACGAACCCGAGACTCAGTAGTCTCATCGCCGACCTGAAGTCGGCCGCCCGCAACTCGGGCGGCGCAGTCTGGGGCGACGTCGCCGAACGGCTGCAGAAGCCGCGGCGCACACACGCGGAAGTCAACCTGGGCCGCATCGAGCGGTACGCACGGGAAGACGAGACCGTGGTCGTTCCGGGCAAGGTGCTCGGCTCCGGCGTCCTGCAGAAGGACGTCACCGTCGCCGCCGTCGACTTCTCCGGAACCGCCGAGACGAAGATCGACAAGGTCGGAGAGGCTGTATCACTAGAACAGGCAATCGAGAACAACCCAGAAGGCTCCCACGTCCGGGTGATTCGATGAGCGTCGCGGAGTTCGACGCCGACGTCGTCGTCGACGCCCGCGACTGTATCATGGGCCGGGTCGCCTCGCAGGTGGCCGAGAAGGCACTCGCCGGCCAGACCGTGGCCGTCGTCAACGCCGAACGCGCGGTCATCACCGGCCGGGAAAAGCAGATAAAGGCGAAGTACAAGAAGCGCGTCGACATCGGCGCCGACAACGCGTACTTCTACCCCAAGCGGCCGGACGGCATCCTCAAGCGCGCCATCCGCGGCATGCTGCCCCACAAGAAGCCGCGTGGCCGCGATGCGTTCGAGAATGTCCGCGTCTACGTTGGCAACCCGTACGACGAGGACAGCGCGGGCGGTAGCCCACAAAGCGGAGACGGCGAAGCCGTCGAAGCAACGGTGCTCGACGGCACGTCGCTGGACCGACTGTCGAACATCAGATTCGTCTCGCTTGGCGAGATCAGCGAGACACTCGGAGCGAACAAGACATGGTAACGAACACGTCTGGCAAGAAGAAGACCGCCGTCGCCCGCGCCACCATCCGCGAGGGCGAGGGGCGCGTGCGTATCGACTCCCAGCCGGTCGAACTGGTCGACCCGGAGCTGGCCCAGCTGAAGATGCTGGAGCCGTTCCGCATCGCCGGGGACGACCTCCGCGACGACGTCGACGTCGACGTCTCCGTGGAAGGCGGCGGCGTGATGGGACAGGCCGACGCGGCCCGCACCGCCATCGCCCGCGGGCTCGTCGACTTCACGAACGACGCGGAGCTCCGCGACGCGTTCATGGAGTTCGACCGCTCGCTGCTGGTCAACGACGTTCGCCAGTCCGAACCCAAGAAGTGGGGCGGTCCCGGCGCCCGGGCCCGCTACCAGAAATCCTACCGCTGAGGTGATGCAAGTATGATGGTACCGGTCCGGTGTTTCACCTGCGGTAACGTCGTCGGCGAGCACTGGGAGGAGTTCAAGGCCCGAACCCGCGAGGCCGAAGAGCCCGAGGACCCCGAGATGGTTCTCGACGAACTCGGCGTCGAGCGACACTGCTGTCGCCGGATGCTCGTCTCGCACAAGGACCTCGTCGACATCGTCGCTCCCTACCAATGAACGCACAGGAAAGCCGATACGAGAAGGCCCGCAAACTGGGCGCACGCGCGCTCCAGCTGGCCCACGGCGCTCCCGTGCTCATCGAGACGGAGTACACCCAGCCCATCCTCATCGCGGCCGAGGAGTACGACGCTGGCGTACTTCCGTTCACCGTCAAACGTGGTGACCACAAATGACGCTAATCACTGACATCCGACTCCGCCGCGTACTCGACTCGCGTGGCAACGCAACCGTCGAGGCCGACGTTCTCACCGAGAGTGGGGGCTTCGGCCGCGGCAAGGCACCGAGCGGCGCAAGTACCGGCGAATACGAGGCTCTGGAACTGCCGGCTCAGGAGGCCATCGCGAGCGCTCGCGAAGACGCTTTACCCCGCCTCGTCGGCGAGGTCCACGCCGGCAACCAGCGCGACGTGGACAACGCGCTCCGCGCCGCCGACGGCACGGACGACTTCTCCAGCATCGGCGCCAACAGCGCCGTCGCCATCTCGATGGCGGCCGCCGCGGCCGGCGCCGACGTGCTGGGCGCGCCGCTGTACCAGCACCTCGGCGGCACCTTCCGGGGCAACGAGTTCCCGACGCCGCTCGGTAACATCATCGGCGGTGGCGAACACGCCGCCGACGCCACCAACATTCAGGAGTTCCTGTCGGCCCCCGTCGGCGCACCGAGCGTCGAGGAGGCCGTCTTCGCCAACGCCGCAGTCCACCAGGAGGTCCACGACATCCTGGCCGACCGCGACCTGCCGGCGGGCAAGGGCGACGAGGGTGCCTGGGCGCCGTCGATTTCCGACGACGAGGCCTTCGAGATCATGGCCGAGGCCGTCGAGTCCGTCGCGGACGACGTCGGCTTCGCCATCCGGTTCGGCCTCGACGTCGCCGCCGCCGAGATGTACGACGAGGACGAGGACGGCTACGTCTACGACGACGGCGTCAAGTCGACCGACGAGCAGATCGACTACATCGCCGAGAAGGTCGCGGAGTACGACCTCGTCTACGTCGAGGACCCCCTCGACGAGAACGACTACGAGGGCCACACCGAACTGACCGACCGTGTCGGTGACCGGACGCTCGTCTGTGGCGACGACCTCTTCGTGACGAACGTCGAACGCCTACAGACCGGCATCCAGCAGGGCGCCGGCAACTCCATCCTCATCAAGCCGAACCAGATTGGGACGCTGTCCGACGCCGTGGACGCCATCGAACTGGCGACCGAGAACGGCTACGAGTCGGTCGTCTCCCACCGGAGCGGCGAGACCGAGGACACCACCATCGCACACCTCGCCGTGGCGACCGGCGCCGCGTTCATCAAGGCGGGCGCCGTCGGCGGCGAGCGAACTGCAAAGCTGAACGAACTCATCCGTATCGAGGACAACGCAGTATGAGCGGCAACGAGAAAGAAGGTCTCGACGCCGAGGAGTCCGAGTTCGACCCGTCCACGGACGAGGCCGAGCCCGACGCCGACGCGGAGACCGAAGACGCAGAACAGCCCGCCGACGCCGAGGTGGCCGAGGCCAAACCAGCGGACACTGACGCGACCGAAGCCGACGAGACAGAAGACGCGGAGGGGACCTCCCAGCTCGACGAGGACGTCATGCCCGACGAGCAGAGCGAGGCCGACCTCCTCATCCCCGTCGAGGACTACCTCGGCGCCGGTGTCCACATCGGGACCCAGCAGAAGACCCAGGACATGGAGCGGTTCATCCACCGCGTCCGGACCGACGGGCTCTACGTGCTTGACGTCTCGATGACGGACACGCGCATCCGCACCGCCGCGGACTTCCTGGCCAACTACGAGGCCGAGCAGATGCTCGTGGCTTCCTCGCGCCAGTACGGCCGGTTCCCGGCCGAGAAGTTCGCCGACGCCGTCGGCGCCCGCGCCCGAACGGGCCGGTTCATTCCGGGGACGCTGACGAACCCGGACTACGACGGCTACATCGAGCCCGACGTCGTGGTCGTCACCGACCCCATCGGTGACGCCCAGGCCGTCAAGGAGGCCATCACCGTCGGCATCCCGGTCATCGCGATGTGTGACTCCAACAACACCACGTCGAACGTGGACCTGGTCGTCCCGACCAACAACAAGGGGCGAAAGGCGCTGTCGGTCGTCTACTGGCTGCTGGCCAACGAGACGCTCGACCGCCGTGGCGCCGAGCCCGCCTACGGGCTCGACGACTTCGAATCCGAGCTGTAAGCCCGATTCGCGTTTCCGTCCTCCCGCTCCCGCAGTGGGGACGCTGCCGGAGTCGTTGCCACTTCGACGCCGTGACTCCGATCTTAGCCGTCCCAAACCATACTACCCCGGACCGTGTACGAGTCGGCGATGGCAGAACACGACACCCTCCGCAACGCCGTCATCGGCGCCGTCGCGAGCATCGTCCTGAGTTTCGTCCCCTTCTCGCCCGTGCTGGGCGGGGCGGTCGCCGGCTACCTCCAAGGCGGCACCCGCTCGGACGGGCTCCGCGTCGGGGCCATCTCGGGCGTTCTTGGCCTGCTAGTGGGCGCTGCCTTCTTCTTGATCGTCGTGCTGTTTCTCGGCATCTTCGCCATCGGCACGAACGCGCCGTCGTCGTTCGGCATCGTCGGGCTCCTCTTCCTGCTCGTCGCCGGGGCCGTCAGTGCGCTCTACACCATCGGCCTGAGCGCTCTCGGCGGCTGGCTGGGCAACTACGCGAAGTACGAACTCGACGTCTGAGTTCGCCGACACCCACACTATATATCGGGGCCTTCCGATACGGAGAGACAGCATGCGAGAGACGTTCGTCGACGCGGGCTGGGGCGCGCTTGTCACGCTCGCGCTCTCGATTTTCCCCTTCTCCTCGGTCGTCGGCGGTGCCGTCGCGGCCAGCCGCCACGGCGGCGGCTACGCCAGCGGCCTCTGGCTCGGGACACTAGCCGGCGTGGCCGCTCTGGTGCCGCTGCTCGCGCTGTTCGTCCCGTCGCTGTTCATCGCGGGCGCGCTCGGCTTCGGTATCCCGCCGTCGTCGCCGGGGTACGGGCTCTTTCTGGCCGTCGCCTTCGCCTTCTTTCTCGTCTACACCGTCGGGCTGAGCGCCCTCGGCGGGCTGGGCGGGGCCTGGGCCCGGGCCAACACCGACTGGAACCCGGACCCGGTGCGGTGGCTGTGATTTGGCACGCAATTCAAACGTGTCCGGTCCCAAACCGGGGCGATGGCAGAAACGCCACCCGGACCGAAGGGCGAACCGCTGTTCGGGAGCAGTCGGACCTACGCATCGGACCCGTTCAGATTCATCTCGGCGCTGGAAGACGCCTACGGCGACGTAGCCTACTTCGACATGGGTCCGATAGAGACGGTGATGCTCTGTGACCCGGCCGCGATAGAGCAGGTGCTGGTCTCGGAGGCCGATAGCTTCCGGAAACCGGACTTCCAGGAGGACGCCCTGGGTGACCTGCTGGGTGACGGCCTCCTCCTTTCGGAGGGCGACACCTGGGAGAAACAGCGCCAGCTGGCGAATCCGGCGTTCTCGATGCGCCGGCTCGCGGGGATGGCCGACCGCATCACCGGCCACGCCGAGGCCCGGCTGGCCGACTGGACGGACGGCGACGTGGTCAACGTCGAGCGGGCGATGACACGGACCACGCTCGACGTCATCCTCGACCTGATGATGGGCGTCGAACTGAGCGAGGCGCGCGTCGAGACGATAGAGGAACAGCTCATGCCGCTGGGCCAGCGTTTCGAGCCGGACCCGCTCCGGTTCGCGGCGCCGGAGTGGATGCCGATGCCCGACGACGCGGAGTTCGACGCGGCCGTCGAGACGCTGGACGGGATACTCGACGACATCATCGCGGTCCGCGAGCGGACGGCCGGCAGCGGCGACGACGGCCCGATGGACTTCCTCTCGGTGCTCATCCGCGCCCGCGACGACGGCGTCGAGTCGCCCGAGCAACTGCGCGACGAGATGATGACGATGTTGCTCGCGGGTCACGACACCACGGCGCTGACGCTGACATACACGTGGTTCCTCCTCTCGGAGCATCCCGAAGTCGAGCGGCGTGTCCACGAGGAGCTAGACGAGGTCGTCGGCGATGACCGCCCCGGAATGGAACACGTCCGCGAACTGGACTATCTGGAGTGGGTCATCCAGGAGGCGATGCGGCTCTACCCGCCGGTGTACGTGATGTTCCGCGAGCCAACAGAGGACGTGACGCTGTCGGGCTACCCCGTCGAGCAGGGGATGACGCTCATGCTGCCCCAGTGGGGCGTCCACCGCTCGGAGCGATTCTACGACGACCCCGAGACGTTCGACCCCGAGCGCTGGAAGCCCGAACGCGCCACGGAACGCCCGCGCTTTGCCTACTTCCCCTTCGGCGGCGGGCCGCGCCACTGTATCGGCAAGCACCTGGCGATGCTGGAAGCACAACTGATCGTCGCGGCGACGGCCCAGCAGTACGAACTGGACTTTGTGGGCGAGACGCCGCTGGAACTGATGCCCTCGCTGACGGCGCACCCGCGCCAGGAGATGTCGATGCGAGTGGTCGAACGGTAGCGCCACGACCGGACAATTCCTGTCGGAAATTTTGCAAGCTGGGATGGATTTATACCGATCCACGGTCTGGATCGAACAACGTGGTCAAGTCAACAGTTCGCTTCCCCGAGGCGGTGATGGACCGCGTCGAGGAGATGGTCGAGGACGACGTCTTCTCCTCGAAGTCGGAGTTCCAGCGGTTCGCCGTCGAGTACGTCCTCTCGGAACTCGGCGAATACGAGGCCGAAATGGTCGATTTCGAGGAGATACGGAACGAACTGTTCGCCTCGGGGCCGCCGGCTGACGCCCGTGACGACGCCGAACTGAACGAGGCCTTCTACGAGAACGCGGCCCGCGTCCGCCAGTACGCCGTCCGCGGCGACATCGGGACGGCCGAGGAGTACATCGACACGGCCTACCCCGTCACGGACCCGCGCTGTCTGTTGCTCGACGACCTGCTGGACGCGTATCGGTGATCGACTACGCAAGCGGTAGCCCCGCCAGCCCGTCTCCGAAAACACCTAACACCCTGCACGCACAGGCAGGGGTATGGTCACGTCGAGCGCTCCCGGCAAGGTGTACCTGTTCGGGGAGCACGCAGTCGTCTACGGCGAGCCGGCAGTGCCGTGTGCCATCGAGCGGCGGGCCCGCGTCACGGCCGAAGAGAGGGACGAAGGGCTGGTCGTCCACGCCGACGATCTCAAGCTCGACGGCTTCACCGTCGAGTACGTCGGCGGCGACACCGACCACCCCGACGTCGACGCGGAGAATTCCCTGGTGGAAGCGGCCACGGGCTACGTCAACGAGGCGGTCGCTCAGGTGCGCGACGCCGCCGACGCGCCCGAGGCGGGCTTCGAAATATGGATCGAGAGCGCGATTCCGCTGGGCGCGGGGCTGGGCTCGTCGGCCGCCGTCACCTGCGCGGCCATCGACGCCGGCTGTCGCGAACTGGGCGTCGAACTCACCCCCGAAGGGGTAGCCCACCGGGCCTATCGGGTCGAGGCGGCGGTTCAGGACGGGGAGGCCTCCCGCGCCGACACCTTCTGCTCGGCCATTGGCGGTGCGGTCCGCGTCGAAGGCGACGACTGCCGCCGCCTCGACGGGGTGGGCAACCTCCCGTTCGTCATCGGCTACGACGGCGGGGCCGGCGACACCGGCAGACTCGTCGCCGGGGTCCGGAAGCTACGGGACGAGTACGGCTTCGCGGCCGACACCGTCGAGGCCATCGGCGACATCGTCCGGGAGGGCGAAGCCGTGCTGGGCAGCGACGACACGACGACGCTGGGCGAACTGATGGACTGCAACCACGGGCTGCTGGCGGCGCTTGGCGTCTCCTCGCGCTCGCTCGACACGATGGTATGGGCTGCCCGCGATGCGGGCGCTATCGGCGCGAAGCTCACCGGCGCGGGCGGCGGGGGCTGTATCGTCGCGCTCGACGACACCGACGCCGCGCTGACCGCGCTGAAATACACGCCCGGCTGTGACGAGGCGTTCCGGGCCGCACTCGACACCGAGGGGGTCCGGGCGGAGTGACCGTCGTTCTGAAACTCGGCGGGAGCGTCGTCACCGAGAAGGACGTGCCGGAGACCGTCGACGAGGCGGCTCTCACCGCGGCCGCCGACGCCGTCGCCGACGGCGACGACGCCCTCGTCGTCGTCCACGGCGGCGGGAGCTTCGGCCACCACCACGCCGCCGACTACGACGTGAGCACGACGGCGGGAACCCACGACGCCGCCGGGGTCGCCGCCGTCCACGGCGCGATGAAACGGCTGAACGACGCCGTCGTTACGGCGCTTTCGGACCGGGGGGTCCCCGCCGTTCCGGTCCATCCGTTCTCCGCCGCGAGCCGGGACGCCGAGGGGCGGCTCGCCCTCCCGACCGAGCAGGTCCGGACGCTGCTCGCCGAGGGGTTCGTCCCGGTGTTGCACGGCGACCTCGTGGCCCACCGCGGCGAGGGCGCGACCGTCTGTAGCGGCGACGAACTCGTCGTCGAACTCGCGCCGGCGGTCGACGCCGACCGCGTCGGCGTCTGCTCGACGGTTCCCGGCGTGCTGGACGAACAGGGGACCGTTATCGACCGCATAACCGACTTCGACGCGGTGGCGTCGGCGCTGGGCGACAGCGACGCGACCGACGTCTCCGGCGGCATGGCCGGTAAAATCCGGGCGCTGCTGGCGCTGTCCTCACCCGCACACGTCTTCGGTCCCGAAGCGCTCGAAGAGTTCCTCGCCGGCGGCAACCCCGGGACGACCGTCGCCGGCGACGGAGCGGGGTAGTCCCGTCGTAACATATTTGACCGCAGTTATCGTTTGTGCGAGCATGTCTGCAGCCGGGTTATCGGATGTCTACCGATACGGCGTCCGCTTCGTCGGGTACCTCCTCGCCGTGACTCTCGTCAGTAACGCGTTCGTCGTCGGCGGCGCCATCATTGGCGACCGGATACTCCCGACTGTCGTCGGCGGCGGTGCCACGGCGACATCGAACGTGGCGGCCATCGCTCTGTTCGCCATCGGCGTGTTGCTCCTCCTGTCCGGACTGTTCGGGCTGGCGTACAAGCTCGTCGCCGACGCGACGATGGCGGGCGTCGCCCAGGGGCGAGCCGTCGGAACGGGTGTCACGGCGTCGGACGACGGCTCGGAGACGGACGACGGGGATGCACAGAGCGCCGGCACGGCGGAGACGGCTGCCGTCACCGAAACCGTGGACGACGAGTCGGCCGAGACGACCGGCGGAGCGGTGGACCCGCCATCCGACGACGGGGAGCCCGCGCCCGACCAGCCGGCCACGGCAGCCGACGACGCGATAGCCGAGGCACAGACGGTGGTCGAGGACCCGTCGGAACCGCCAGAGCAGCCGGCGGACTCACAGGACGCACAGTCCGACTCGCCGGCGTCGTCGGAGCCGACGCCCGACCAACCTGACGCCTGGGTGGCGGACGAGGACCCCCTGACGACCGACGAATCGGTGGCAGACGAGGAGCCACTGGCCACCGACGAACCGGCGGACGCCGGAGAGGCGAACGAGGCGGACGCTCCACCCTCGGAGCTATCCGGGACGAACGAGTGGGCCGACCAGTCGGCCACCCCGGGCGATGACGACGAGGCTACGGCGAGCGACGAAACACGGCCCGAAGAGTGGTCGCCGCCGGACCCGTCGGAGTTCGAGACCGAACCGGCGGACGAATCCGACGACGGCGACGGAACCCCCGGATGGGACATGGCCGACGGCGACGAGGAGTCGCCGGACGGTCCACGGACGGCAGACGACCTCTTCGGGGAGGCGACCGACGACGGCGAGGACGTGTCTAACCTGTTTGCCACCGACGACACCGACCCCTCGCC
>PXQZ01000093.1 GCA_003021755.1 Halobacteriales archaeon QH_8_67_36 | reverse complement strand
CACAGTCAGGGACTCCGCCGGCGGTACCTCTCCGATGAGCTGTGCCCCTTCGAAGCTCGGCGTTCGGTACCAGCCCGCGATGGTCATCCAGCCCAGCCCGCCGACCATCAGGGCGGCGAACCCTTTGATGAACTCGTCAGCCATTACTGGAGGGTTCGTCAGCGTCGTCTTTAGACTTTCCCATCTCCTCGGTGCGAAAGCGCGTCGAGAACGCGTAGACGACGGTCCCGGCGAGGATGAGGCCGACACCGAGGATGGCGATGGGAACGTCGATTTCCGAGGCCGGCGCCGATGCTCTGTTCGTTGCCACGTCGACGAGGATGAATCCCCCGACGACGCTCAGTATCGCGAACAGCGTCGAGAACACCGTGACGGTCTTGTACAGGCGCAGCGGCACGACGACCTCCCGCTGTTTCCCCTCGCCGCTACTGGTTATCCGTGGCGGGTCCTCGGCACTCGACTCGTCCTCGCTCATTGGCGTCGGTAGGGTGGGCAGCTACTTGATTGCGGCGAGACGGGCTAGCCATTATTGTTGAGATTAGCGTTTTTACCGGTGCCGACGACAGCCAGAAAGCCCCGGCCCGCTACACTCCCGCGGCTCGCTGTGCGCTTCCGTCGCTACGCTCTGTCCAGTGCTTACTTCGCCGAGGTTCGCGTAGCGGGCCGCCCCTTTCAGTCCCACCCGTAGCCGGCTGGTCAAACAGCGTTGAGCGGGACTGAAAGGAGCGTTGTCGGCGCTGTGCGCCGACTGCTCGGGAGCGCTTCGCTCTCCCGGTGGCTGGCTTCGGGAAGGTGGACGACGCAAGCACTGGACTGAGCGTAGCGAAGGAAGTGCGCAGCGAGGCCCCAGACCGAAGCCAGCCGGGGCTTTCTGGCTGTTTAGAACCTCAATCTCTCAAAAGCGCTGGAAAGCGGCCGGAAAATCCAAATCCAACTCGCGTTACTTCGGCGGTCGGAGCCGGTAGTACCGCCGGTTCAGCGTGAACATGTAGCCTTCACGCATGGTCTTCAGCACCGCGTAGGTGATGGTCCCGCTGACGATGGGGACCAGGAACGTCAGGTCGAACAGCAGGTGCGAGTTCATCGGGACGAGGTTCTTGATAGACAGGGCAGCGATGGTCAGGCTGAAGATGACGCCGGACATGCCGACGGCGGCCCAGAACGGCTGCTCGACGGGGCGTCGGGCCGCCCCCTTGTTGAGGAAGGGGACGATGGCGACGAAGCCGACGACCACGACGTTAGCCAGCACACCGTAGGTCCGGTCGGCCATTATCTTCTGGCCGCCGAGGATGGCCAGGTCGGGGTTCAGCGGACCGAGTTTCAGCAGGCCAAAGGACCAGTAGAGATACCAGTCGGGCAGGATGATAGCCGGCGTGACACTGGAGTTCGCGGGGTTGGGCATCTCCGGTGGCAGGGCCGCCGAGACGAACAGAATCATCCCGACGAAGAAGCTCGTCAGGGCGAGGTTGCGCATCATCTCGTGGGGCCAGGCAGGGAACGCCAGCACGTCCCGTTCCACGTAGTCGGACTGCTGGCGCAGGTCCTGGTCTTCGCGCCGGCCGCGTTCGAAGTACTCGTAGGTGAGCCGGGAGAGGCCCTGCGTGCGCTGCTTGCGCTCGGACCACGAGGGGGTCTCGTCGTCCGGGGCGACGATACCCGAGCCCGAGCCGTCCGTGCGAACGTCGTCGTTGTCTGAGTCGTTGTCGCTCATGGGTTCAGTGTGGCTCCGCGATGCCCTGCATCCAGACGATACCGATGTGCAGGGCGATGATGGCTGTCGTGATGAACGGCAGGAAGAACACGTGCAGGATGTACATCCGTTGCAACGTGGCCTGTGACAGGGTGAACCCGCCGAACATCAGCTGTGCGACCCACTCGCCGATGAGCGGGATGGAGAGTGACATCTCGACGCCGATCTGACCGGCCCAGTAGGAGAGCTGACTCCAAGGGAGCAGGTACCCCGTGTATCCGAACACGAGTGTCAGCGAGATAAGGATGATGCCGATGAGCCAGTTGAGCTCTCGCGGTTCCTTGTACGCACCCGTGAAGTAGACACGGAGCATGTGGAGGAACACGGCGGCGACCATAATCTGGGCGGCCCAACGGTGGACCGACCGCAGGAAATAGCCCATGTTCAACTGGCCCATGATGAGCAACACGGAGTCGTAGGCCACCGTCGGCGAGCCGTCGGCCGCCGCGGCCGCCGGCGCGTAGTAGAACCCGAGTAAGGCACCCGAGATGGCGGCGACGATGTACGCGACGGTCGAGAACGAGCCGAGCGCGTACAGCGGGTACCAGTACCAGAACTTGTTGTCGAGGTTGTACTGCTCCGTGTGGCTCTTTGGCATCTGCATGTTGACCTTGTAGTAGAGGTCCTCGAGGATCTCCAGGTAGTCGACGATGCGCAGGCGCTTGTCGAGCCAGACGAGTGTCGTCAGGTAGATGGTTTCGAGCGGCGACAGCTCGCGCGATTCCATCCATCCTTTGTGGTCGTGGTCGTCTTTGCGTTCTAAACTCATGGTTGGTTATCCGTCGGTCTGTGGCGGGCGGGGCAGCGCCACGAACTGTTTCTGGACGGGACTGAACGGGTCGTACACCGACTGATGGCACTGACAGTAGATGGCGTTCGCGCCACCGAAGTTCGCGCTCCCCTCCTGCGTCTTGAAGCCGGGGACACAGCAGAAGTGCGTACACTTGTTGAGCCAGGCGATGAATCCCTGATCGGTCGCTTCCGAGATGAAGCTCTGGACGTTGCCCGGGAGGTCCGTGTTCCCGTTGGCCATCTCCTCGACGCGCGTCGACCGGATTATCTGGACCGGGACGCCGCCGTCGTCGGTCTGGCGCCAGATCGCACTGGCCGGCTTGCCGAGCCCGTCGGTACCGATGCCGTTGCCCCACGACTCGTAGTTGTCGAACATGTCGACCGTCAGCGGGGCGCCCTGTTCGACGTCGCCCTGCCAGTCGAAGGACCCCGGGCTGTTGAGAAAGAGGTTGTCGGCGTCCGCCTGCGGGTAAATGCCGCTGGAACTCTGGATCCCGCAGTACTGGAACCACGCCGAGGAGTAGTCGATGCCGCTCCCGCCGAAGTCCCTCGCGATAGCGACGCCCTCTTCCTCGTCGTACTCCGGCCAGACGCCGGATATCTCGCCGCCGTTTATCTCGATTGGGATTATCGGCATCCCACGCGGGGCGGGACCGTCGACGTTCTCGACGGCGACGAACGTGGTCGTCCCACCGCCCTCACCGGAGGAACTGGTAAGCGAGTCCGCCGCTGCGGCCCCGCCGACACCGACTGCCGAGAGGGCCGCGCTACCGACGACACCCGACACGAACCGTCGTCTGCCTGTCTCGGCCGGGTACTTGTCTTCGTCTAGTGGCATATTATTTCTTGTAGTAGGGGTAGACAGCGCGTTTGACAGTCTCTACGAGTTCGCCCTGGTCGGCCATCGTGGTCCCGTCGACGTCGTCCTGCCGGATGTAGAGGTCTTCCCACTTGCGCCGGCGCTTCTTGACTATCATCACGTCGGGAAGGAACTCCTTGCGGTACAGCAGCATGATGAACGCCAGGTCGATGAAGATGGCCGTCAGCACCCCGCCGAGGAACATGTTGGCCTCGATGAGGCTGACCGTCAGCGTCGTGCCGATACCGGACGCCCAGCCGGCGAGCATCCCGTAGGTAAAGAAGCCGACGAGTCCGACCTGGATGATCGTCAGGAGGACGATGCCGACCGCAGCGGCCGTGCTCTCGCGAGGCGGCTCGTAGCGGTGGATGTCCCCATAGGTGGAGCCTTCCGACGCCATCAGTTGTTCCCTCCGCTGGTGTGGGGCGACTCACCGTACTTCAGCTGGAAGAAGGTGAAAATGAGCGGGATGATGACCGCGAGCCCGGCCCCGAAGCCGACGTAGTGTGGCTGGATGGGGACGCCGGCGTTGTGGGGATCGATCTCCACCGGACCGCCACCGCCGAGCGTTTGTGTCGGGTACTCCGTCCCGACGACGACCGACCCCTTCATCTGGAGCCCCTCGTGGGGGATGCAGACGTAGTTGTAAATGCCGTCCTCCTCGAAGGTGTGTTCGTAGTTGACGCCGGAACTGGAGACCGCCTCGCCCGAATCAAGCGGGCCCTCGCTGGCCGAAACGACGTTGTGGCCCCCGTTGCCGGTCCAGTCCCACTGGACGGTCGCGCCGTTGTCGACGTGGACCGCCGGCGGACCGAACCCGTAGGCACCGCCGTTGGCCTGTACACCGACCTCGACAGTTACAGTGTCCTGACCCGTCGCGTCGACGGTGCTCCCGGGGCCGGAGAAGTTCCCGACGTCGTCGAGGTAGCCGTCGAAGTCCGGGGCCGTGTCGCCGTCACCGCCACCGGAGGCTGTTCCCTCCTCCTGGGCAGCGGTCGGGCCGGCGGCACCGAGGGCTGTCGCGCCGGCTGTAGCACCACCGGCTGTCCGGACGAATGTCCGCCTGTTCATGCTCATCCCGATTTCAGGACTGTGTTTGTATAAACCCACCGGATACCGCCCGCAGGAACCGTTACGCACCGACTTCGTCGGAGTCTTCGGCCTCCCCGTTTTCGCGGTCGTTCTCGGGGGTGAGCTCCGGGACGAAATCCGGGCGTTCGCCGTTGTCGAGTCCAACGGCGCGCAGCCGGTCACGGTACTCCTCGGCCCGGAACTTGTCGGAGAGGCGCGCGTTCGCGACGGTGAAAAACAGCACCAGCGAGACGCCTACGAAGGCGAGGCCGCCGACGACCAGGAACTCGATGTTCGCGCCCGGCCCGCCGATGACGTCGACGAGCGCTAGCACCGCGCCGGCGAGCATCGCGATACCGGCAAGCAGCTGGACGCCGGCGATGACCTGCAACATCCTGTTGCCGAGTTCGCCGCTGCCCTCCGGCACGGCGTCGGGCTCGGGCAGCGGGTTCTCGGGCACCGACTCGGCGACCTCGTAGCCGTCCATCGAGCAGAGCGCCACCGTCGGTTTCACGTCCCGGAGGACGGTCCCCTCGCCCTCGACCGAGCCGTCCGGGTAGACGATGGCGTACCCCTCGTCGGAGTAGGCGAGCACGCGGGGCGGATTCGCGCTGCGTTCGATTCGGGCGAACACGTCCCGGGTCGCCACCCGGCTCCGGAGGTCGCGCTCGACGCGGTCCAGCAGTTCCTCGCCCGTTATCCACGACTCCTCGTCGAAGGCGACGTCCCACTCCTCGGCGGTCATCTCGGCCATGTCCGCCGGGCCGAAGTCGTCGAAGTCGTACTTCTCTTCTACTTGTCTACGCAGTGTCTGTACGTCCTCGTCCTCACTCTCGGATGTTGCACCCTCGCCTTCCCTCTCTGGTGGTGTATCCTCCTGCACGTGCGCGTCATCCGAGGGTTCGTTCATTGCCTGATTCTACGAGCGGGACGCTCCTTAGCGTGACGGTTCGGAGAGCCGTATGCTACCCTTCGTGTATGCCGGAGAGAGGACGTCGGCGTTCTCTCTCGTTTGTACCTGCCCGTCCGAGGAATCGCCCGTTGTTCAGTCTCCGTCCAGTCGTATCCGGCACGTTTTAGCGCGTCCTGTCCCAACGCCGGCCATGGTGTCGGACGCGCTGATAGCCGCCGTCGTGTTCGTGATGGTGACCCTGAGCTTCCCCTGCTTTCTGTACGGCGCCTACTACATCATCGAGACGGAGCCGGTCACGTGGGGCGTGCTCGTCCACCATCTGAAGTTCGTCGGGACGGGACTGACCCTGACGACGGTGCCGATGCTGCTCTGGATGGCCCCGCGGCTGCCGGACCAGCTGGGCGGGCTTTCGGCCGTCCACGCATACCTCGGACTGCAGGCCTACGCTCTGTTGCTGTTCGGCGGAACGGGCATCGTCCGCATCTTCCGAGCGAAGCGCCAGCACGACCTCTATCACGACTACGACGAGGACCTGCTGATAGACGAGATAGGCGGCGACCGGATGTCCCACTGGCGCTCCCGGCTCCGCATCGGCGTCTTCGGCTACGTCATCTTCTGGATGCTCGCCTACGTCGTCGGGACGGCCCGGTTCGTCCTGCGGTACGTCGTCTGACTGGCGTGATAACCGATCGTATGGATTGACAGTATCAGGAGCCCACCGTTCTGGTGGCGACGTACCGGACGATACTCTACCCGACGGACGGAGGCGACGGGGTCGAGGTAACCGTAACCACGGCCGACCCTACCAGGGCTCGCCAGACGCCAGATCGACGTCGCTGTCGCCCTTCTCGGAGGGGCAGATATCGGCCAGTACGCACTCCCCGCACTCGGCCGAGCGGGCGCCACAGACGGCCCGCCCGTGGTCGATGAGCAGATGCGTGAACTGCTGCCACTCGCTCTCGGGGACGATGTCGAGCAGGTCTTGTTCGATGGCTTCGGGCCGTTCTTCCTCGGTCAGGCCGAGCCGCCGGGAGATGCGCTGGACGTGTGTGTCGACGACGATGCCCGCCACGATGTCGTGGCCGTGCTGGAGGACGACGTTGGCGGTCTTTCGGCCCACGCCCGGCAGGTCGGTCAGTGCCGACATCGTGTCCGGGACCTCGCCGTCGTGTTCCGCGACGATTTTCTCGCCGATGCCCTTCAGGTAGCCGCCCTTGTTGTTGTGGAAGGTGATGCCGTAGATGTCCTCGGCGAGTCGTTCCTCGGTCGCCGCCGCGTAATCCTCCGGCGTCTCGTATTTTTCGAAGAGGTCTTGGGTGACCTCGTTGACCCGCTCGTCGGTACACTGCGCCGAGAGCACGACGGCGACGAGCAGTTCCAACCGGTTCGCGTAGTTCAGCGAGATGGTCGAGTCCGGATACGCCTCGTGGAGCCGGTCGACGACTGCCTCGGCCTGCGCCTCGCGACCCGAAAGCGGTGTTCCCATACACCCACGACAGTGTGGCCCGACCTTTGCGTTGTCGGAACGCCGAGCGCCGCTCACTCCCCGTCGTATTCCTCGGGGTAGGCCTCGGCCAGCAGTTCGGACTCGTCGTTCAGCCGGCTCCGGACCGGGTCGATAACGGCCGAAATCGCGTCGGCGACGGCGGGCTTGAGGTCCGCCGGGTGGAGTTCGCCCGAGAGGAAGTCCGCCTCGACTTCGTCGTAGCTATTGTAGGTCAGGTCGCCGCCGTACTCCTCGGGTCGCTCGACGACGAACGACTCGTCGTCGACCGCGAGGACGGGGAACACCAGGTGGTGCAGGTATTCGAGGACGCCGTTGTCCTCGACCTCGCCGGCCGGACAGTACGCCTGCCCGATCTTCTCCTCGACCGTCTCGGCGCTGTCGGTCAGATTCACCTTCGAGGCCGCGTCGGAGGCGCTCATCTTCCCGCCCGACAATCCCGACAGCAGCGGCGCGAACACGCAGACCGGCGAGTCGCCGCCGTGGTCGGGGAGTACCTCGCGGGAGAGCATGTAGATGCCGCGCTGGTCGACGCCGCCGTAGGCGATGTCGGCGTCCAGCGCCTTCACGTCGAGCGCCTGCATCAGCGGGTAGATGAGCCCGCCCAGGGTGGGGCTCTCGGACTCGCGGACGACCTCGCTCGCGGCGCGCTGGCTGCGTGCGATCGTCGTTTCGGCGGCCATGCGGTACATCTCCAGCGTGTACGCCTCGTCGAGCTGGAAGTCGGTGCCGCGGACGAACTCGACGTCCCCAGGCTCGGCGCCGGCGGCGTCGATCATTCCCTCGATGGCCGTCTCGTAGTACGCAGAGCGGGCGTCAAGCAGGTCGAAGGGGCTCTTGTTGTCGTCCAGATGGGCGTGGAGGTCGGCGATGAGCACCGTCACTTCGACGCCCGCCCGCAGGAAGTCCGCGAGCTTACGGATCGTGGTGAAGTGCCCGATATGCATCTCGCCGGTGGGCGCGTAGCCGATGTACGCCGTCGGGTCGCCCGCGTCGAAAAGTTCTGCAAGCTCCTCGTTCGTGACAACCTCCTGTGTGTGTCTGCTCACGAGGTCGACTCGCTGGCCCGTGTTCATACCTCGACTCCCGGGGCCGACGATTAAAACCTTGTCAGTCGAGCGCCCGCCCCGGACGGTTCAGGCGTATCGCTCGAACGCCCGGCGTAGCTCCTCGACGGAGTAGTCGTCGTGGTACACCTGCATGGACTCGAACTCCTCGGAGCGTATCCGGTAGTCGAACTCCAGCAGGACGTGTGTGACATCCTCGCGGGGAACGAAGTGGACCTCCAGTTCCTTGTAGGAGCGGTCGCCGGTCGGCTTGAACACGATCTCCTGGTCGACCGGCTGCTGGGCCTGGGCGTCGTTGGTGGCGATGCGGTCGTTGTCGACGGCGACCTCGTGGAGGCGGTGGCCGGCCTGCTCGATGGCCTCCAGCATGGCGGCCACCGGCTCCGTCGGCGCGACGTTCAGGTAGTCCGTGTCGTCGGCGTCGATGGCCCGGTCGATCTCCAGGTCGGTATCTATCCAGACCTCCGCCCGGTTCTTCTTCGCGTTCAGCGTGGTCACCGGCGTCTCCGGATGGATGGGGATCTCCGATTCGAACACCTTCCGGTCGCCCGCCTCGATGGTGAACGCGCCGGTGATGTGGTGGCTCGATAGCTCGTAGCTGTCCCTGCCCTCGTCCAGATACCGCCGGGTCTCCAGTTCGAGTTCGATGGCCTCGATGTCCTGGTCGACCTTTCCACCCTCGACGACGACCTGGACCGGGAGCGTGTCCCCGGGCCGGACGGTGTCCGTCTCCAGCAGCGTGTCGACCTCTGCAGCGCCGATTCTGACCGATGCGAGCACGTTGTCGAACATCGGCGGACCAACGCGAGCCGAATATAAAAACAATTCGGGAAAACGTGTAACGAATCGGGGCACGGACAGAGCCATATACGTCCGGTCGCTAAACGCGGCCATGTACACCGGAAAGACGGAGAAGGCGTGTTGCCTGTGTGGCAACCCCGACACCAGCAGCCGGTTGGACCTCCCGCCGCGGGCGGTGCCGCTGCTGAAACACTCCTCGGCCATCGCCTGGCGGGACATCGTCGGCGAGGTGTCCATCTACTTCTGCCGATCGGACTGGGAAACGGTCCGTGACCTCGTCCTGGATACGGGAATGAGCCCGCTCTCGCGCTGCAACGTCGCCCGCGCTTCCTTCGACCTCCGGGAGGACTTCGAGGCGCTGCTGAACGACATCCGCGACGAACCGGACCACTCCGACCTGGAGGCCGAGATGCGGGCCGAGGCCGAGCGGGTGCTCGTGAACCGCGACGACCCCTACGTCGACGAGCGCGACGTCGTCGAGGCCCGCGTCGTCCAGTGGGTTTTCGAGGATACCGAAGCGGCAGCGTAGGGTCCGTGTCTCGCCCGGCCGTGCCAACACGAGGCAATACCCAAACCGTTTTGAGTACCCGAAGCAGACGCAACTCCATGTCTGTACGCGTAGGCGTCCTGGGCGCCACAGGGGCAGTCGGACAGCGACTCATCCAGCTACTCGACCCGCACCCGGAGTTCGAGATCGCCGCGCTCACCGCGAGCGAGTCGAGCGCCGGGAAGTCGTATCGCGAGGCCGCAAAGTGGCGCGTCGACGCGCCCATCCCGGGGGACGTGGCCGAAATCGAAGTCGGTGCGACGACGCCAGAAGCCGTTCCCGACGATGTCGACCTCATCTTCTCCTCACTCCCCTCCGGCGTCGGCGAGCAGGTCGAACCCGAGTTCTGCGAGGCCGGCTACGTCGTCTCCTCGAACTCCTCGAACGGCCGGATGGACGAGGACGTCCCCCTCACGATTCCGGAGGTCAACGCCGACCACGTCGACCTCATCGAGGTCCAGCGCGACGAGCGGGGCTGGGACGGCGCACTGCTGAAGAACCCGAACTGCTCGACCATCACGATGGTCCCGGCGCTGGAAGCACTCGACCGCGCCGTCGGGCTGACGGACGTGCGCGTCTCCACGCTCCAGGCCGTCTCCGGCGCGGGGTACAACGGCGTCTCCTCGATGGAGATCATCGACAACGCCGTTCCCCACATCGGCGGCGAGGAACAGAAGATGGAGACCGAGTCCCGGAAACTGCTCGGCTCCTTCGACGGCGCCGAGGTACGACTGCACGACATGGACGTGGCTGCCTCCTGTAACCGCATTCCCACCCTCGACGGCCACTTGGAGAACGTCTGGGCCGACATGGCCGAGGACGTCACCGCCGAGGACGCCGCCGAGGCGATGGAAGCGGTTACCGGCGTCGACCTGCACTCCTCGCCCGAGCAACTCATCAAAGTGTTCGAGGAGCCCGACCGGCCCCAGCCCCGCCTCGACCGGAACACCGAGGGCGGCATGGGCGTCGCCGTCGGCGGGTTCCGCGAGACCACCGACGGGGTGCAGTTCAACTGCCTGGCCCACAACACGATGCGCGGTGCCGCGGGCGCGTCCATCTTGAACGGCGAACTGCTGGACCAGCGCGGCTACCTGTAACTGGCCGTACGGTCAACACGCTTTTTATTACCCGCATATATCTGGAACCATGTCCGGCCGTGAGACTGCTCTCCAGCTCGCGTTCGTCGCCCTCGCAGTCGTACTATCGGTGCTGTGGCTCCAGTTCGGCGCCGTCAACACGTTTAGTTCGGCCCTGTACCTCGGCACGTTCTACGTTGTCGTCTTCGCTGGGACACACGTTGTCCTCGCACTCCGGGGTGACGGCGAGGACGTTCCGGTAGCGGCCCGCTGGCGGTTCGTCGCGCTCGTCGTCGCGCTGGCCGTCGCGACGAGCGTCGGTGCCGCCGCCGGCCAAACGGCCGTTGCCGGAGTCTCCCTCAGCGTGGTGCTGGGGCCGACCGTGGCAGCCCTCTTCGTCGCCTACTTGCTCTACGAGGCCCGCGAGGGCTATCGAGCGAGCCGGCGGCCGTAACTACAGTTCGACCTGATTCTCCAGCCCGTCCCACTCGCCCGTCCCCTCGGCCCGGCGGACGTTCTCTGCGACGATGTCGGCCAGGCGCTCGTAGTAGCTCGGCGTGTGCCCGGCGTTGTGCGGCGTAATCAGGACGTTCTCGAACCCCCACAGCGGGTGGTCGCCGGGGAGCGGTTCGGGGTCGGTCACGTCGAGGACGGCACCGCCGACGTGGTTGCGCCGGCAGGCGTCGACCAGCGCGTCGGTGTCGACGACCGGGCCGCGAGCGACGTTCACCAGCACGCAGTCGGGGTGCATCGTCCGGAGGACGGACTGGTCGACCAACCCGCGGGTCCGGTCGGTCAGCGGGCAGGCCAGCGCGACGTACCGAGCGTCGGCGACGGCCTCGTGTATCCCGTCGTAGCCGTACACCTCGTCCGTGGCCGCCCCCTTCTCCGGGGAGTGGCGCACGGCGACGGTCTCCACGTCGAACCCGCCCAGTCGCTCGACGATGGCTTCGCCGATGGCGCCCAGGCCGACGACACAGACCCGGCTGCCGGCGAAATCGCTCGCCTTGAACGCCTGCCAGACCCCCTCGCGCTGCTGGCGCCGCGCCCGGAGAAACCCCCGGGCCAGCGAGAGCCACGCGCCGACGACGTACTCGGCGATGTTTGGGCCGTGGACGCCCGAGGCAGTCGTCAGGGCGACGCCGCGCTCGCGGAGCGTCCCCAGGGGGAGGTGGTCGTAGCCGGCGTAGGTGCTGGCGAACAGCCGCAGCGACTCGGCCCGTTCCAGCAGGGCCTCGTCGATGGCGCTGCCCGTGACGACCGACGCGTCGGCCACGAGGTCGCGCTCGACGGCCGGCGTCGACGCCACCGTGACCTCGCGGTCGGGGAGGCGCTCGCGCAGGGCAGCGGCGTACTGGTCGACGGCCATCCCGTGGACGCTGTGGCGGCGGACGACGATGTCGGGCATACGCGAGCCGTCGCCCGGCGGCACAAAAACGGTGGCGACCGCGGCGTCGCCGTCGATCACGAACCACTTTAGCTGCCGAAAACAGCTATTTGAACGGTCCTGAACGGTTCAAACGGTGGGGCACGTATATGTTCGACACGCTCCCCATGGGTAGTATGACACGGACCGCCGGGACGGTGCTGGTCGCCGACGACGACGGCGACATGCGCTCACTGTACCAGTGCTGGCTGGCGGCGTTCGACGAGGTGCGGACGGCGGCCGACGGCGATGACGCGCTCGGGCGACTCGACAAGGACGTCGACGTGGTCCTGCTGGACCGGGAGATGCCGAGGACGGACGGCGTGGCCGTCGCGCGCGAACTGGACCGGTGTGACCTCGACCCGACGGTCGTGATGATAAGCGGCGTCCGGCCGGACGTGGACCTGCTCGACATCCCCGTCGACGACTACCTGCAGAAACCCGTCTCCGGGGAGACGGTCCGCGGGCGGGTCCGCCGGGCCATGGCCGTCGCCGAGCAGCCCAGACCGCGGCGCCACTTACTCTCGCTCGACTCGCGTCGGCGCATCGTCGAGGCGGCCACGTCGAGGCGTGCCCTGACGGCGGACCCGACGTATCAGCGGGTCGTCGACGTCCTCGACCGCCACACCGACACCGTGCGGTCGGCCCGACATGCGGTCGCCGTCGAGCGACACGAATTCGCCCGCAGGACGGCGCCCGACCACTCGCTGCCGGAGTCCCCGTAACGGGACCGAGACAATAGGTTTTAGCCGCCGGGGACACCGTAGCGCGTATGGAAGACGTAGACGTGGCCGTCGTCGGCGGCGGGCCGGCGGGGTCGTCGGCCGCCGAGGCGGCCGCCGCCCACGGCGCTGACACGGTCGTGCTGGAGAAGGGGGTCCCCCGAGCCGACCGTGCTGGCCCGGGCCCGGACTCGACGGACGCGGCTCCGAACTGGCGCTGACCGAGACCGGCATCGGCGCCAGCTACGACGGCTTCGGGTTCACCTTCCACCGCGCGAGGTTCGACGACTGGCTCCGCGGACGGGCCGAGGAAGCCGGTGCCGACTACCGCGTTGGCGTCTCGGTCACGGACGTCGACACCGAACGCGCCGCCTCGCCTCGTCATACCGTCCACCTCGCCGACGGCGAGGACATCCGGACCGACCACGTCGTGCTCGCCGACGGGCCACAGCGGACCATAACCGGCCCCGCGCTGGACCAGTTCCTGCCGGACCGGACGATGGGCGAGATCGTGCCCTCGAACGAGGCCAACCACATCGCCTACCAGGAACACCGCCGGATGCCCGAGGAGTTGTTCGACCCCGACTTCATGGAGTTCTGGTGGGGGATGATGCCCGGCCACACCGCCTACCCGTGGATATTCCCGAACGACGACCACGTGGCCCGCATTGGCCTGACGATGCCCATCGGGCTGGACATCGACGACTACGAGAAAGGCGAGTGGGCGCTGCTACGCGAGGACGACGAGGGCATCCCCCGCGGGACCCAGTACGTCGAGCGACTGCTCGAACGCCAGTTCCCCGACTACGACCTCGCGGACTTCCCGATCGTGGAGGACCGCGGCAAAGCGCGGGGGACCGAGACCTACCCCATCTCCTCGACGCAGCCCATCGAGTCGCCCGCCGAGGCCGGCATCGCCGTCGTCGGCGGCGCGATGGGTGCCACCTCCGCCTTCCACGAGGGCGGCGACCACGTCGCGGTCCGCACCGGGAAGATAGCCGGGCGACTCGCCGCCCAGCAGTCGCTGGAACGCTACAACCGCGAGTGGCAGGCCGCCATCGGCGACGAAATCCTCCGGAACGTCACCTTCGCCGACCTCGTCCGGGACTGGGGCCCACGCGACTGGGACCGCGCGTTCGGTACCGCCAACGACCTGATGGATACCCGTGGCATCAAGGCCGACCGGGCGCTCCGGGGCGGCCTCCACGGCCTGCAACTCGTCGCCCGGTACAAGTACGGGAAGTTCGGTTACCGCGGCGGGCGCTACGTCCAGTTGCGCGAAGCCGACTTCGCCATCTGACTCGTCCGACCCATCGAACACCAGCCTTAGATACGCTCGGCGTTTAGCTCCGTTGCGTGCCTTTGATCCCCGGCCGAGGCCCGTCCTACGGGACGATGACAGTCCGGAGAACCCGGGCACGGCACATCCGGTGGCTTCGCCACCACGACCGGCAGGCGTGACCTGACTGGCGGTCGCGCCTCGCTCGCCTTGTCGGCCACCGCCGACTCGGCACTCGTCGCCCGACTGAGCGACTTTCGGGCCGGCCGACGCCGGCTCGACAGCTAGCGACGACTGTGTCGTCGCTCGCCCGGCACGAGGGTTTGCCGGCTGACGTGGCACACCGCCGAGGATGATGCCGGACGTTAGTGTTCCGGGCGACATTCGATCACCGTGAGCGACCGCTACTCGTCGTACGTACCGCCGGATGGTAGTAGTCGACACGGTCGGTCGTCGACTCGGCGACTTCGCGAACTCGTCGACCGGTAGCGGCCCCGATCGCGGACGCTGAACACGGGGACGGCGTGGGGGTCGGTGCCGCCGTAGTCGTGGGTGGCGTATGGCGTCTCCGGGCCGACGAGTTCGGGCTCCGCTACGTCCGGGAAAGCCGCTTTCCGACGCTGCTGGAAGGGTCTCTGCGGGCGACGGGCGCGGGGTACGTGGAGTGAGGCCGCGTCTGTCGGGCGAACGGCGCCAGCCACAGCGCGCGGTCACCCAGCCCGAGCAGCCCCGACGGGCCGCCGGCTGGCCGTTTGTCGGAAATCCATCACCCGGGATGGCGACCCGACTCAGCTCGTTGCAGCTGGCAGCTTCAGCCCGCGAGCCCCATGAGCGCCCCCTGCTGGAGCTCGTCGCCCAGGGCCAGGCTGACATAGAGGACGGTAAACAGCGTCGCGTTGTACAGCCCGTGTATCAGCGACGGGACGACGACGTTCTCCGCGTACTCGTAGGCGATGCCGAACACCGTCGAGGTGCCAAAGAGGATGCTCACCACGACGAGGTTCCCCACCCACGAGCCGCCGACGAGGGCGAAGATGTGCAGTCCCGCGAAGATGACGCTGGCGATAGCGATGCCAACGGCCGGGCTGAACCGCTCGCGGAGGCGACCCTGCACCACGCCGCGGAAGAGCAGTTCCTCGCCCGGGCCGATGAGCAGAACCGAGGCCGGAATCAGCAACAGGAGTAGCTCCGGGTTCGACTGGCCCAGTTCGGCCGCGGCGTTGTTGCCCGTCTGTATCCGCTCGCCGCGGAGGTTCTGGATGACGGTCAGTAGCACGCCGCTGAGCATGACCCACACTATCGCCGCGGCGTAACCTCCGAGGACGACAGCGGCCTGGCGCAGGCTCGGCACCGCGGCGGGGAGACCAAACTGCTCCCCGTCGCCGGCGAGGTCCAGCAGTGACCTGACCCGCGGAGCGAGCGCCGGTCTGAGTTTGTAGTAGCTCAGGGCGACGCCGGCACAGCCGATGCCCTGGACGAACACCAGACTGAGCACGAGGAACGCGAACTGCGACGGCGTCGTCCCCGAGACGAACGTGATACCCGCGATGGTCACCACGAGCAATGCGAACCCGAGCAGCAGGCCGCCGGCGCCGAGGACGGACGCGGAGGTGAGCGCGATGACCGACTGGAGGAGCGGTCGCTCGCCTGAGACGTTCGACATATCCGCCATAGCAGCGACGCACTCAAAACAGTTCCTGCATCCGCCCGCCGCCTGCTGCCGGTCGTCTGTTCATGTGAGCAGTCGCCGTTCCGGGGTGGCGACCGGTTCGGCCTGTCACAGCCGGCCGTATCAGTCCGCCCGCTCGCCGGCCTCGACGGTGTCGGGGTCGTCGTGGCGGGTTACCGTCGCCTCGACGCGGTAGGTCGGGTCCGGGTCGAAATACGAGAGGTCGTCGACGCCTCGCGTTCCTCGGGCGGAATCGGCGACGAGGGTAGTCGGCGAAGAAGTCGTCTTTCTCGACGCGGTTCCACTGGAGTTCGTCGGCGCGGTCCTCGGTCGTAGGCGCTCTGCCCGCGCGAGCCGTTCAGTGCGACGGTCGCGTGGTCGGGACTCAGAACCGTATCTCGAAGCGAGCGCCGCCCGTCTCGCTCTCGGTGAGGCGTATCGACCAGCCGTGGGCCTCGACGATTTCGCCGACGATAGCGAGACCGAACCCCGTGCCCTCGGCGGCCAGCGTGTGGCCGAAGTCGAAGACGGCGCCGCGCTCCTCGGGCGGGACGCCGGGGCCGTCGTCGGCGACGTAGACGCCGCCCTCGAAGTCGCCGACCCGTATCGACGCGTCCGGGCCGGCGTAGGTGACGGCGTTACCGAGCAGGTTGTCGAACAGCTGTCGGAGCCGGCTTCGGTCGGCCGCGACGGTCCGGTCGGTCCCGATTTCGAGGGTCGCCCCTTCGGGCTGGCGGTCGTCCCAGCACTCCGAGACCAGCGCGGCCACCGCGACCGACTCCGTCGATTCGACGAGGTCCCCCTCGCGGGCCCACGTGAGCACGTCCCCGATGAGGGCCGACATTCGTCTGTGGGCGGCCGCCACGTCGTCGAGGTGGGCCCCGGCCTCGTCCGATTCAGCGGCCAATTCGAGGTGTGCGCCCGCGAGGTCCAGCGGCGTCCGCAGGTCGTGGGAGACGATGGACGCGAACTCCTCCAAGCGCTCGTTCCGACGGGCGAGTGCCCGCTCGCGCTCCCGGAGCGTCTCCTCCCGCTCGACCTGCTCCAGCGCGGACTCCACGTTCGCGGCGAGCATCTGTCCGAGCGCCCGATCGCGCTCCCGGAACGCCGCCGGTTCGGTCGACCCCGCCAGCAGCACCCCCCGGTCGCCAAGCGGGAGTAACAGTTCCGAGCGGAACGGCGTGTCCGAGTTGAACACGTCCGGGTCCTCTCGCACGTCGTCGCGGACGACCGCACGGCCGGTCTCGAAGGCCCGCCACGCGATACTGGTTCCGCCGGGGAAACTCGGAAGCTCGCCGAGCAGCGCCTCGGTGCGTTCGGTCGTTACGGCCGGGACCAGCGTGCCCGTCTCGTCGTCGTACCGGTAGATGGCGTTTATATCGAAGCCGAGGATGTCCCGGGCGGCGTGGACGCCGATGTCCAACACCGCCTCGGTCGACTCGGCCGCCATCAGCCGGCGTGTAGTCTCGTGGAGCGCGGTCAGCGTCGTCTCGTCGGCGGTCCGTTCGGTGACGTCCGTGTAGATGCTGTGGACGCGTCCCTCCGGATCGTCGGCCGGGACTCGACGGACGCGAAACTCCCGTTCGGTCCCGTCTATCGTCTCACGCACCCGGTCGCCGTCTACCTCGCTCTCGCCGTCCCGTTCCGGCCGCTGGAACAGATCGGCCAGCGAGTCGCCGACGACGGCGTCGCGCTCGCAGTCGAAGGTTCGCGCGAACGCGCCGTTGATGCGTAGGACGCGCTCGCCCGCGTCGGTCCGCTCGGTCAGGACCGCCGGTTCCGGGAGCGCATCGAACAGCGGATCGGGCCGGTCCGTCCCGTCGCCACACTCGCCGTCGCTTCGAGCAGGTGCCGGGCGGTCCCCGACGTGGCGGATGCCGTTGTTCCCGACGTGCATTGTCGAGTGGACGGCGCAGAGCTACTTCAACTGTCCGGACCAGTTATCAGCGTTCGTAGCTACGCTTCGGTGTAGATGGCGTCGACCGCGTCCTCGAACTCCCGGCGGATGTTGTGGCGCTTCTTCTTCATCGAGGGAGTCAAGAGGTCGTTCCGGGTGGACCACGACTTGGGGACCAGTTCGAAGTCCTTGATGCGCTCGACGCGCTCCAGGTCGGCGTTGGCCTCGTCGACGGCCGCCTGTACCCACCCGCGAACCGCCTCGTGGTCACACTGTGCCGACGGGTCGTCGGGCAAGTCGACGCCCTCTCGGGCCGCGAGGCGGGCTAGCTCCTCGAAGTCGGGGACGATGAGCGCGCCGACGAACTTCCGGCCGTCGCCGACGACCAGTATCTGGTCCACCCGGTCGACCGTCGCGAACAGGTCCTCGATTGGCCGGGGCGCGACGTTCTTCCCCGTCGAGAGGACCAGGAGCTGTTTGAGGCGGTCGTGATAGACCAGAAAGCCGTCGTCGGTCTGTTCCACGATGTCCCCGGTCCGGAACCACCGCTGCCCGTCCGGTTCGGCGAACGCGCGGGTCGTCTCGCCCGGGTCGTTCCAGTACCCCTCGGTAACGTTAGGGCCGGCGACGAGCAGTTCGCCGAGCCGAGCCGGGGGGTTGATGCTGACGACCGGCGCCGTCTCGGTGAGCCCATACCCCTCCACGATATCAACCCCCATCCCGATGAACGTCTCGCACAGCTCTTTCGAGAGGCTCCCGCCGCCGCTGACCATGAACTCCATCTCGCCGCCCAGCCCCTCGCGGACCGTACTGTAGACGAGGCGGTCGGCGAGTCGGTGCTGGAGTGATAGCCGCGCCCCCGGACTGTCGGTGCGGGCGTACTGTCGAGCCACCCCGAGTGCCCACTCGAAGATGCGCTCTTGGATGGGCGAACCGCTAGCCTGCTCGCACATCCGTCGGAAGATGCGCTCGTAGACGCGGGGGACGCTGGCGCCCGTGTGCGGGCGAACCTGCTTCAGGTCGTCGGCCAGCGTGTCCGGGCTCTCGGCGTAGCAGACGGTGGCGCCGGAGGCATACATGAAGAAGTGGCCGGCTAGCCGCTCGAAGACGTGGGCCAGCGGGAGGAAGGCGATGGAACGCTTCCCCGCCGCCACCGCCGGGCGGTCGGGGGCCGCGTCCGGCCGGGGAGCGAGTCGCCGTCTGGTCTGGTTGACGTTCGCCCGGAAGTTCCGGTGGGTCAGTTGCAC
>PXQZ01000092.1:9131-12123 GCA_003021755.1 Halobacteriales archaeon QH_8_67_36 | reverse complement strand
GTCCTCTTCCCGCGAGACCGGCAGCGTCTGTCGCCGTAGGCGACGGACGCGACTGTCGAGCGGAAGCTTGTCACGGGCGAAGCGAAGTAACAGTGTTCCCGCGAGACCGCCAGCGACTCTCTCTGTGGAGTCGCTCTACCTCGCAGCAGCTCGAAACCGCCAGCGGCTCTCTCAACCACGCTGTCGATATACGCGGTCTACTGGACGTACACGGACGCGTCGAGACGTCGGATCGAGAGCCCGGAGCTGTGAGCCCTGATAGTCTTTTTCGACGACGTCCCCGGGTTCATCGCGTACTTGCTCGTCCGGGAGTAGCCGTCATAGGCCTCGGCGACGGCACGCCGTCTGTCGGGTCAGTGCGGTGGAAGTCGGCCGGAGGCGGTCAGTCGTCGACGGCAGCGGCGCCCGGTTCGGCACCGGTCGTCACGCCGGTCTCGGCGACGACGCCCTCGTTGGCCGCGACCCAGCGCAGCAGCAGGAACGAGAAGACGTACTTCGCGCCGATGTCCAGCGCCGAGTACCCCCAGGAGGTGATGCCGACGCTCTGGACTATCGCGAGTCCCTCGACGCCAAGCGCCCAGATGATCGGATAGCCGAGCCACAGCACGACCGTCAGCGCCCGGAGCGTCCCGAATATCTCGTCGGTGTCGGCCGCGGCGGCGGACTTGGGCCACTCGACGAGGATCGCGTACAGCACGACGACGAAGAACGCACAGCTGATGACGTAGAAGAACCAGCGGAGCGCGTACGACGAGGTGACGAGTGCGGCCGCGAGGCCGGTGACACACATCCCGATGTCGGCGGCGATGACGGTAAAGAGGTCGGCGGTGTCGACCCTCGCCAGCAGTCCGAGCGCGAGCAGAATCATCGGTGTCGAGAGCGCCCACGTGAGATAGCGACCCCATTGGCTCATCACTTCCTCGCCGGCCAGGGCGTGGCCGGCCGGCATCTCGGTGAACCCGACTGTCAGTCCCGAGACGAGCCCGGTGTAACTGGAGATGGAGACCAGCGGAATCATCAGCGTCGCCGCGAAGATGAACTTCGCCCGGGGATCGGTCACGTTCCGACCCATGTACACGAACAGGAGCGCCGAAACCCCGGCGAGGGCGATGTTCACCCAGAGTGACGACGACAGCAACACGTCGTTCTGGATTGCCTCGACGGCCTCCGCCTGCGTGGCCTGGAGCAGTGCTGCCGTTGCGGTCGCTGAAGCTGACATGCACCGGGATTAGACATCGGGTACTTATATCGCTTACCCCAACCTAATAGGTACGGTAGTCAGTTTTCCGGTTCGGAAGCTAGCCCCCTACTCCGGGAACAGCTCTTCTCGTCGGTCGATGGCCTCGATACGGGCGATCTCCTCCGGTGTGAGTTCGAGGTCGGCGGCGGCCAGATTCGCGGCCAGATGTCCGCGCGAGGAGGCTTTCGGGATGGTCACGACGCCGTCGTAGCTCGTGACCCAGGCGATAGCGACGGCGGCGGCGGTCGTGTCGTGGGCCTCGGCGACGGCCCGGATGGTGGGGTCCTCGAACACCAGTCCGCCGGCCAGTGGTGAGTACGCGACCAGCGGGTAGTCGTTGCGATGGGCGTGGTCGAGCAGCGCCTCGTCCCTGAAGAAGGGGTGAAACTCCACCTGGTGGGCGGCGATGTCGACGTACTCGCTCGCGGCGTGTAACTGGTCGAGCGTGAAGTTCGAGAGGCCGACGTGGTCGGTGAGTCCCGCGTCCCGGACTTCTTCGAGCGCGGGTAGCGTGGCGGCGGGGTCGTAGTCACCCCGCGGTCGGTGGACGTACAGCAGGTCCACGGCGTCGAGTCCGAGGCGATCGAGGCTCCGTTCGACGCCGGGGCGGACCGCGCTGGCGGCAAGGCTATCGGTCCAGAGTTTCGTCGCGACGAGAAGGGCCGAACGGTCGGCACCGGCGAGACCGTCGCCGACGACGGCCTCGTTCTCGTATATCTGTGCGGTGTCGAAATGCCGGTAACCGGCGTCGAGGGCGGTTTCGACGACCGACGGGTCGTCGATGCCCATCGTGCCGAGACCGACTGGTGGGAGGTCCATGGGTGGTGGAGGGCCGGCGGGGACCTGGGGCTGTCGGTCAGGACTCGCTTTCCTGGGTGACAGCGTCGGCGTGTTCCGCCCACTTCTCGACGGTGGCGTGCCCCCAGTAGTGGACGGCGTTGCTCCGCTCGTCGTAGTCGAGCAGGCCGATTCGGTCGAGCGCCGGGAGGTGTGTCTCAACCGTTCCGACACTGGCCACGGAGGGGTCTCCCCGCTGGTCCGCCATCGCCGCCCGCGTCCGCGTCGACGTATAACGCCTCGATATCGCCCGGCGCGGGCATGTCCGCACCGCCGACTATCAGTTCGCGACTCGTGGATCCGTTCCTCATCCTCCGCGTTGCCAGTACCGACAGAGCCGACCAGCTATAGCGTATCGGTGGTTATCGGTCCTGAGCGGCCGACTCGGCGACCGACGAGAGGGTCAGCCACGTGTTACACCCGGCCCGGAGGGCGACGAGGTCGTCGGCCTCGACGGTGAGTCGCAGGGTCGCACCCTTACGGGACAGCAAGGCGGTGGTCCGGTCCCCCTCGATGTCGCCGATTTCGGGCCGGAGGCTCCGCTCAACCCGGCGGGCCAGTGACTCGTCGGTGTAATCGAACGTGAAAACGGTGCGGTGGGGCGGCGTCACTTGCGCGGGAGTTACCCGACGTCGATTTCCTTGACGTCGGGCGAGCGTTCCTTCAGCAGCACGCGGTGGCCGCAGTAGGGACAGCGGACGCCGCCGTACTCGTCGAGTGTTACGTCGCGCTTACAGCGTGAACATTTGTAGCTCATAGCTGACAGATGGTGCCGAAGACGCTTTACTCCTCGTCTTCGGCGAGGGCGGCGCGGATGGAGCGACGGACCGTCTTCCCGCCGGGCGTCTCGGGCTCGTAGCTCCCGCCGGTGTATTTGTAGTCGCAGTAGTTACACTGCCAGATGCCGGTGCCCCG
>PXQZ01000092.1:7313-9126 GCA_003021755.1 Halobacteriales archaeon QH_8_67_36 | reverse complement strand
GCTGCCGGTCTTCCCGCTCTTGCTAGCCATGGTACCCATTGATCGGCCCAGCGGCCACATAAGCCCTTCGAGATACGGCGCCTCGGGCGGTTTCTTCAGCCATAGGTGGTAACGGGTTCGGCGGTGAACGCCTGCGATGCCATGGATGAAGTACTAACGGTCGTCGAAATCCTCGCGGACCCCGGCTTCGAAGGCGTCGTCACGTGGTTGCTCCGTCTCGTCTGGCCGGCGCTCCTGCTCGCGGGGTCGGGTCTGTGGCTGCTCAGCGAGATGGGGCTGGTGGTGGTCTCGGCGCCCCTCGTGCTCGTCGGCCCCGTCTTGCTGGTGGTCCCGAGCATCCTGCTTCCGGTCGCCGAGTGCGCGTAGACAGCCACAAGTCGACCGCGGTCGAAGAGGTTCTCGATGGCCGTGACCGATGGGCTTCGCGCGGTGCTCCGAGACGTCGCGCCCGCCACCAGCGGCCGGCTCGACGAGTCGGGGTTCCTGCTGGCCGGCGCGACGGCCGGGCTGGTCGGCTGGGGCGGGACCCAGCTGCTGGCATGGCTCGGAGTGCCCCACAGCGCACTGCTCGCCACGGCGCTGTGGGCCGCGCTGGTCGCCGGGTTCGCGAGCCTCACGGTGCTCCACGGCCCCGACGCGGTGCGCTTCTCCGACGTGATGCTGGGCTGGGGGACGATCAATCCCGCCGCGATCGCGCTGACCGTCGGCGGGCTCGCGGGGCTGGTCCCGCCTCGACTGGCGTTCTGGACGGTGTGGGTCGGGGCGGCCGCGTTCGGCTACTGCTTGACCGCCGGATTGTTGATACGAGCGGGGGCGGACCGTCGCGGCCGGGGATATCTGGCCGCCGGCGGGACTGCGCTCGCGGTGCTCGCACTCGGAACGGTCGCGTTCGAGGTCGTCGCGCCCGTCGCTTTCCTCCTGCTCGCCGCGCTGCACGCCGTTCCGCTCGTGCTCGATTCGAGAACACAGCTGTCAGCGGCCGTTCGCGGCGCCACCCTCGCGCTCGTACTCTGCGCGCTCGTCGCTGTCGGGCTGGCTGGCTGAGCTACCCGTCCTGCAACTCGGCCTCGACCAGCGCCTCGTTGAGATCCGCGCGGACGTGCTCGCCGAGTTCGCGGTCGCCCGCCGTCGTGACGACGCGGTTCTCCTGGACGCTGGAGCCGTCCCGGATTAGGACGCGGACGTTCCCGTTGGCGTCGGCGCGGGTGGCCTTCGCCCGCACGCCCGTCGGCGAGGAGGCTCCGCCGGCGTCGATGGGCCCCGGAATCACCTTCTTGACGTGGGGGTGACCGGCGACGGTGTAGATGACTCGCTGGCCCGCCCGCCCGCCGATGAGCGTCGAGTGGCTCCCGCCCAGTTTCGACTCGGGCGGCGCGTCGACGACTTCGAGGGCCGGTTCGCCCTGCCGGTCGAGGACCCGCTGGACCGGGTCGTCGCCTTTCACCCGGAAGAACTCGTGGTGGAGTTGGCCCCGGACGGCGCCGATGACCTCGCGCTCGCCGGTGACGTACACTTCCTCGGGTCGCTTGCGCCGTACGTCGTCGGCGACGAGGCCGGCGAAGTTACGGAGTTCAACGACGGCTGACTCGTCGCTGCCATCGCCTTCAGGGGTGGTCGTCACCGTCCGCTCGCCGACCACCTCGCCGTCCAGCAGCGACGTGACCGTCGCCCGGTCGCGTTCGAGTTCCAGCACGACGGCGTCGGCGTTGGCAGTGCGACAGACCAGACAGTAGTCGCCCGGTCTCTCCAACCCGGTGGCACACTGCCGACAGTCCATACCGAACGGTAGGTGCCCTATGGCGGATAAGCGAGG
>PXQZ01000092.1:4242-7122 GCA_003021755.1 Halobacteriales archaeon QH_8_67_36 | reverse complement strand
CGTTCTTGCGGAACTCCCGCAACAGGACGGTCGCGTAGCTCCCCTTGGGCAGGGCAAAGTCGAAGGTCAGGTCGTCGCCGTCCATCGAAACGCCCAGCTCCGTCCGGACACGCACCGCCCGCCGTGTGCCGGTGCTATCGAACTCGCCGGGAAGGTCGAAGTCACCGGGTTCGAGGCCCACGTCGTCGAGAACAGCGCGCTCTATCTCACCGGGCTCGCCGTCGGCCAGTTCCGTCTCGGTGCCGACCAGCGGCGCGGTGACGAACGCGCGGCCCCGCTCGCAGTGGCGCTCGACGGTCCGCAGGCGTTTTTCGGCGACGCGCTGGATGCGGTCGGTGTCGGGCAGCGGGAGGTCTCCGGGCGCATCGCCGTCCTTGAAACACACCACGTCGCCCTCGACCGGACGGTCGAAGGGTAGGCCCCGTTCGAGTCGTTCGGAGAGAATCCGGTTGAAGACGTACGACTGCGCGCCATTGATAAAGAGGGTCTGCAGATTGCTGGGCAGGGTCTCGACGGCCGCGCGGAAGTTCTCGGGGTTTTCGGCCAGCTCGTGACACATCGACCGCTCGTAGCCAAGCGCCCGCGGGAGCCGTTCAAGCGCCCCGGCCCAGTCCTCGGTGTCGTCCACGTACGCGCGGGCGGTTTGCGTCTCCGCAGGCTCGCGCTCGCTGGGGTTGCCGACGTAGGCCAGCACCGCCTCTTTCCAGGCCCCGCGGACGATGGCGAGGCCGACCTCGTGGGTGACCGGGCGGCGTGACCCGAACCGCTGCTGGCCGAAGTAGTTCGGGACGGCGACGGTAACCGGGTCATCGGGCAGGTCACTCGACTCGTGTGTCTCGCCGGCGAAGTCCCGCAGGTCCGCGACCACGGCGGCCGCGTTCTCGGGGGTTTCGGCGCTCCGAACGACGATTTCGAACGCGTTGCCGGCGAGGTCGCCAAAGAGGATGGGGCGCCCGGCACGGCCGACGACCTCGATGTCGGCGCCGCCAAGCTCCGGGAGGTCCGCGGGATCGACGCCGTTCACCGAGAAGAGCTGTTGGGTGACCGCTCGTTTGTCCTTCGTGCCCGCCCAGGACACTCGTTCACGGGAGATACCCAGCCGGTCCGAGAGCGCACTGGCGAAGTCGTTGGTGTCCCAGTCGCGCAGTTCCGCGCGGAAGACGACGTGTGGATACCCGCCCGTGTCGGCGTCGACCGGCGCGGTGTCGAACGACTCCAGTTCGGTGACGCGGAAGTCCTCGGGGCTCGACCGCAGGCGGCCGCCCACGCCGTCGGCGTCGCTGACGTAGTGTGCCATGCCGACCGTCCGCTCTATCGGATGGGCCTCACGCATTGGGAGAGTGTTCGCGGCTCCGCGCTTAGTGCTGGCGTTCGCGATCGGTCACCCCAGGGGCGCGAGCGTCGCACCGATGTTCCCGACGGCGACTGTCGTGGCCCGTCTCCGGTCGAACGCGTGTGTCGAACGGAAACAGGGGACTAGCGAGTACGTGGCGGCTATCGAGCGGCCTCCGGCGGGGGTCACTCGTAGGGCTCGAACTCCCGCCCGAAGACGACGAAGTATGCGACGCCGACGACGCCGACGGCAGTTGCGACAGCGAAGGCCAGTTGCGGGCCGGCCCGCAGCGCGAAGCCACCGACGTTGACCGTCCAGTCGGCGCCGTAGAGCCACCCGCCCAGGGCGGCGCTGGGGATGACGAGGGTGTTGCGAACGAGGTAGTAGCTCCCGGTGACGCGGCCACCGGCGTCGGCCCGTGCGGGCCCGACGATGAGGGCCTTGTGGGCCGGTAGCCCGGCGAATCGCAGTCCCGAGTAGGCAAAGAGCAGGAGGAGGACCCACTGGTTCGCCGGCGCGAAGACGAGCAAGAGCGGAAACAGGGCATAGACGGAGAACCCGAGCGCGACGGCGGGTTTGAGGCCGGCGTACTCGGCGAGCTTCGAGACGGGCGCCATCGAGAGGACGGCGACGACCATCTCCACGCCCAGCAGGACGCCGAAGAAGGCGTCGGGACGCAGGTCGAAGCCGAAGCCGGTGAACCCGACGGAGAGGAAGTCCGTGACGATGATGACGAAGAAGACGTACACCATTCCGTTGGCGAAGCGAACGAGCGTGTCGGCGACCAGCAGCGGGCGCAGCGTCGCGGGCATCTCCCGCAGGTCGGTGACGACCTGGCCGACGCCCTCGAAGGACTTCCCCAGCGTGTCCTCGCTGGCGTCATAGAGGACGTGCTGGGCGACCGTCGCCGCCGCGCCGAAGGCGATAGCTACGAGCAACACAGTCCGAAAGCCGCCGACGAACGTCGCCGTCGCGGCGAGCAGGCCCGCGGCGACGAGGGGACCGAAGAGGAAGCCAAGCCGGCGGAACACTTCGGTGCTGGCAAAACCCATCGCCAGTCGGTCCGGCGGGACGCTCTGCTTGACGACGGCGAAGGTCGCCCCCAGCCCGAACGACTTCCAGGCCTGGGCCAGAAAGAGGCCGACGAAGACGAACGTCCAGGCGGGCAGGGCCAGGGGGCCCACGGCGACGGTGTCGACGACCGAGGCGAGATACCAGACGCCGAGGCCGACGGTTGCCAGCACCCCGAACGCCGTCAGCGCGACCCGCGACCCGAGCCGGTCCGAGACCGCGCCGCCCGGATACGGATACACGGCGCTTATGAGGTTGCCGACGCTGCCGTAGAGGCCGATGACGCCGGCGCTCGCCCCGAGGATGCGCATGTACTCCGGGAGATACCGGCTGGTCATCTGGAACGCGAGCGAGAACGCGAGCATCGACAGCGAGAGGACCAGTACGTCCCGTTCCAGCGCGAAGAACTGCCGGAACGAGTCGAGTACGTCGACGCCCTCGTCGGTGTCTCGCTGTCCGGCCGCCATTGTCGGAGA
>PXQZ01000092.1:0-4092 GCA_003021755.1 Halobacteriales archaeon QH_8_67_36 | reverse complement strand
TGGATATCCGGCTGGGTGGACGTGCCCCGCTAGCTCACTCGGCCGAGGCGTAGTCGTCGAACCGGTCGATGTCGACGCCGTCGGCGGTGATTTCGGCGAGGACGATACCGTTGCCGGAGCCGGTGTCGCGCTCGGCCGCCGCCTGAACTGCATGGATAGCCAGGGCGCGGGCGTCTCCGATGCCCATCTCGGGGTCGTAGTTGCCCTCGATCGTTCCGGTGGCGACCATCGTCCCGGAGCCGGTGACGGTGTAGTCGTCCTGTAGGACGCCGCCGGCCGGGTCGACGCTGTAGACGTGGCTGCCCTCCTCGTCGACCCCACCGATGATGGGGTTGATGGCGAAAAACGGGCCGCCGCGGGCGAAGTTCCCCGCGAGCGTCGCCAGCGCGTGGATGCTGAGCGGTCCGTCGCGGCGGACCTCGTACAGATTGGCCTCCGAGCGCAGCGAGCGGATAAACGATTGGGCGCCGCCGACACTGCCGACCAGCGTCATGGCCGCAGTCGGGTGAATCCGCTCGACCTTCTGGACCGACTTGTTCGAGACGAAGCGGCCGCCCAGCGAGGCGCGGCGGTCCGTCGCGATGACGACGCCCTCGTCAGTACTGATGCCGACCGTGGTCGTCCCGGTCTTGGTCACGGTGTCCTCGTCGCGACCCTCGTCGTCCGACGGAATCTGTCCGACCTCGGCCTCGTAGGCGTCGGTGAGACGGTTCTCGGGGTCGTACATCACTCGTCACCTCCGAGTTCGAACTCGGCGAGGCGCTCGGCGATGTCGTCCTCCGGGAGCTTGCTGAACTGCTGGGTCTCGACGTCGATGGTGGCGATGTCGACGCCCGTCGCGTCGAGGCCGTCCTCGTTGACCGACGCCAGCGCGCGGAGCGCGAGTTCGACGCCGCCTTCGAGGTCCATCTCGTCGGTGTACTCGTCTTCGAGATGCGTCTGGATGTCCTCCCGGGAGCCGCCGATGGCGACCGCCTGCCACTCGTAAGGGGTCCCCGAGGGGTCGGTCTCGAAGAGACGGGGTTCGCCGTCCTCGATACCGGCGACCAGCAGCGCGACGCCGAACGGGCGTGCGCCGCCGGTCTGGGTGTACTGCTGGATGTAGTCGGTGACCTCCTTCGTGAGGGATTCGACGCTCGCGGGCTCGTCGTAGCGCAGACGGTTGACCTGGGCCTGGCGACGCGCCACGTCGATGAGCTGTCGGGCGTCGGCGACGTGGCCGGCACTCGCGACGCCGACGTGGTCGTCTATCTCGTGAATCTTCTCGATGCTGTCGCGCTCGATGAGCGGCGACCGGGCGTGGCGGTCCGCGGCCAGCACCACGCCGTCGGCGGTCCGCACGCCGACGCTCGCGGTGCCGCGTTTGACTGCCTCTCGCGCGTATTCGACCTGGTAGAGGCGTCCGTCCGGCGAGAAGATGGTTATCCCGCGGTCGTAGGCCTGTTGTTCGTTTCCTTGCATTGTGTTCTCTGTTGTTCACCCGAGGTTAGTGTTTCTGGTATATAACTACGTCGTCGCTCTCGATGCCCTCAGTACAGCGAGAGGTCGCCAGTGACTCGGTCCACGACGTCCTCCTCGCCCGGTCCCACCGCGAGTGCGGTGACGGTGCCGGGCTCTACCTGCGTGTGGCCGGCGTCCCTGACGACGGCATGTGGCAGACCAGCCCGCTCGGCCGCGTCGGCGAGTTCGAACAGTTCGGACTCGCTCGACGCCTTGAGGACGACCTTCGTCTGGCCCGACCCTTTCCAGGCTTTCCGGGCCCGTCGGCCGGTGTCCTCGTAGGCCGATAACGACGCGTGGGCGACCTGGGCGGCGAGTTTCCCCTCGCCCATGCCGATGTCGGCCCGCGCGACGGTGGCCTGCTTCATACCCCACCATAGCGACCGGTACATAAACCCCCGTCGGAGTCCCGCCGCGGTTGCACGTACCACAGGGCACTTACCGGTCGAGCGAGCAGAAGGGTGTGCGACTCCGAGGCGGGACGCTTTAGGCATCCCCCGTCGGTAACACGGACAATGATACTCTCCGATGCGGACATCCTCCGCCGGCTGGAGGACGGCGACCTCGTCGTCGAGCCGCTGGACGACCCCGACATCCAGATTCAGCCCGCCAGCGTCGACCTGCGGCTGGGCCGTGAGTTCCTGGAGTTCCAGCACGCGAACATCCCCTGTATCCACCCCGACGCCGAGGCGGAGGTCGACGAGTACGTCGAACTGACCGAAGTCGAGGAGGACGGCGAGTACATCCTCCACCCCGGCGACTTCGTCCTGGGGACGACCCACGAGCGCGTCGGGATTCCCCACGACCTCATCGCCCACGTCGAGGGCCGGTCTTCGCTCGGTCGTCTTGCGATCGTGGTGCACGCGACTGCAGGCCTGTGCGACCCTGGATTTTCAGGGAAAATAACGCTCGAACTCTCCAATCTGGGCACCGCACCGGTCGCGCTCACGCCCGGCATGCGTATCTCACAGCTCACCTTTACCGAACTGAAGACGCCGGCCGACCGACCTTACGGGGTCAAACGAGGCTCGAAGTACCAGGACCAAAGCGGGCCGCAGGCGAGCAAGATACAGGGAGACCGCGAGTTCGGAGGCGACCAATGAGAACCGACGCCTGCGGCGTCGTGTTCGAGTCTCGGCCGCAAGCGGTGAGCTCGGCCGCGATCAGTGATGACCGCCTCGCGTATCAGCACAGTATCGGCGAGAAACTCGGTGGAGTCCGGAGGCGACCGACGAGCCGACGACGTGGGGGCGCACGGTAGCATGCGATTCATCGAGGAGGTCGTCACCGACGAGTTCCTGCCGACGTATCGGTCGCTGCTGGCCGAAGCGTTGCGGGACCACGGGCTCACCCAGTCGGAGGTCGCCGACATGCTCGGTATCAGCCAGAGTGCCGTCTCGAAGTACGTCCACGGCGACGTCGAACGCAACGAGCAGCTACTTACCCACCGCGAGCTGGCCGACCTGGTCGAGCGAATCGCCGAAGGGCTGGCGAGCGGCGAGATGAGTTCCGTGCAGGCGCTCGTCGAGACGGAGGTGTTCGTCCGCGAACTCGAACAGGGGGGCGTGCTCGCCCGACTCCACGAGGCGGCCGTGCCCGGACTGGCGGACTACGACGACGAGTTCGCGGTCCACGACCCGGACTCACAGCTCCGGGCCGCCGAGCGGACGCTGTCGTCGGTCCGGCGGGGACTCAAAGTACTGGAGAACACCGGCGGCTTCGCGACCCTCATCCCGGCAGTCGGCTCGAACCTCGTGCAGGCACTGCCCGACGGCGACGGCATCGACGACGTAGCCGCCGTGCCGGGCCGGATTCTGGACGTGAAAGGGCGGGCGACCATCCCGGCGGAACCGGAGTTCGGCGTGAGCGAACACGTCGCCTCGGTCGTTCTGGCCGCCCGCAAGGCCGGCAACCCGGCGCTTTCGGCCCTGAACGTCCGCTATGACGAGTCCATCGTCGAATCGCTCGAAGCGGCGGGTCACACGGCCGTCGAGTTCGACGCGGAGGCCGCCCTCGAACCGGCCATCGCCGACGCGCTCGCCGAGGGCGAGGCCGATGTCGTCTACCAGACCGGCGGGATGGGCGTCGAACCGGTCGTCTATCTGCTCGGCCCGGACGCGGTGACCGTCGCCGAGTGGACCCGCGACGTCCTGTGAGCGAGAACTTCTACGAGCGATGGGCGACTGTCTACGACCGCGTAGCCGGGCTCCCCGGTCTCCGCTCATGGCGCGCCAGCGCGGTCGACGCGCTTGACCCCTCGCCCGGCGACACCGTCGTCGAGATGGGGTCGGGCACCGGCGCGAACGTCCCCGAACTGCGCGAGCGGGTCGGCCCGGCGGGCCGGGTCGTCGGGCTCGACGTCACCGCCGAGATGCTCCGGGCGGCGCGGCGTCACCCCGACCGCGCCGGCCCCGGCGTCGAGTATCTCCGCGCCGACGCCACCCGCCCGCCAGTCCGGGATGTCGACGCCGTGCTGGGCACCTTCGTCGCCGGCATCTTCCCGGACCCTGCGGCCGCGGTGGACACATGGTGTGACTGCCTGGTGCCGGGCGGTCGGGTGGCGCTGCTGAACTTCCAGCGTAGCGACGCCGT
>PXQZ01000091.1:4184-5800 GCA_003021755.1 Halobacteriales archaeon QH_8_67_36 | reverse complement strand
TCATCACCGGCGCGGGCCGGCTGGACGGACGGCGACTCCACGTCGGGGCCAACGACTTCACCGTGAAGGCCGGCTCGGTAGCCAAACACGGCGTCGAGAAGTTCGTCCGCCTCCAAGAGCGGGCGTTGAAAACCGGACGGCCGGCGCTATACCTCGTGGACTCCTCAGGCGGACGCATCGACCAGCAGCGCGGGTTCTTCGCCAACCGCGAGGGCATTGGGAAGTTCTACTTCAACCACTCGCGGATTTCGGGCGTCGTCCCCCAGATTTGCGTTCTCTATGGCCCCTGCATCGCCGGCGCGGCCTACACCCCCGTCTTCTCCGATTTCACCGTGATGGTCCGCGGGATGAGCGCGCTGGCCATCGCCTCGCCGCGGATGGTCGAGATGGTCACCGGCGAGGACATCGACCTGGACGAGCTGGGCGGGCCAGACATCCACGCCCGTCACTCCGGCAGCGCCGACTTGGTGGCCGACGACGAGGAACACGCACGACAGTTGGTCACACAGCTCGTCGGCTACCTTCCGGACAGCTGCGAGGAGCGCCCGCCCGGCGCCGACCCGGTCGCGCCAGCGAAATCGCCGGCCGGCCTCGACGGCGTGATCCCGCAGGAACCGAACGAGGGCTACGACATGCACCGGGTCGTCGAGCGCGTCGTCGACGGGGACTCCTTCTTCGAACTTCGGCCCGAGTACGGCACGGAGATACTCACCGGCTTCGCCCGCATCGACGGCCGCTCGGTCGGTGTGGTGGCGAACCAGCCAGCCCGGCGCGCCGGGGCCATCTTCCCCGACTCGGCCCGCAAGGCCGCCGAGTTCGTCTGGAAGTGCGACGCGTTCAACGTCCCGTTGCTGTACCTCTGTGATACGCCCGGCTTCATGGCCGGGTCGGGCGTCGAGAAGGAAGGTATCCTGGAGGCGGGCAAGAAGATGATATACGCTACCTCCGCCGCGACGATCCCCAAGCAGTGTGTCGTCGTCCGGAAGGCCTACGGCGCCGGCATCTACGCCATGTCCGGGCCGGCCTACGACCCGGAGGCGACGCTGGCACTGCCCAGCGGCGAGATCGGAATCATGGGACCCGAGGCAGCTATCAACGCCGTCTACGCCAACAAGCTGGACGCAATCGACGACCCCGAGGAGCGCGCCGAGCGCGAGCGGGAGCTACGCGAGCAGTACCGCAAGGACATCGACGCCCACCGGATGGCCAGCGAGGTCGTCATCGACGAAATCGTCCCGCCGGGTGACCTCCGTGCCGAACTGGCCGCCCGATTCGACATGTATGAAACCGTCGAAAAGCATCGTCCGGACAAGAAGCACGGGACTATCCTGTAGCCCGCGCTCACGCTGGTAGCTGTAACAAACTGAAATAGTTCGCCACCCCTGGGTGGCGAATATCTTTACGAACTTACAGCCACCGGTGTTAGTTGAGCCACGGTTTCCTGCCCGATTCGAACCGGTGTCCACAGGCTGGACAGGTGCGGAGTCGCCGACTGTCAACCCGAACGACCGCGAAACGCGTGGTCCAGTCGCTGTGACCACAGTGCGGGCAGCGGCGGCGAAGCGGCGGAATCACGCTCGGAAGTACGGGCCCAAGCTGGAAGGATGTGTCGGGGG
>PXQZ01000091.1:0-4114 GCA_003021755.1 Halobacteriales archaeon QH_8_67_36 | reverse complement strand
GGACCATCGAGACGTGGGGGCGTCGAGCGCTCGACCTGCTGGCGAGCGTCGAGCGGGAGCTATGGGTCGTCGTCGTGGCGGCCCTGCTCGCGGATGTCTACCTGACACAGCGGGGCCTGCGGACGGGGTTCCGCGAGGGGAATCCGCTCGCACGCCGTCTCATCGAGGCGTTCGGCATCGCTGCGCTGGCCGTACTCAAGATCGGCGTGGTGGGGTTGGCCGGCGTCGTCCGACAACTGGTGCCCGAGCGCCAGGCGCCGACGATTCCCCTCGGCGTGGCCATCCCGTGGGTGGTCGCCGTCTGTATCAACGTGGCGCTGCTGGTGGGGCGCTGACACAACGGGCTCTGACTCGACGTGCTAGGACTCCTCGCGTCGGACCAGCGCCGTGCGCTCGAACGTACAGACGAGCGTCCCGTCGTCCGTGTAGGCGTCGACCTGCATCGTGACGACGCCCCTGTCGCCGTCGCTCGTGAGCCGCTTTTCGAGGACCGTGGTTTCAGCCCGAACCGTGTCGCCATGAAACACCGGACTCGGGTGTTCGACCGCGTCGTACCCCAGATTCGCGACGATGGTCCCATCGGTGGTGTCGGGGATGGTCAGTCCGACGGCCAGCGACATGGTGTAGAGCCCGTTGACCACCCGCTCGTCGAACGTCGTCTCGGCGGCGAAGTCGGCGTCCAGATGGAGGGGCTGCTGGTTCATCGTGAGGTCACAGAACCGCTGGTTGTCGCTTTCGCTGACGGTCCGCCGACGGTCGTGTTCGATGGTCTCGCCCTCGGTGAACCCCTCGTAGTACAGCCCGGTCATACCGTACAAAGGTGATCGCTCCCCTTAGCGGTGTGGCACACATGACTTACCACCGGGGGCAACCAAAGGCCGGGTATGGCCCGCCGAAGCATCCTGTTCTCCCCGGGAGATGACCCGGCGAAACTCCGGAAGGCACCCGGCTTCGACGCCGACGTGGTCGTTTTCGACCTCGAAGACGCCGTGGTCCCCGACGCGAAGTCAGCGGCCCGCGAGACCGTCCGCGACGCGCTGGCCGACGTGGCGGGGGTCGATCCCGAGGTCTGTGTCCGCGTCAACCCGGTCGGTCGTGGCGCGGCCGACGACGTGGCCGTGGCGCTCTCCGGAACCGCTCCCGACTCCGTGATGCTCCCGAAAACGGCCGGCGCCGAGGACGTGGCACGGCTCGTCGACCTGCTGGCGGACGCGGGCGTCGACTGTCCCGTGCTCGCGCTCGTCGAGTCCGCCGCCGGCGTCCTCCACGCCGAAGCCATCGCCGCCCACGACTCCACAGCGGCGCTCGTCTTCGGGGCGGAGGACCTCACCGGGGACATCGGCTCGACCCGTACCGCCGACGGCGGGGAACTCTCCCACGCCCGCCAGCACGTCGTCCTCGCCGCGCGAGCGGCCGGTCTCTCTCCCATCGACACCCACTACCCGAACTACACCGACGACGCCGGCCTCCGCGCCGAGGCCGAGCGGGCCGTCGAACTGGGCTACGACGGCAAACTCGTCGTCCACCCCGGACAGGTGCCAGTCATCAACGACGTGTTCACGCCCAGTGCGGAGCGCATCGCGTGGGCCGAGCGGCTGCTGGACGCCCACGACGACGCCGGCGGCGTCTTCGTCCTCGACGGCGAGATGATAGACGCCCCACAGATTCGGCAGGCTCGACGGGTGCTGGAGCGTGCCGGCGACCCGTAGTGTAGGCCGATAGAACCTTGATTCTACAGTCCGCTGGGTACGGAGTATGAGCGAGCTGGCAGTCATCCAGTACATCGACGACCCGGCCATCGCGCTGGACACGGAGTGGCGGGTCCTGGCCGCGAACGACGCCTGTGAGACGCTGCTGGGGAGCGGGACGGTCGCCGGCGAACCCATCGAATCGGTCTTCGGGCCGAACCGCAGTCTCGCCGACCGACACGCCGACAGGCTCAGCCACTACCCCGACGCCGGCGGCGTCGTCGACGGCGATGACTGCCACTTCGATCCGGACCATGCCGCGGTCGCCGCGCTTCGGGACCATCGAGATCCGAGCGAGGACGACCCGGACCTGGGCGTCTTCACCGACGGGACGCTGGCATACTTCCACTGTTCGGTGGTCACGATGGACGAGCGCGACCGCCGACTACTCGTTTTCCGGGACATCACCCAGGTCAAGGACCGGGAGCAGGACCTCAACTTTCTCCGGCAGGTGATGGGGCGGGTCCTCCGGCACAACCTCCGGAACGACATATCGGTCGTTCGCACCCACGCCGAACTCATCGCCGAACAGAGCGACGACGAACGGGCCGAGTGGGCCCGGAAGATCGTTGCCAAGAGCGACACCCTCGTCGACACGACGGAGACGACGCGGCTCATAGAGAAGGCCATCGAGCACAACGATCCGATCGCTCAGGACCTCGAAACGGCCATCGAAGCGGGGACCGAGCGGGTCCGTGCGAACCATCCGGAGGCGGCGACCGGTATCCGTCTGACTGACCTGCCGACGGCCGAGATCCTGGCGCTGCGGCAGTTCGAGCAGGCTATCGCCGACACTATCCGGAACGCCGTCGAACACGCCGAGGACGCCACCGTCGAGGTCTCCGCCGAACTGCAAGACGAGTGGGCCACGATTACGGTCGAAGACGACGGCCCCGGCATCCCGACGGACGAGCTGGCGGCGTTCGAACGCCGGGGCGAGACCGACATGACGCACGCGAGCGGCGCGGGTCTGTGGCTCCTCTACACCGTAGTCCACGAGTCGGGCGGGGAGGTGGCCATCGACACCGAGGGCGGGACCACCGTCCACATCCGTCTGCCGGTCGAATCAACCTGACCGTCACCACAGTATAGCTGTGTCTCCTCACTCGGGTGACACATGACGACGATACCAGAGCAGTACCACGACCGCTTCGAGCAGGCACCGACAACTCGCCCGTCATTACGTGGGTGACGACGAGTACCCCAACCCTATCGGGAGCGAGTGGGTCATCCTGCGGAGTCGTGCCGACGACGTGTTCCACGGCGGGCAGGGCCCGGGAGCCGTCCGTAGACGGCGCCGGCGGTATCCTTTTGCCGTCACTCACTCACTGCTAGGACATGTCCGGCGAGGTGAACCCGTTCGAGAGTCTGCAGGAGCAGATCGACGACGCCGCCGCCTACCTCGAATACCCGACCGACGTTCTGGAGCGGCTCAAACACCCGGAGCGAGTGCTGGAGACGAACCTCTCCGTGGAACTCGACGACGGCTCCATCGAGGTGTTCCGGGCCTTCCGCTCGCAGTTCAACGGCGACCGCGGCCCATACAAGGGCGGTATCCGCTACCACCCGCAAGTATCGCGCGACGAGGTCAAGGCCCTGTCGGGCTGGATGGTGTACAAGTGCGCCGCCGTCGGCATCCCCTACGGCGGCGGCAAGGGTGGCATCCGCATCGACCCGCGCCGCTACTCCGCCGGCGAGATCGAGCGCATCACCCGCTCGTTCGCCACGGAGCTCCGGCCGTTCATCGGCGAGGACAAGGACATCCCCGCGCCCGACGTCAACACCGGCCAGCGGGAGATGAACTGGATAAAGGATACCTACGAGACGCTGGAGAACACCACGGAGCCGGGCGTGATAACGGGGAAAGCGCCCGAGTCAGGCGGCAGCGCGGGCCGGGTCGAAGCGACGGGCCGGTCGGTGATGCTCACCACGCGCGAGGCGTTCGACTATCTCGGCAAGGACATCGAGGACGCGACGGTGGCGGTCCAGGGGTACGGCAACGCCGGTTCCGTCGCCGCAAGGCTCATCGACGACCTCGGCGCGAACATCGTCGCCGCCTCCGACTCCTCGGGCGCTATCGTCAACCCCGACGGCTTTGACGCCCGCGCCGCGAGAGAGCACAAGCGCGAGACGGGATCGCTCGCGGGGTTCGAGGGCGCTACCGACGAGCGGACCAACGAGGACCTGCTCACGATGGACGTGGACCTGCTGGTCCCCGCCGCCTTGGAGAACGCCATCGACGGCGATATCGCACAGGACGTACGGGCCGACGTCATCGTCGAGGCCGCGAACGGGCCGCTCACACCGAAGGCCGACGACGTGCTGACCGACCGCGACGTGGCCGTCTTCCCCGACATCCTCGCCAA
>PXQZ01000090.1 GCA_003021755.1 Halobacteriales archaeon QH_8_67_36 | reverse complement strand
ACTGGAAGTTCGTGAAAGATGAGTTTTCGTCGAGAGATAGGGGTACATATTGCCTATCCGTTCGTCTAGACAGAAATATGCTATCCGAACGTGCGGATGCAAATACGTTCACTGGGCGAACCCGTGCCTCGCCGGCGCGTGATGGGCCGTGAGCGACTGGGTGCCCACGATCTGTATGCGGTGTGCCGTCGGCTGTGGGCACACGCAGTGAGGTGTCGACACGGTGCGCAGTGACGCCGCGCGCCCGGTGAGTCAGGGGCTTGCCCGCTCCCGTGGTATCGAGGAGAGCCGGGACCGCGACGGACAGTGGCTCTCGCGGCCACTCGTCCGCGACGGCGGGGGGCTTTGCACGACGACTGGGATGTAGCGCTCACACGGGCCACGCAGGGGCTTCGACAGGCCCACGGGAGCGACCCCGATTCCGCGGCCGTGCTGGGGAGCGGCCAGCAGACCAACGAGGCCGCCCACGTGCCGGGGAAACTCGCTCGCGGCGGCTTCGGGACGCGCAACTACGACGCGAACACGACGCTATGTATGTCCAGTGCAGTGACGGCGTACTACCGGACCTTCGGCAGCGATGCGCCGCCCTGTACCTACGAGACATCGACGAGGTTGACCGCCACGTCCCAGCGGGCACTGCTGTACTGGGGGATGGGTGTCAGTCAGCACGTCCAGGGGACCGAGACCGCTCGCTCGTCGGCCTGACGCTCCCGGACCGGAACCTGCAGTCTCAGGAACCCCAGTTCAGCCAGTGTGCGGTCAAACTGGCTGCCCCCGAAGCCGAGCTGTCGCCGATGCCGGCGGACGACCGAGACGGGGCGGGCTACACCGGGTCGTCGGCCCGTGTGTCCGCGGCCACGTCGGTGTCGAGGTCGATGCCCTGGATGAGTTTCACCAGGTCTTCGAGTTCGGGGAAGGTGTAGACGGTCATCCCCAGGTCGCCGTCCTCGACGGTTATCCGCGAGTCGATGACGAAAACGAGTTCGGAGTCCGGCCAGCCGCCCATCTTCTCGATGACGGTGTTGGCCGGCCCCAGCACGAACGTCGGCGTCCCCATGTCGATGGTCGTGTCCAGCACGTTCGCCCACCCGTCGATGAACGCGGAGGTCATGATGTTGCCGATCTCCTGCATCGCGGAGCGTTCCATCTCCGAGAACCCCTCGCCCTCCGTCGCCTCGCCCGTGGCGCCCATCATCGCGCCCGTCAGCCGCTTGCTGTCGGCCGGATCGAGCATGAACAGGACGTAGCCGTAGGGCGGTTCGTTCAGTTCGACGTAGATGCCGACCTGCCGGTCCGTGCCGATGTGTGTCGTGACGTCGTCGATGTCGAGAAAGTTTATCCGGGACGTGTGGACCGAGGCGTCCAGTCCGGTGAGCTGGCCGAGGTGGTCCGCGACGGTCCCCGACCCCTCCCTCGCCATCTGGTTGAAGAGGTCGAGCTTGCGCACGTCGACTTGCAGGCCCATACCCCACCGAACGAGTGAACCGGCTTAATGCCACCGCCGGCGCTATCAGTGCTTGAAAGCGGAGAGCACGCCCACCGCGGCAGTGCAGCCGCGTCGGTGTGTCGCCTACCGCGGCAGTGCGGCCGCGTCGGTGTGTCGCCCACCGCGGCAGTGCAGCCGCGTCGGTGCGCCGCCTACCGCGGCAGTGACGTCGGCGCGAGCCGACTGTTACTCGCCGGTGTCGTCGACCGGAAACTGTTCGTGTTCGCGGACCGTGTTCAACACGACCGAGGTGGCGGCGGTGCGGACATCAGGGTCGGTCAGCAGCTCCTTGATGTGTGCGTTCATCTCTTCCGTATCGTGGAACTTCCCGACGGCGACGATGTCGTGGCTGCCGGTCACCTCGTACACCGCGACCATGTTGTCCAGATCGCGGAGCCGCTCTGTCACCGTCCCGAGCCCGCTGCCATCGACCGACAGCTGGAAGACGGCGGTCACGTCGTATCCCAGTGCCCCGTAGTCGACGCGAGCGGTGTACGCCTCGATGACGCCGGTCTCGACCAGCTGGTCCATCCGTCGCGACACCGTCGTCGCGGCGACGCCGGTTTCGGTGGCGACATCACGGGCACTCGCCCGCCCGTCGCGGAGCAAGGCGTTCACCACCTGTCTATCGATATCGTCGACCATCGCCCGCCGCTCAGACGGCCTCGGGACCGGTCTTGCCCGTTCGGACCTGGTAGGCGTCGTCGACCGGGAGGACGAAGATCTTGCCGTCGCCCTTCTCGCCCGTGTGGGCGCCCTCGGCGATGGCTTCGACCACGTCATCGGCGGGGATGTCCGCGACGACCGTCTCGATTTTGACCTTCTGGTGGAGGTCGACGACGTACTCCTCGCCGCGCCACTGACCCTTCTTTGCGGGCTGGGAGCCGCGGCCGGAGACGTCCGTCACCGTCAGCGAGGGGGCGCCGACTTCCGCGAGCGCCTGTTTCACGTCGCCGAGCTTGTCGGGACGGACCATCGCAACGACCATCTTGATATCAGTCATCCTTGGAACCTCCGTCAGTTCGCACGTTTCCGGTCGTCATACCGCCGTCGGCGACGACGCTCTCGCCGGAGCCGAATTCGGGGTACGTCTCGACGCCGTGTTCGCTGACGTCGAGCCCTTCCTGTTCGTGTTCGGGCGTGACGCGGGCCTCACCCAGCGCCTTGAGGACGCCCCAGACCACGGCGGTCGCGGCGACCGTCCAGACCGTGATGGCGGTGACGCCGATGAGCTGTGCGACGAACGCGTTCGCGACGCCGCCCGCAGGGGTCTCGGCTGCGACGAACGGGAACAGCAGCGTCCCGAGCATACCGGCGCTCCCGTGAACCGGGAAGACGGCACAGACGTCGTCGATCTTGAGCTTCTTCTCCATGAGCGAGAAGACGATGGGGAGCTGGCCACCGGCGAGCCCACCGACGACGAACGCGCCCCACCAGGCGGTGGTGTCCGGGATCGCGGTGATGCCGACTAAACCGGCCAGCAGCCCGTTGGCGACGTACAGCGTGTCGACCTTGCCGGTCTTCGCCCAGGCGACGGCGGAGGCGCCGATGGCGCCGGCGGCCATCGCGATGGTCGTCGTCATCGCGACGCGACCGACGTAGGAGAACGCACCGAGCGTGAGTTCGCCGGACTCGCTGAGGGCGAACACCGACGCGGCGGTCCCGACGTTGAACCCGTACCAGCCGAAGGCGAGAACGAGCGTCCCGAGCACGGCGAAGGTCAGCGAGTGACCGGGGATGACGTTCGCGCTCCCGTCCTCGTTGTACCGGCCCATGCGCGGACCGAGGACGTAGGCGGCCGTGAGGCCGGCGACGCCGCCCATGCCGTGGACGATCATCCCGCCGGCGAAGTCATGGAACGCCGCGCCGCCGAACTCGATGTACGCGCCGGCCCACGTGATGCCGGTGACGACCGGGTAGATGACCGCGGCCAGCAGGAACGTGTACGCCACGTAGGCGCGGAGTTTCGCGCGGCCGGCGACGGCCCCGGAGACGATGGTCGCCGCCGTCATCGCGAAGACGGCGCCGAACAGCCAGCTGACCCAGCTGTTGGGGTCAGCGGCCTGGAAGGCCGGGACGAAGCCGCTGCCCCCGACCAGTGACGAGATGCCGGCACCGATGAGGAAAAACACCGTCACCCCGACTGACCAGGTGAGCAGGTTCTTCGTGAGCTGGTTCGCGACGTTCTTCGAGCGCACCTGTCCCGCTTCCAGCATCGCGAAGCCGGCGTGCATGAAGAAGATCAGGAACGTTACGACTAGCACCCACAGGAGGTTCACTCCCGTGACGAGCGTTTCGAGTTGGGTCGTTTGTAGTGGTTCGAGTACCATGATTTCTGTCCGATTATTGCGTTTGAACGTCCAACTTTATCGGCGCGAGCGCCAACTTCGTCAAGTCGTTCACGGAGAAACCTCTGGCAGGACCAGTACATAAACATTGGGTTTACGATATCGGAAGTTCGAGGATATAGATAGACAGACGTCCAAAGTATCACATGGTATAATGCATATAAGGTTGTTCTCCGTCAAGAAAGCCGTCATCCGTCTACTGCGAATTTGGACGTTCGTAAACCGCGATTTCGCCGTATCGGGGCCACAACGGGGTGTTTCGCTTGCGCGCGCCGGCCCGAACG
>PXQZ01000089.1:5132-24533 GCA_003021755.1 Halobacteriales archaeon QH_8_67_36 | reverse complement strand
TTACGTCGTCCGCCTTCGTGTAGCAGGCCACCGGGAGACCTGTGGTCTCCCGAGCAGTCGGCGCGAGGCGCCGACAACGCCCCTTTCAGCCCACCCATGCCGGCTGGTTGACCGGCTACGGGTGGGGCTGAAAGGGGCCGCGTTCTCAGTGAACCCCGGCGTTCGGTAGAGCGGAGCTCTACCGCAGCCCATCAGAAATCGAAGATTTCTGAGGACGACGCAAGCACCTGCTGGAGCGCAGCGAGCCGCGGGAGCTGAGAACGCGGGGGCTTTCTGGCTCTCTGAGTCCGTTGCTGCTAAAGTAAACACGACCGTTTCAGACGGTTACCAGCACTTTGATCGCGTTCCGTTCGTCCATCGCCCGGTACCCCTCCGGAACGCCGTCGAGGTCGACGGTCTTCGTGAAGACGGGCGAGGGATCGAGCGTCCCCTGTAACACGTCGGCGAGCAGGTCCTCGGCGTAGGCCCGCACCGGCGCGACCCCGCCCCGCAGCGTGCGGTTCTGGCCGAAGAGTCCGAAGACATCGAGCCCGCCATCGTCGACGCCGTGGGGGACGCCGACGTAGCCGACGGTGCCGCCGGGCCGACAGACGTCGATTGCGGTGTTCATCGCCGACGCGGCACCCACACACTCGAGGACGTGGTTCGCGCCGCCGTAGGTCAGTTCCGTCGCACGCTCGATGGCCGCCTCACCGCGGGCGGCGACGGTCTCCGTCGCGCCGAATTCCTCGGCCAGTTCGAGTCGGTTCTCGTGGTGGCCCATCGCGACGATGCGTTCGGCGCCCAGCCGACGGGCCGCGAGCACGCCACACAGCCCGACCGCGCCGTCGCCGACGACGATACAGGTGTCGCCTTCGCCCACGCCCGCGCTCACGGCCGCGTGGTGACCTGTCCCCATGACGTCGGTCAGGGGCAGTATCGCGCGAAGCGTTTCCTCGTCGTCGGCGTACCGGTCGGGCACTCTGACGAGCGTGCCGTCGGCGTGGGTCGCCCGGACGTACTCGCCCTGACAGCCGCCGTTGTCGCCACCCCAGGAGTCCCCGTTGACACAGGAGGTGTACAGTCCCTTCCGGCAGAACTCACAGTGACCACAGCTAATGACGAAGGGGGCGAAGACGCGGTCGCCGGGTTCGACTGACGTGACGTCGTCGCCGACGTCTTCGACGATACCCATCGGTTCGTGGCCGACACGAGAGCCCCGCTCGTGGTCGCTCTCGCCGCGGTAGAACCACAGGTCCGAGCCACAGACGGCCGTATGCGTGACCCGGACGATGGCGTCGGTCGGGGATTCGAGCGTCGGGCGCGGGACCTCCTCGACGGTGATGTCGCCGGGACCGTTGTAGATTGCTGCGCGCATACCCCCGATTGGACCGGCCGCTCCTAATGTGTTGGCCCCACAGCGGTAAGTCCCTCCGGACGGATACCCCGGTATGGACGCGCGAGCCACTATCCACGACTACTACGACTCGCTGCGCCACGGCGCACCGCTTGACACCTTCTTCGCGAACGACCGGCCCGAGGACGACGCCGTCGTGAAGGTCGGTATCTCCGAGCGGCTGGTCGGCTCCGACAGCGTGCAGGAAGGGCTGCGCGACCAGACCGCCTCAACGAGCGACTGGACCGTCGACAGCCACGACCTGCGTGTCACCCAGCGCGACTCGGTGGCGTGGTTCAGCGACGAGGTGACGTTGGCCTGGGACGAACGGGGTGAGCGCCGCGAGTTCGACACCCGCTGGAGCGGCACGCTGGAACGTCGCGACGGTGACTGGTCGTTCGTCGGAAGCGCCTAACTTTCTGGGGCGTTCCCACATGTAAATTCAGGCTCGATAGCTATGCCAGAAAGACCGATTACAACGCGTGCGAACCGGCGAGACGTGCTCCGGAGCGGCGCCGCCGCCGTCGGCGGCGGCCTGCTGGCGAGCGCGTTCGCAGGTGGGGGTCTCGCCGCTGCGGACGACGACAGTCAGACCGGCGGCGTCGGCTACATCAGCCACTCGTCGTACCGGAAACTCACGGGCGAGGACGACGTCGACTGTGTGCCGGACGAGGACGGCTGGGGTGGGTCCTTCTACGTGAAGCGAGCGGCCGAGGACAACGACGGTGACGTCGGCGTTTCCATCTCGGTCCCGGACACGTGTGACGGTAGCGAGGACGAGCGACACGTAGCGCACACTGTCACGGCCGACGCGCCCGTCGAGTTGAGCGGCGGCCCCAATGGGTACGGCCCCTGGGGACAGGCCTGTGGAAGCTGGGTGTTCGTCGGGCCGGGTGAGACACTGGAGACCGACACGATGTACCGCGTGACCGGAGTCGACGGCCCGGAGACACCGGCCGTCTGTCACGAAGACGTCACCGCCACTGACGGGGAGGGCGACCCCACCGGCCACCCGATGGACCTCGTCCGCATCTCGTTCGAGCGGGCGCCGCCCGGCGAGCAGTGGACCCAGAACGGCAAGCTCAGTGGGTATGGTGGCTCGGTCTCGATCGACGGGGCGACGGCCGTGCTCGGTCCCTCGAACGGCGGAGCAGCCGCCGTCTTCGCGCTCACCGACGACGGCTGGACGCGAGACGACGAACTCGGCGTCGGGGACGACATCGAGGGTCCTCCCGCGCTCAGCGGCGACACGGTCGTTTTCAGCGGGGGTGAGGAACGCCAGAACCGGTCGGTGGTCGTCTACACCAGAACCGACGGGGGCTGGGAGCGCGAGGCCACGCTGCTGCCCGACGGCCTCGACGAGAACGCGCGTTTCGGCGGGTCCTACGATGTCGATGGCGATACACTTGCCGTCGGTGCACCCGAAGACCCGGGTGACAACGAGGACAACAGGGGTGCAGTCTACGTCTACGAACGCGACGGCGGGGAGTGGACGCTGGAAACGACGCTCGAAGACGGTCGTGAGGTAAACGACACCGCCGACGGACTGGGCGCCAGCGTCGCAGTCGACGGCGACACCATCCTCGCCGGGGCGCCGTACGCGAGTTACTACGACTTCGGCTTCTCCAGCGTCGGCGGGGCACTCGTGTTCACCCGCTCGGACGGCGAGTGGACCCAGGAGACGTTCCTCCGGTCCGACAACCCGAACAACGAGGACGGACAGGGGTCCATCGTGGCGCTGGACGGGGACACCGCTGTCCTCGCGAACCCGAGGGCGCCCAGCGAGTCCAACGGCGTGTTCGCCGGGGCAGCCTGGGTTTTCACCCGCGAGGGGTCCGAGTGGCACCACCAGCAGAAAGTCACGCCGGAGGGCTGGGGACGGAACACCTTCTTCGCCCCGGCTATCGACCTCGAGGGCGATACGCTGCTGGCCGGGTCGAGTACGACGAACTACAGCAGCGACGACAGGAGCGGTGTGGCGTACGTCTTCACCCGCGACGATTCGACGTGGAATCAGCAGGTTCGGCTCACCGCCGCCGACCGCAGCTCCGAGGACCGGTTCGGAGACCGGTTCGGGAGTTCGGTGGCCCTGGAAGGTGAACTCGCGTTCATCGGTGCCCCCTATGACGAGAATCCCGACGACAGCGACGGGTCGGTGTACGTCTTCGAGCAGTGAGCCGGTGAATCACCTCGGCAATCGACGTCGCTCGCCGATGTTCGAAGGGATGTAAGAATGCCCGGGGAGGGCTCCGAACCCTCGATCTCCGCATAACCCAGGTCCGGGGTGTGACGAGCACCTCGCGGGTCATGCCGTGTGGTACCGCATGAGTCGTGTGACCCTATGAGTGCGGCGCTATGTCCAGCTAAGCCACCCGGGCGCACTCGGTGGTTTGCTACTCGCCGTATTGAAGGTTCCCATCTTTCCGGAGGCTGTGGCGTCCTCACACGGTCGGGGGATTTAAGCCACCGCGCCGGTATCCACCCTGCATGGATACACCGGACCTCGTCAAACAGGAACTCGGAGACGAGGAGATTCAGGCCGGCGTCGCGCTTGGCGACGAGGACGCGGTCTGTTTCACCCCGACACGAACGCTCGTCTACCGCGGCGAGGGCCTGCTGAGCGACGAGACGGTTAAGACGTACCCCCATGACTTCGAGCGGCTCACGCTCTCTGCGGGCCGACGCAAGACGAAATTCACGCTCGTCTACACCGACGGGAAACGCGACTTCGGCGTCCCCGGGAGCCGCGCCGATGCCGTCCTCGAACGGCTGCTGGAGGGGAACCTCCGGCAGTCGAACGCCATCGCCGGCGGGGAGCGCGTCACCGGTGTCTTCCGCTTCAGCGAACTCACGCTCGTCGTCACCGAGGGGCGCCTGCTGAAACACCTCGGCAGCGTCACCTGGGACGGCGACTTCGAGTCGTACCCGTTCGACGCGGTCACCGGCCTCGACTTCGAGCAGGGCTCCGTCGCGACGGCCATCGTGCTCGCCGTCGACGACCGGCCAGAGCGTATCAAGGCGCCCAGCGACCAGGCGCCCGCGGTCCGCAGGACGCTCCAGGAGGCGCTTTTCGCCTTCCACGAGGTGTCGTCGCTGGCCGATTTCAACGCCAAGGTCGCTGCCGAACCCGACGAGGAGGCCGACGACGACGGCGGACTGGGACTGGAGAGCGGCATCGACCCGCTCGTGAGCGACGACGAAGAGGGCAGTGACGAACCGGCCGAGACGACCGAGGCCAGCGGCCAGACCGTTGCGCCGTCGATCGACAGCGACGGCGAGAGCAGCGATATCGCCGCCCTCGAACAGCAAATCACCGACCTCACCGCGGCCATCGAACGGCAGAACGAGCGCATCGAGGCCCAGGAGGAGACCATCCGGACGCTCATCGACGAACTCCGCCAGGGCCGCTGAGAGGACTGTCCGTTCAGTGTCTCGCTACTCCACGGTTCGCTTCGCTCACCGTTCCGTCGAGGGGGTCGCTCATACTGGTAGCTGTACGTTCGTAACAATATTCGCCACCCCGGGGTGGCGAAATACGTCAGTTCGTTACAGCCACCAGTATCATCACGTTCGTTCGACCCTCGCTACTCTCTTCCCAGCACTTTCCGGACACACGTCGAACCGAAGGGGCCGAGTTCGCCGCCATCGAACTGAACGAAGTGGCCGGTACTGATGCCGGCCCCGCAGCGCGCACAGGAGAAGTCGCCCTCGCGGACCACCACGTCGGCCTCGAAACTGACGTAAGTGCCGCCCGACTGTGGCCGGACGAGGCCGTCCTCGCGGTCGATGACGCCACGCATCGCCGCGGTGTCGAGGATCTCGCGCTGGACGCCGGGGTTGGTCGTCACCGTCTCGATGCGGTCCATCGCGTCCGCGACCGACAGCGACTCCTCTTCCAGATGGGCAAGCAGTTCCACCCCGAGTTCCACGGGGTCGCGCTCGTCGTCGGACACACCGGCTACGACGAGTGCGACCGGATTAATCTTTACCGCCGTCGGGAGTCGCATGCGACAGTCGCTCGTGCCGACGGCTCGCAGCACGTCAGTGACCGACCACCGCTCAGGCATGACGGTTGTCCATTTATATCTTCGTATGTGCCGACAACCTGTTATCGTTCGACACCTTTCGTCATACACGTGTCGTTATTTGAACGAGAGTTGTATCAATCGAATTGATATGTTCGACCGCAATGATGTACACGCTACTCAGAGAGTCGGTCGAACTGTACCGGACCGACGACTGTCCGGCCTTTATATGCGTCTCGCCGCTGCCGGCTGACCACAAGAGGTTTGATGGCTGGCCCCGCTCACACGTGTAGATGGACCGCCTCGCGAAGCGACAGCTGTTCGGGACGGCCGCCCTCGTCACCGCGGTGGCGGTCGTCGCGGTCGTTGTCTCACCGGGCCGCCTCATCCGCGAAGCCATGCATCTGGCCGACCACCCGGTGTATCTCGCGGGCGTCATCGTCACGCTGTATCTCGCCCGCCCCTTCTTCGCGTGGCCGACGATGCCCCTCTCCGCGTTCGTCGGCTTCGTGCTGGGCACCGGCTACGGGATTCCGGTCGCGCTGGTGGGGGCGCTGGTGACCTGTCTCATCCCCTACCGGTTCGCCGAGCGGGCCGGCGAGCAGGGCGGGATGTTCGGCTGGTTGGGCGAGTCGGGACAGCGCATCATCGAGGTGACCGGGGAGACACGCGGGGTGCTTGCGGCGCGGCTCTCGCCAGTGCCGGCAGACCCCGTCTCCTACGGCGCCGGCTTCGCGGGCGTCTCGACGCGGGCGTTCGTCGTCGGCACGTTCGTCGGCGAGATCCCGTGGGTCGTCGTCGAGGTACTCGTCCTTCTCGGGGCGCTCTCGGTGCTGGTACTTGCTGGCCCGACCTACCGGCACTTCACCGGTCGGCCCGACTCGTCGTGAACTCGAAGCGGGCGCCGCCCGCCCCGCTCTCGGTTGCCCGCACCGACCAGCCGTGGGCGGTCGCGATGTCCTCGACGATGGCGAGTCCGAACCCGGTCCCACTCTCGGCCGTGGTGTACCCCCGCTCGAACACTCTCTCGCGGTCCTCGGCCGGGATACCGGGGCCGTCGTCGGCGACGTAGAACCCGGTGATACCGCCGCTGTCGGTCGGCATCGTCCCGACGGTCACCGTCAGGTTCCCCGGGTTCATGTCGTCCGGCGGCCGACGGGATATCGTGTCGTACGCCGCACTGTGGTGGTGCTGGGCGCCGTGTTCCACGCTGTTTCGGAACAGGTTTTCCAGCAGTTCCCGCAACCGGTCGGGGTCCGCGTCGACGGTCGCGGTCCCGGCCAGTTCGAGCGTTGCCCCCACGGTGTCGACGTTGTCCCACGCCCCCTCGGCGGCCGTCGCGATGTCGATGGTCTCGATACCCCCGACGGAGTCGCCCTGGCGGGCGAGCGTCAGCAGGTCCTCGATGAGTTGCTCCATCCGGTCGGCGGCCTCGGCAGCGGCGTCGAGATGCTCCATGTCGTCCGTTTCCAGGGCCAACGAGAGCCGCCCCTGGACGACGTTGAGCGGGTTCCGGAGGTCGTGGCTGACGACGGAGGCGAACTCCGAGAGACGCTCCTCGCGAGCCTTGCGCTCGTGGATGTCACGGATGACGCCGGCGGTGCCCTCGAAGCCGTTCTCGGTCGGGAGCAGGGCGAGGTTGTTCTCCGAGGGAATCCGCTCGTCCCACTTCGTCACCACGTCCATCTCGAGTGTTCCGGTGTCGGTGTCCGGGTCCGCGAGCAGGTCCTGGATGAGCCGGTCGCCCCGGTCGACGTCCTCGTCGGTCATGATGACGCCGACGTGTTCGCCGACGAGCTCCTCGGGGGCGTACCCGGTCATCGGTTCGATGGCCTCGTTGACGAACGTGAACACGCCGTCCTCGTCGAGCGCGTACACCGGGTCGCCGACGGCCTCGACGATGGTCTCATAGCGGCCCAGCTCCCGGTCGCGTTGCTTCCGCTCGGTGACGTCGCGCATCACGCCGACGGAGCCGACGAACTCGCCGTCGGTACCGAACAGCGGCGCGGCCTTGTTCTCGGTGACCGTCCGCTCCCCGTCGGCGTCGATGGTCCGCATCTCCACGGTCGCCCACGTCCGGTCGGGCGACTCGCGGAGTTCGGTCAGCGTCTCGGTCACGCGCTCGACGTCCGCGGCCGGCATGAACCGCTCGGGGTCGGCTCCGACGATGTCGGCGCGCTCGTACCCCAGATGGTCGACCATCGCGTCGTTGGCCATCCGTATCGTCCCTTCGGCGTCGAGGACGTACATCGGGTCGCCGACGTTCTCGACGAGCGTTCGGTACTGTTCGAGCGTCTGTTCCCGCTCGCATCGGTCGGTGATGTCGCGGGCGATGCCGGCGATGCCGAGCAGGTCACCGCTCCCGTCTTCGATGAGCGAACCGCGCCACTCGTGACGGATGCGCTCGCCGTCGGCCGTCACCAGCGGCGCCTCGACGGTGCCCTGTCCCGTCCGGACGGTGCGTTCGATGGTCTCGCGGACCGCCTCGTGGAACGCCTCGGGGACGAGGTCGAAGACCGTCATCGTCGACAGCGTCTCGGCGTCGTAGCCAAGCACCGCCGACGCGGTGTCGTTCCACCGCAGCAGTTCCCCGTCCGGGTCGAACAGGTAGAACACGTCGTCGAGCGTGTCGATGAGGTTCTCGGTGAACTCCTGCTCGCGTTCCAGTTCCTGCTCGCGAGTGACGCGGGCGGTAATGTCCGTGATGAACCCCTCTAGGAGTTCGACGCCGTCGTCTCCGTCGACGGACCCGGCGGGTCCGTCCGCCTGCGAGGTCGAAGCGTCCACGCTGTCGACGACCCGACCGCGTTCCCACAGCCACCGGGTCTCGCCGTCCGCCGTCGTGACCCGGTAACTCACCTCGAACGGCTCGCCGACACTGATACTCGTCTGGACCTGCGAGTCGATTCGTTCGGCGTCGGCCTCGTTTATGAGCGACCCCCACGTCACCTCGCCGGATTCGATGGCCTCGGAGGAGTACCCGACCAGGTCGCTGGCCCCGTCGCTGACGAACTCCATCGGCCAGCCGGGCTCGTTGCGTGCCCGGTACACCATTCCCGGGAGGTTCGAGATGAGTGTCGAGAGCTGTCGCTCCGACTCTTCCAGTGCCGACTTGGCCCGGGTTTCCCCGACCGCGCGCCTGATTCGGTTCGCCAAGATGGTGTACTGGTCGGTCCCCGCGTCCTTCTGGAGGTACTCCGTAACCCCGGCGCTGATGGCGTCGCTCGCTATCTCCTCGTTGCCCTTCCCGGTAAAGAGGATGAAGGGCAACCCATCGAACTCCTCGCGGACGGCCTTCAGAAACTCCAACCCGTTCATGCCCGGCATGTCGTGGTCGCTGACGACGCAGTCGACCGGCGACGACCGGAGCCGTGCCAGCCCGTCCCGGGCCGAGAACTCGGTGACTACGTCAAGCCCCTCGTCGGCCCGTTCGAGATGCATGGCGGCGACTGCCGCGAACTCCCGGTCGTCGTCGACGTGGAGCACGCGTACGTCCCCCTCGCTACTCATTGGCTGATACAGTGTGTCCATCCCCATAAATCCGCCAGCAAACAGCTGCCGTCACGGACACCGTGGGCCGCTCCACCGCCGAAAATCCCGCCCGCGGTGGTGGCTATCGTCACCACGCGTGTCATATGCCGGCTGTACGTCCGTAAAGATGTTCGGCACCCCAGGGTCCCGAATCACTGCAGCTTGTTACAGCCGGGATGTCAGTAGAACGTGTCGGCGCAGTCGTAGACGACACCGTGTTCCGGACAGACGTACTTGCAGTGCCGGTGATGCATCGACCGGTCACACAGCGGGCAGGGCCGGCCGGCGTCGTCGCTCATGTCCCGGGGAACGCGCCGTCGGCATATCGCTCTTTGGGACGAAATTGGAACAGTGTTGGAAAAACACCTTTTGAGTAGGTTCGTCAAGCCATAGTTATGAAGGACGCGCTGCTCGACAGTCGGGGTGGGCAACTGCTCGTCGGTCTCGCCGCGGGCGCCGCCGGTCTCGCCGGCTCCTACGCCGCGACGGGCTACACGCCCACGTTCGTCGCATCACCCATCGAGCGAACGCTCGCGCGGACGATGCCGGGGGAGATAGTCACCCTCGCCATCACGTATCTGGGCAGCGCCGGCCAGCAGCTGAACCTGGTCGCCGCGGTCGGACTGACGTGGTTGCTGTTCGCCGCCGGTATCACCGCCGCGTTGCTCGGCAGCCGGGCGGCCAGCAACCGCCTGCTGCCGACCGTCGGAACGGCGGTGTTCGCCTGGCTCCTCACCGCCGGGCTCACCCGGGCGCCCCTCCTCTCGCTGGGGCCGGTCCTCCCGGCGGTCGCCATCGTCGCGTTCGCTCAAGCGTTCGACGCCTACCGGGGTACGACGGACCCCATCTCCTCGAAGCGCCGCCGGGCGCTCTCGACGGTCGGCGTCGCACTCGGCGCCACCGCGGTCGGCGTCGGAGTCGGCCAGCACCGGGGCTCGATGGGCGAGAAGATGCCGCCACTCGACGCACAGGGCGTGGACAACGAGGACGTCCGGGCGAAACTCGACACCGCCGAGAGCAACTCCTTCGACATCGGCAGCATCGAACCGCTGGTGAGCGAGGACTTCTACGAGGTCGACATCAACTCCATCGACCCCAACCCGGACTCGGACGGCTACGCGCTCTCGGTGACGGGCGCCGTCGAGTCGGAGGTGACCTTCAGCTACGACGATATCACGCAGATGGCGGCCGTCAACCAGTTCTCGACGCTTCGCTGTGTGGGCGACAGCCTCAACGGCGACAAGATGGACACCGCGCTCTGGACCGGCGTCCCGCTCCAGCGGCTGGTCGAGCAGGCCGGCGTCCGGAGCGACTGCGACTGCGTCCTGCTCAAATCCGAGGACGGCTACGAGGTGGAGTTCCCCTTGGAGGCGTTCAACCGCGGGCTCGCGGTGTACGGCATGAACGGCAACCAGTTGCCGCGGGGCCACGGTTACCCCGTCCGCGCCGTGATACCGGGCCACTGGGGCGAAGTCAACACGAAGTGGCTCACCGAGATCGAACTGCTCGACGAGGAGGTCGACGGCTACTGGGAACAGCGCGGCTGGCAGGGGACCGGCCCGGTCAAACCCACCGCGACGCTCAAACACGACACCATGCTCGACGACGGTCAGCGCCAGGTCGCCGGCCACGCTTACGCCGGCCTGCGCGGCGTCTCGGCGGTCGAGGTGTCGACCGACGGGGGCGCCTCCTGGTCCGAGGCGACCCTCTCGGACCCGCTGCCCGCCGCCGAGGGCGAAGGCCCCGCCGATGACGCCTGGCGCCAGTGGCGGTACAGCTACGACACGCCCGGCTCCACGCATACGGTGGTCGTCCGGATGGTCGACCGCGAGGGCAACGTCCAGACGAGCGAGGAGACCGACCCCGTCCCGACCGGACCGTCCGGGTGGGTCTCCAGGGAGTTCCGGTCCTGACAGCGCTACGGCCGGGGCGCCGTCGACCCGTGCCTCGGCGTGCCGTTCGTCCCGCTTTTATAAGGCACATCGAGCATCCCGACTGAACCGTGTCTCGCCCGGCGTCGACACTGAACGCGTACGTGCCTTCGGCGAGGCCCTCGAAGACGTGCGTCGTCTCGGTAGCGGGCGTCGGATGGGTACCGAGACGCAGCGACCAGGTGTGGCCGTTGCTACGTCGGATGACGCGCTGCCGTCGCCGTCCATCCGTCGGCCGTCTCCCGTTCGACGTCGCATACGCCGGAGTCGACGACGGTCAGCGACCACCGCGAGCGGTCGGTAAGACGAACCAGAAACACCCATCCGACTCGACGCCAATCACGACGTATGCCCAGAGAGATAACGGGCGAGGTCATCCACGTCGTCGGACCCGAGGAGCAGGACGACTACGAACTCGACGGGACCGTCGCGGAACTGGCCGACTCGCGTTACCTCCTCGTCTGCCGCGAGGGCGGCGTCCCCTCCGTTTTCGAGCGGGTGATCGCCTTCTTCAAGCGCGACCCCATCACGCCGATCACCCTCGTCGCCGACGAGGGGCCCGAAGAGGGGACCGAAATCGAGGCGACGGTCGATTTCACCACCGTCGACGGCGTCTACGAGGTCATCGAAATCGAATAGCAAGCGGACGCGGTATGGCGAAACTGGCCGCGGTGTCACACGCTCTAGCCGGCCGCGGCAGTGGTTCTAGCTGGTCAGCACTCGGACCAGCCACAGGACTCGCAGGTCTTGCACCCCTCCGAGTAGTACAGCGCCATGGAGCCACAGTCGGGACATTCGGGGCTCTCGCCGGCGTCGATGAGGTCCTGCTGGGCGTCCTGCCCGTCACCGGACGGAGTCCGATTTGCTTCGGCGTCAACGGACGCCGGACCGACGTCGGCCTGCGGGCCGGCATCGACCTGCGGACCGGCGTCGGCCGCTTGCGGCCCGCCATCGGACTGCGTCTGATGTGCTCCGGAGTCGATGGACTCCGGACCGCCGTCGGTCTGGCGTGAGGTGCCCACAGGTTCCTCGTCCTCGGCAGTCTCCTCCAGCGTGACCTGCTGCGGGTAGGCCTTGTCGACGTCGCCGTCAAGGTAGCGACGGAGGGCCGTGCCGATGGCGTCCGGGATGGACTGAATCTGCTCGCCCTTGTCCCAGGCAACCTTCGGCGACCGGATGCCCTGTAGTTCGTCGGCGATCTCCTCGGGGTCGACGCCCGAACGGAGCGCCGTCGAGATGGTCTTGGCCAGCGCCTCAGTGAAGGAGGCGGTGAAGCCGCCGGAGTTGCCGATGTTGGCGAAGAGTTCGAACGGTCGCTCGGCCTCGGGGTCCTCGTTGATGTTGACGTACAGCTTTCCGTAGCCGGTGTCGATGCGCTGGGTGACGCCGTGGAGGACGTCGGGACGCGAGCGCTTGCGGGCGAACTCGTTGTCCTCGCCGTCGGCCTCTGCGAGCAAGGCCTCGACGGAGTCGTCGAGGGCGGCCTGGACGGCCTCGTCCCCGAGGAAGCCCTCGATGCCGCCGAAGACCTCCTCGATCTGGGCGACCAGTTCCTCGGTGTCCATGTCGGCGAACTCGGCGTTCTGGGCCCGCGTGGTCAGCACCTGCTTGCTTCGGGTGCCGTCGCGGTAGTAGGTGACGCCCTTGCCGCCGTGGTCGTAGATGTACTGGAACACCTCGGCGGCGTCCTCGATGGTCGAGTCGTTGGGGGCGTTGACCGTGTTGTGTGAGACGACGCCACCGACGACGTACTCGTGTGGCCCGGCGAGTTCGACGTCGTACATCTCTCGTGTTCCGGCATCTGTAACGTCTGTCACCTCGTACAGCGGTGGCGCGTCCTCGATACCGAGTTTCTCCGCCGTGGTGTCGAACATGTAGTTGCGGTCCCGGTACTCGAAGGTCCGTGCCGCGTAGTACTCCTGTGTCCGGGAGCTAAAGTCCGCCTTGTCGACGCGGTCCTGTGGGACGTAGACCCGATACTGCTGGTCGAACCGGTCGGCGCGTTTGTGTGGCTCGATCGGCGTCACTAGTTCCTGTGCGTCGTTCGTCACGTGGACGTTGTACGAATACGCGTCGGATTCATCGACCCACTTCCTGCCGACGTACACCTTCGGAACGCCGAAACTCCGTAACAGTTCCGCGACGCCATCGGCGAGATCCTTCGACATTCCGTCGTACACGACCAGCGACTGGGAACTGACGTATCCATCCAACGTGACGCCGTTGACGAACGCGGTCTTTTCCTCGGGGCTGCCCTGTAACACCGCATCGGGGACCTCTTTTTCGTAGGAACCGCTACCACACAGTTCAGTTACGAATTCCCGGACTGGTTTGGAGTTCAGTTTGACGCCGTACACTGTGTCGCGTTGCTCGCCGCCGCGGGTATCCTCCTCGACGGTTGGCTCTCTATCGAACAGCGTTTCGAACAGCTCACAGGCCTCGTCACGGACCCGTTCGGAAGACGTGCTGATTTCGATGGTGTACGTTCCGTCGACTGCACTACCGTCGGCGGCGTACATCCCGAGGAACCGTGCGAGCGTCTGGGACATCTTCGGTGGCAGCGTCACGTCTTTTCGGTACGCTGTCGGGTCAGCTCCGCCTGCCGCCAGCGTTGCTCCGCCGTCGGCCGCTACCGTCTGTCGGTCGATAGTTATGTCGACCCCGCCGCCGCCGTGGGATTCCGTGTACCGGCCGATTACGTAGTCTCCTTCTTCGAGGTTCCCTAGTACCTGCCATCCGTCAGGCGTCAACACCTTGTGTGAGTCGGTCGCACCGACGAGTTCCGTTCCGTTATCCACACGCACGCGGGTCGCGTCTTTCTCGCCGGCATAGTACTGAGACTCTACCGGCACGCCGTCTATCGTCACCTCCTCGTCGACGTCGACGAACTCGCCCGGTTCCGGCGTTTCGTCCGCGAACGATTCGATCGAACGGACTCCGGAGTCGGTCTGGACCAGCGTTCCCTTCTCCAGGCACTTGCTGATCGCCGAGTCTACTCCCTCCTGACAGGCGACCTGGATGCCCGCGTGGTCACGCGCCGAGAGGTCGCCGGTGGTGACGAACAGTTCGCCGATGGCGTCCGGAACGGTCGTGAGGCCGTCGACGCCGTCGAACTCGTTGCTGGCCATCTGCGCCTGGGCCTCCTCCTTGACGGCGTCGACGTCGATGTCGTTGTCCTCCAGCGCTCGGAGGAAGTAGTCGTCGAACTCGACGAGCATCTCGTCGCCCTGGACGTCGTCGGAGACGTTCTTGTAGTAGGCGACGTTGTAGATCGGCTCACACCCGCCGGTGGTGTTGCCGATCATCGACGTGGTACCGGTGGGTGCGATGGTCGTCGTGTTGTGGTTGCGGATGGGGAAGCCGTCTGCCCAGTCGTCGGCGTCCTCGCCGGTCTGTTTCTCGAACCACTCGCGGTACTCGGTGGGCTTTGCGTACTTGGAGTTGTCCCACTCCTGGAAAGTGCCGCGGTCCTCGGCGAGTTCGCGGCTGGCCTTCTTCGAGCCGTGGTTGATGTGGCGCATGATCTGGCGGGCGATCTCGTTCGCCTCGGGCGAGCCGTACTCGACGCCGAGCTGGATGTACAGCTGCGCGAGCCCCATGATGCCCAGGCCGATTTTGCGCATCTCGCGGACCTTCTGCTCTATCTTCTCGACCGGGAAGTCCGACATCGTGACGACGTTCTCGAGGAAGCGGGTACCCAGCTCGATGCGGTGGTCGAGCTCTTCCATGTCGAGTGCCTCCTCCAGGAAGGCGCCGATGGTGGCCTCCTGTGAGTCGTACTCGTCGGCGTGTGCGTCGGCCCAGACGCGGTAGTCGGGGGCGTCCTTATCGGCCAGCGTCGAGAGGTTGATGTGGCCGAGGTTACAGGCCTCGTACTCTTCGAGCGGCTGTTCCCCGCAATTGTGAACGACGAGGCCGTTGGCGACGAACGAGTGCGTGTCGGGTTCGGTGAGATCGTAGACCGCTTCGTGACCGTCGGCTTCGACGGCCTCGACGGTCGCGTCGAAGGTGGGTTGGTACGGGCTACGAGTGTATTCGTTGAGTCGCTCGGCCAGTGTCTCGTTCTCGTAGTCGAGGAGGAATCCGATTTCTTCCTCGAAGGTCACGGCGTGGGAGCTTGAGACGACGAGTTCGTGGAACCCCTCGGTTTCATACGCTTTCGTGCCACCCTGACCGTTCGGAAGCTCGGTCGTTCCGGCGTCTTTTCGGTCCTCGTGGACGGTACTCGCGATGCCGAAGTTCAATAGAAGCCGCTGGACTTCTTGCAGGAAGGCCGCGTCGACACTCGTAAGCCGGACAGAGATACCTTCCTCGACGTTCCCTTGGACGCGGCCGTCCACACTGAACAGCGATCGAAGGAAGCCACGGGCCATCTCCTCGCTGCCCCGCATGACGGCGTCGGGCACCTGCAGTTTCTCCTCGATGAGACCCGCTTCCTCGGCGTACTCGTACAACTGTGCGGAGCGAACGCGCTGTTCGATAGCCTGTGGCCCGCGGTAGTCGTCGTCTCGGGTGATGTCGTTGACGCCGATGTCGTAGTCCGCGTTCCCGACCGGCTCGCGGACGACCTCGTTCACGTCCGCGGCAAGTTGTTCGGATATTTTGGCGTCCTCGTCGTCGAAGTTCAGCACCACGCGTTCCTCGCCGTGCTCGAGATGGCCGTCACCGACAGTCCAGCCCAGAACACGACCTTCCGCAGCCGAACCGTGCTGGCCGAATTCGCCTTTCCGGTTCTGGATGTGGACGGTGTCACCGGCGTCGAGGTGCTGGGCTTCGACCCAGCCGTCATCGGTCATGACGCGGTGGTCGGCAGTGAGTCGGAGTTCATACCCCTCCTCAGTCGTCAGCTCGTACACGTCTTTCTCACCGGTCTTGTAGACGCTGCTGGCCTCCTTCACACGGTCGTCGCTCAGTCTGCCGTCGACGACGACGTCACGAGCGACGCCCTGCTCGTAGAGTTCTTCGGCCGGCACGAGCCCGTTCTCGGTGCTGACGAGCGTGTCGCCGGTGACACACGGGTTCGTGGCGAGAACCTGGTGGTCGGGGTGTTCCTCCACGTCGAAGGAGTGTTCCTTGTTGACACGCTCCAGATAGATGACGCCCGGTTCGCCGTTCTCGTGGGCGCCCTGGACGATGCGTTCGAACAGCTTCTCGGCGGGAATCGAGAGTACTTCGCCGACCTCGACGTACTCGCCGAGGTCGAACATCTCGTACAGTTCCTTGGTTTCGGTGGTGGCGATGTGGGGCTCCGCCGTGCGCGGGTTGGTGAAGGTGAACTCCTCGCCGTTCTTGTACGCCGTCATGAAGTCGTCGGTGATGCCGACGGAGATGTTGAAATTCGAGAGGTGCCCCTCGACGGCGTTACGGAGGTGTTCGGGGACTTTGCCGTCGTCGTCGATAAGTTCGCGGGCCTCCTCCAGCGCCTCGGCAAAGGAGTTGTGCGTGAAGTCGTCGGGGTCGTTCAGGCGCAGCGTCTCGGCCAGCGAGACGTCCTTGTTCTTGGCGTGGATGAACTGGATGACGTCGGGGTGGGAGACGCGCATGACGCCCATCTGGGCACCCCGGCGGGCACCGCCCTGGGCGATGGTCTCGCACATCTGATCGTAGGTCCGCATGAACGTGATGGGACCGGAGGCGATGCCGCCGGTCGAGCCGACGGGGTCGCCGTACGGGCGGAGCTTCCAGAACGCATAGCCCATCCCGCCGCCGCTGTTGTGCGAGACGATTCCGTCCGTGACGTACTCGTGGTTGTCCGCGACAGTGATGTCGTAGACGGTTTTGGGCTCGGACTCGACGACGGAGTCGACCTCGACCGTGTACTCGTCGCCGATGGAGTACGAGTCGCGCGGCGTCACCGATTCGATGCTCGACAGGCCGGCCTCACGACGTTCGTCGATGAAGCCGATGTCATGGAAGAACGCACGACGGGCCTCGCCAGTCGTCGGGACGAGACCGTAGTAGGGGTGTGCGTCCTCGTCGCGGAGGACGGACTTCTTGACCGGGTAGCCAAGACCCATCAGCAGGGTTGCGACGTCGTCGATGGCTCGTTCGGACGAACTGTACAGCTTCGGATACGTGTCGTCGAGGAGGGTGCCGTCGGCGGTGAAGTACCCCCGGAGGAACGCCTCGACGACGTTCGCGGGCGCACCCATGACCGCGTCGGGAACCCGTGCGGATTGGGCACCCGCTGGCTTGCAGTCGAAGTTCGCCTCCCACCACCGTCTGATCTCGTGGCTGTTGATACCGACCTCGTAACAGCCATCGGTGAACGACGTTGCCGTCGAAGTGCCGAATAGCTGCTGGGAGAGCTGGTCGATATACTCGGCGATACTCTCTCGTCCGACATGGAACCGGACTCCGTTCTGGTGCCACGAGCCATCACCGACCCACAGACCGATAAGTTCGGCGAGCTCTTCGGTCAGCGATTCGGGCTGGGTGACGGATTTGACGGGCGTTCCGTTGACATCGAGCCCTTCGCGGGCACGGAACTGGCCAACCGTCGCAGCCGAGACATCGAGTTCGTCGGATATTTCGCCGTCGGTGTGTCCGTTCCGATGGAGTTCGAGTGCGGTGGATTCGTCGAACGACGTGGAACCGGGCTTTCGACCACTGTTCCCGTTCGGCGGCAGCTCCAGTTCGTCGGACCGGCGGCGCTGGACCGTCGATTTTCCACAGTCGAGCCGTTCCGCGATCTGGTAGTCGCTGAACCCTCGCTGGTGCAACTCGGCGATGGCTTCGTTCGAAACCGTCCGCTGGGTGTCCCACTGCGCACCGCTGTCGACGGTAGCGAGTGTCGGGACATCGGGCTCGGTCTCTCGAAGCCAGCCGAGCGCGTAGTGGACCGATTGCCCGGGCTCGATCTCGTCGAGGCGGACCCACTCACCGTCGACCTCGATGCGGTGATTCGGGGTTCCGCGAACCGAAAGGCCGTTCGAGAGAGCCACCTGAACTGTCGGTGCATCGTCGTACTCGTGTGTCTCCTCGACCCGTCCGTACTGGAACCCGGCGTCCGTTTGCTGGAGGACTCGGTCCCCGGCTTCGACCGCAGAGACGCTGACGGTGCCTTTCCCTTCGACTGTGATGGTCGACTCCTCGGTGAGACACTGGAACACCTGGGCGGCCTCCTTGGCGGTCTGGTGGATGTCGTCGATGTCGTCGGCCGGCGAGTCAACGAAACACGCGGAGAGCTGCTGGAGCTCGTCGCCGGCGTTCATCAGCGTCGGCGAGTTCGGCATAAAGGAGAGATGTTCCATCTGCGTCCGGAACGTCTCGGCCGTCTCCTCGACGTGGTCCCGTACCGGATCGGGCAGCTCCGGAACGACGGTGTCGTAGGCGAACTTGTTGACGTTGTACACCGACAGCGTCGTCTCGGCGTCGTCTTCGGCGGCGGTTCCTTTTCCGAACACGTCCGCGGCGAGTTCGTCCCGTCGCGGGTGGTCGGGTTTCAGCTGGTCGGGCGTGACCGTGACGTCGACGTCCTGCCTGTTCGCCTCGAAGACGGCCTCGGCGAGTGCGATGTTCTTCGCGACCCGCTCGAAGAGGTCCTCGGGCTCCTCGACGAGGTCCCCGTTCGAGTCCTTGCGGAGGTAGCGTGCGGGCAGGATGTTGTGGTATGCGTTGCCTGTCAGCCGTTCTTCGAGAGTATCCCCCTCGGTACGCTTGATTGGCAGCGTGAGGTCGTCGGCGGTGAGTTCGCCGTTACTCATACGTTCGTTCTCCGTCGACAGCGCGGTGCTGTCGGGCTATACCCCGTTCTGGCGTGTTCCGTGTTCCGGTCATTTCTGACGGCGAATACGTATTCATGGGTGTCGTATAATGATTGCTCTTCTGCGCTCGGCGGTGGAAGTCACGACTGCGGTGGCTGTAGGTCGTGTGCGGCGACCCGCACGGCGGAGTCCCGTGTAACCACTAGCAATGCAGGTTAGCTAATAATGGTGAGCAGACCGCAGTGAAAGTGAAAACCCGGACTCACAAACCGCCGGACGTGGGTGGGAAATGCAGTAGAAACCGATGGGGGTTTCGGGTGGAGATTGCCGCCGCAGTCGGCGTATGTTTCGCCAGGACATCCATCGTCAGATACGGCGCCGTCCTGCGATTCGACTGGCGGGCCGGTACCGTCCTGCGGCGCGCGTCACTGGCGGGCGGGACGGGTGACCTATCAGGTTGATTTTACCACTGCGAAAGAGCCACGAAGTATTTGTATCCGCTGTGTATCACGGACAGTATGCTCGGTCTGTTACAGCTCGGTGGGATCGGCACCGTCCCGGCGGTCCTCGCCGGCCTCGTCCTGATAGCGATCGTCCTGCTCGTCGGCCGCCTGGTGATGAAGGTGGCCTGGCGGCTCGTCGTCATCGCCATCATCGCCGTCGGCGTGCTGTGGCTGTTGAGCCTGCTCGGGTTCGGCCTGCTCTAAAGCCCGGAGAGGAAGTTCTCGATGACATCGTGACCGACCGTCGTTAGCACCGACTCGGGGTGGAACTGGACGGCCTCGATGGGGTAGTCGCGGTGGCGGACGCCCATCACTAGCTCGGTTCCCTCG
>PXQZ01000089.1:3487-5042 GCA_003021755.1 Halobacteriales archaeon QH_8_67_36 | reverse complement strand
TCCCGGAGTACGTCCATCGTCACGCCCACGTCACGTTCGTTCTCGGGGTGGCCCGGCCCCGGGGAGATGACGATGGCGTCGGGGTCGAACGCCCGCACCTCGTCTAGCGCGGCCGTGTTGCGGACGACTTCGGTCTCGGCGTGTTCGGAGACGTACTCGACGAGGTTGTAGGTAAAGGAGTCGAAGTTGTCGATGAAGAGAACGCGGGGCTGGTCCCCCTCGGCGTCGGTGCTCATCGGCGCGCCTCCGCTCCGTCGGCAACCGCGTCGGCACCCTCGCGCTCGATTTCCTCGACCGCCGCCAGCACGCCGTCCATCTTCTGCTCGGTCTCGATGTACTCGCTCTCGGGGTCCGAGTCGGCGACGATGCCAGCCCCTGCCCGGACGGTGATGCGGTCGTGGCTGCCGGTTCCGTCGGGCAGGGAAACGCCTTCCTCCACCGTCGCCGACCGGATGACGATTGCGAAGTCGGTGTCCCCACCCCAGTCGAAGTAGCCCACGCCGCCGCCGTAGGGGCCACGGGGCGAGCGTTCCAGTTCGTCGATGATCTCCATGGCGCGAATCTTCGGTGCACCCGACAGCGTCCCCGCGGGGAACGTTGCCCGCGCGGCGTCGAAGGCGTCACAGCCCGACGCCAGCCGCCCCGTCACGGTCGATTCGATGTGCTGGACGTGGCTGTACTTGAGGACGTTCATGAACTCCTCGACGCGGACGCTGCCGGACTCGGCGACCCGACGCACGTCGTTTCGCGCCAGGTCGACCAGCATCGTGTGTTCGGCCCGCTCCTTCCCGTCGGCGAGCATCTCGCCGGCCAGTCGGCGGTCCTCGACGGGCGAGTTCCCCCGCGGGCAGGTGCCCGCGATGGGGTTCGAGACGACGCGGTCGCCGGCCACCGAGACGAGCGTCTCCGGGCTGGCGCCGACGATGCGCAGGTCGTCGTGGCCAAGCAGGTACATGTACGGCGAGGGGTTCACCGCACGGAGCGCCGCGTACAGCCCCAGCGGGTCGATGTCGCCGTACAGCTCCCGCGTCCGGGAGATGACGCCCTGATAGATGTCCCCCGAGAGGACGTACTCCTTTGCCGTGCTGACGGCGTCCTCGTACTCGTCTTTCGGGCCGGCTACCTCGGCCTCGCGGGTGAACTCGCCGGTTTCGAGCGGGTCGGCGCCCGCCAGCGCCGCCTCGACGCGCTCGGCCTCCGCTTCCAGTTCGTCGTAGCGGGCGCCGGCGTCCTCGTCGGCGCGGATGACGGGGGTAAACACCAGTTCGACGGCGTCCTCGGCGTGGTCGAACCGGAGTGTCGACGTGGTCAGGACGAACTGGGCGTCCGGGAAGCGGGAGTCGGGCCGCTCCATGCCGACCTCGTCGAGCCAGAGGTCGTAGACGGCGTCGTAGGACAGAAATCCCACGAGCCCGCCATCGAGGTGCTGACGGTCCATCTCGGGAAACCCCCGCAGTTCCGCGTCGGGCATCGCCGCCCGGAGGTCGTCCACGACGTCGCCGCCGTCGGTGGTCACGAGGTCCGCGTACCGGTCGTCGAACGTCTCGACCTCGCT
>PXQZ01000089.1:0-3460 GCA_003021755.1 Halobacteriales archaeon QH_8_67_36 | reverse complement strand
GGATCGCTCGAAGCGACCTTCTCGGCGCTCTCCAGCAGGAAGGTGTAGTCGCTCCCGGCGGCGTCGCTCGTGCGGCCGGAGAGCGCCGCGTAGGCCGCGAGCGGTTCGACGTCGACTGTGAGTGCGGCCGCGGCGCGGACGACGACCGGCCGGTCGGCGTCGGCGTACTCGACGAACGCCTCGCGGGAGACGTCGAGGGTCACGCCGACACCTCCCCGTCGGTAGTCACGCCCCGGGCGTTCGCGACGAAGGCCCGGACCGCGTCGTGGTCCTTCACGCCGCCGCTGGATTCGACCCCGCTCGCCGTGTCGACGGCGAACGGTCGAACCGTCCGGACGGCCTCGGCGACGTTGTCCGGGGTCAGCCCGCCGGCCAGAATCACCGGGACGTCGAGGTCGGCGACGAGTTTACGGGTTCGCTCCCAGTCGTGCGTTTCGCCGGTGCCGCCGGCGCCCTCGTCGTCGACCGAGTCCACCAGCACCGCGTCGGCGTGGTCGGCGTACGCCCCGAGGTCGTCGGCCAGCGGGTCGACCACGGCGAGTAGCTGCTGGCTCACGCGCCGCGAGAGCGCGCCCAGTTCGGCCGGGGAGAGCCCGTCGTGAACCTGGACGGCGTCGGGCTCGATTTCGTCGACGCGCTTGAGGGCTTCCTGGACCGTCGTCGGCATCGTCACGAGCACGCTCGTCACGAGCGGCGGGACGCCGGCGACGAGGGACTGCGCGGTGGCCTCGTCGACCTCGCGGGGCGTATCGACCGGGACCCCGTGGATGACGCCGACGGCGTCGGTGCCCGCGTCGACGACGGCGTCGCGGTCTTCGGTAGTCGTCACGCCACAGGTTTTTATACGCGTCATGCGCCTATCAGGTCCTCCAGCTTCGCCGCAGCGTCGCCCGACTCGATGGCTTCCCGAGCGAGTTCGACGCCCGCCTCGTGGCTGTCGGCGACGCCCGCGACGTAGATGGCTGCGCCGGCGTTCGCGAGGATGATGTTCCGCTTCGCGCCGGTGACCTCGTTCGAGACGATGCCCCGGAGATCGGCGGCGTTTTCCTCGGGTGACCCGCCCGCGACGGCGTCGATGTCGTGGCGTTCGAGCCCCATGTCCGCGGGCGTGATGGTGTACTCCGAGATGGAATCGCCGGTGACCTCCGCCACCATGGTCTCGCTGTGGACGGCGATCTCGTCCAGCCCGCTGCCGTGGACGACGAGGGCCCGCTCGGTGTCGAGGCGGGCCAGCGCCTCCGCGAGGACGGGGACGAGGTCGGGATCGTACACCCCGAGCACCTGGGCCTCGGCTCCCGCGGGGTTCGTCAGCGGCCCGAGGATGTTGAAAACGGTCCGCATCCCCAGTTCCTTGCGCGGGCCGATGACGGCCTTCATCGCCGGGTGGAAGACGGGCGCGAGCATGAAGCCGATACCGTCGCGCTCGATGCGTGACTCGACGGCCGGCGGTTCCGCGTCCACGTCGACCCCGACAGCCTCCAGCACGTCGGCGCTACCCGACGACGACGAGACGGAGTAGTTGCCGTGCTTGGCGATGGGGACCCCCGCCCCCGCTGCGACGATGGCGCTCGTCGTCGAGACGTTGATCGTGCTGTAGCCGTCGCCGCCCGTGCCACAGGTGTCGACCAGCCCCTCGCGGTCGGGCCGGATCGTCCGGGCCGCGTCGCGCATCCCCTGAGCGAAGCCCGCGATTTCGGCCTCGGTCTCCCCCTTTGCCCGCAGCGCCGACAGCAGCGCCCCGATCTGGGCGTCGGTGGCGTCTTCGAAAACGAGCGTCGCGACCTCGCGTGCCTCGTCCTGTGTCAGGTCCTCGCCGTCAGTAACGCGCTCGATGTAATCCTGCATTGTGGTCACCAATGGTCTTTTTCGTGTTGCAATGTACAAATCTGCACACTGACTTAAGCCTATCGGGGTCGGCGTCACACCCCCGCGTGTGTACCGAACCGACGGACGCCGCGTGGGTCCGGAATTCGAAACCTTCAATTGCACCCCCCGGCAAGGAGTAGTCATACGGGGCAGCGAGGGTTCGTGGTCTAGATCGGTTATGACACCTCCTTGACATGGAGGAGGCCGGCGGTTCAAATCCGCCCGAACCCATACGCGGTTTTATTGATCGTGGAGCGTCTCGTGGAGGCCGATGACGAGCGCGGGGACGACGATCATGAAAATATGTTCCTCAATAGGGATACCGAGCAGGTCGACGCCGGTCCGGAGCCGGATGGCGAAGACGCCTACTTCGAGCGTGTACCAGTCCCAGACGTACGCGATGGGGTACAGCGCGACGATGGTCTTACCGGCCGTCCGGAGGGCGTCGGCTCGCCAGAGGAGTACCAGCGCGACGGTCCCCCAGACGACCTCCGTCACGAGGTAGGTGTAGGGACCGAACACGCCGATATCGGGGAGCATATCCCATAGACGGCACGGCTCTCCTAAACGTTGTCCCCGTCCCTGCCGAGCGGGAACCAAACCAACCTTGATAATCCTTCACGTAGTATCTCAGGTCGGGAAGCACGATGGACATTTCTGACATTGCCACGAGAGAGTTCGTCGAGGTCGACGCCAACAAGCGACTTGGGAAGGTGCGTGCCATCTTCGAGCGCGAGCACCCCAAGGGCATCATCGTCACCGAGGGCGGCGAGTACGCCGGCGTCATCACGCAGAAGCAGTTGGTGCAGTCCCACGTCGAGGACGACGCGAAGGTGGGTGCGATGGTCCGCTCGGCGCCGAAGGTCGAGCGGACGGCCGACGTCCGCAGGGTCGCCCGCGTCCTCGTCGAGGGTGGGACGAAGGTGGCACCGGTGTTCCAGGGCGAGGAGCTCTGGGGCATCATCGCCGAGGACGCCATCCTCGGAGCGGTCGTCGAGAACCTCGACGCCCTCACTATCGAGCAAATCTACACCGAGGACGTCATCACTGTCCGGGAGGACACCAACGTCGGGCAGGTCGTCAACCTCCTGCGGAAACACGGCGTCTCCCGGCTCCCGGTGCTCGACGACACCGACGGGCTGACCGGGATGGTCACCCGCCACGACATCGTCGACGTGGTCGTCCGGGACATGGACAAGGCCACCCGCGGCGACCGCTCCGGCGAGGTCGAGCGGGTGCTCGACCTGCCGGTCCACGACGTCATGAACAGCCCCGTCGAGACGGCCGAACCGAGCGACTCGGTGCGCGACGCCGTCGAGCGGATGCTCGAACACGACTTCGCCGGCCTCGTGGTGACCGACGACGTGAACCACGTCATCGGCATCGTCACCAAGACCGACGTACTCCGGGCGCTGACCTACACCGAGGAGGACCACATGGACGTCCAGATTACGAACATCTCCCTGCTGGACACTATCTCCCGGGCGGACATCCGCGAGGACATCAGCCAGGTCGCGGACAAGTACCAGGCGATGCAGGTCCAGCACGCCCACGTCCGCCTCCACGAACACAAGGAGAAGCTCCGTGGCACCCC
>PXQZ01000088.1 GCA_003021755.1 Halobacteriales archaeon QH_8_67_36 | reverse complement strand
CACGTGGTCCCGCTCGGCGCGTCCCCCCAGAGCGCCGAGCCGGCACGCCTCCTCGGGCAGCGCCGAGTCGTACTCCTCGCGGGCCCGTTCGAACGCCTCTCTTCCTCGTCGTTGCTGGCCCGGTCGGGCGGTCACCTGTAGCCGCCGCCCTGGCGCGCGACGTGGATCGTGCCGAGGGTCGCAACCCGATGTGCCACCACGGACCGTGTACGCCGTGGCGGTCGACCGAACGACTGAGGCGTGTCTGACTTGGCTTTAGGCAGCATAGCCTCTAAGACCGGGCCATGACAGGCGTAGGACGGGGACCCACGGTGGCGAAGGACCGGCTGCGGGCGCCAAGGCGCCGTCGGCCCTTCGCATCGACACGGACGTCTTCAGGACGTTGACGGCGACGGCCGGCGAGGACGGCGACACACCGATCATCGTCGACTGGTTCGACTGCTGGCGGCCCTAACTGTTCTCGACCAGCCGGGCAGCGATGCGCTGGGCGCCGACGGTCGGTGCCACGTCGGGCTGGGCGGCCGCCGTCGCCTCGATGTCGCGGTTCAGCTCCGCGCTGAGCCGGCGCTCGAACTCCTCGACGATACCCGGGATACAGCCCATGCCCCCGGTGATGACGATGGGTCGGTCGAGCGCGAGCTGGTACACCTTCATGTAGTCGTTGGCCAGTTCGGGGAGGAACGTGTTGGCGAGTTCGTCGACGACGTCGTCGAGGTACTCGTCGACGGCGTCCATCACCGAGCGCTCGATGGTGAACTCGTGGGTGCCGCCGCCGGGCTGCTGGATGATGTCGGTAAAGGGTTCGAAATCGAGGAGGTCCGCGTGGGACTCCTTGTACTCTCGGGCGGTCTGGGTGTCGATGTTGACCCGGCCCTGGGTTTCCTCCTCGACGTAGTTGGCTATCATGCGGTCGACCTCGTTGCCGGTGACCGCGCCCGTCGTGAAGGGGGCGAGCTGTTCGCCCCGCCGGTACGCCGAGGCTTCGAGGTTCGTCGAGCCCATGTTGACCGAGATGAATATCTCGTCGATGGCCTCCAAGTCATCGCCGAAGGCGGGGATGGAGCCACACAGCGACTCCGGATAGCTTTCCATGAGGCCCAGACCGATGCCCGAGTCCTCGATGACGGACTTCAGGTTCTCCAGCCCGGTCGGGTTGTCGATGGTCGGGATCGCGTAGACGACGCCGCTGTCGGCGGGGATGTCGTTTTCCTCGATGAGCGCCTCGAAGAACGTCTTGGTCATCTCCGCGCGGTCCTTGTCCTCGGGGAGTCCCGACCGGAGCATGTACTCGACGCGGTCGGGGTACTCGCGAGCGGCCTCCTCGCCGTAGAGTACCCTCTCCTCGCCGGTCAGCGCGTCCTCGTAGGTCGCCATACAGGTCAGCGTCTTTATGATTCGGTTCTCCGTGCCGTGGCTGTCGGGCAGGGCGATGACAGTCCGGGTGCTGCCGAGTTTCACGCCGACCGGAACCGTCCCCCCGTTCGTGTTGGTGTCGTCCGAGGCGTCGTTGGCCGACGACCCCTCTTCGGCGGCTGCCGCCGCGTCGTCGTCACTCATATACGATGGCCAGTTGTCGCCGCCCCGGTATATAACCTCACGCCAAGAATCAGCGCCGATAATGGCTCGCGTTCTACCCTGTCAGTTCATGGCCGTCAGCTTCGCGACGTACACCAGACTCAACATGTGGTCGTCCACGCTCAGGTCGTTGTCGTCGTTCGTGGCCGTCTCGTCGATGCCGAGCAGGTAGTCCGAGAGGTCCGACCGTACCCCCTCGGTTATCCAGTCGATGGACTCGTAGTACGCTAGCGCCTCGTCGGCGCCCTGATACCCCGAGTGCATCAGCAGGAACTCCAGCCACTCGAAGACGACGAACTCCGCCGCGTACGTCTCGGGCAGCGCCGCGAGATACGGTTTCTCGTGGCTCTCGCCCGAGAGGAACGGGAGCAGTTCGCGGTAGAGTCCGGACCGGAAGGAGCTTCCCGCGAGCATCTCCCCCTCGGCGTCCGTTCCCATCTCCAGGTTCGCCGGGTCGGGGATGTCTTCGTCGTCGGCCACCCCGCCGTTGTGCTCGCCCCGCTGGCGAGCCATCTTCCGCAGCTCGTCCAGGTCGTAGTCTCGCGGGTTGATAGTCATGGTGTCCCCATTTCAACTGTGCGAAGTTAAATCTTGCAGTTAGTCCGACGGCCGTCTGACGGCGCTTCAGGGCCGCTGGGCGGCGAACCGCCCGCCCTGGGTCAGTTACGCGTTTGATAATCGGGAGCGTATTTTTATACCGACCGCCCTCCGAGGTTGGGACAGTCCGACGATGAACCGGGGTTCGACGACCGGCCCTGCTCGGATTTGCGTGACCAATGCGAAGGGTGGGACCGGCAAGACGACCGTAGCTATCAACGTAGCCGGGGCGTTGAGCGACCGGGGCCGGGACGTGCTGTTCGTGGACCTTGACCCGCAGGGCAACGCGACAGAGGGACTGGGGCTCGTCGACGCCTACGACGCCCAGCCCCCGTCGCTGTTCGACGCGCTCACGGGCGACCCCGAGGTGTTCCGGGACATCGTGGTCGCACACGAGGAGATGGACGTGGTTCCCGCCAACATCGACATGTTGCAGGCCGAACACGAGCTGACCATCGCTGACCTCATCGCCCGCATCGACGCCGGTGGGTTCGACATCGACCCGTCGGCACTCTCCCAGTTCGCCATCAACGTGACGCCGGAGATGGTCCGGGGCCCGCACGCGCTGGACACCCTCGACCGGGCGCTCTCGACGGTGTCTGGCTACGATTACATCATCATCGACTCCCCGCCGTTCTACGGGAACCTTACCGACACGGGCGTCTTCGCCGCACAGAACGTCCTCGTCCCGGCACTCGCGGAAGCTACCTCCGAGCGAGCCATCGAGTTGCTGATGGACCAGATGGTCGCGCTGGAACGGCAGGCCGACATCCAGGTGGAGATGCTCGGCGTCGTCGCCAACCGCATCGAGGCGACGTCCGAGGCCGAGACGATGCTGAAGTGGTTCAAGACCGCGTTCCCCGACAGCCCGGTGTGGCAGGTCCGCAAGCGGGTCGCGCTCCAGCGGGCCTACACCGAGGGGAACTCGATTTTCGCCACCGAGGAACAGTGTGACATGGCCGGCGTGTTCGAAGACATCGCGACGCAGTTCGACGAGAAGTTCGGCTACAACAAGGTGACAGCATGAGTGACGACAGAATGGACAGAGCAGAGCGCATCCGGAACATGCGCGAAGGCAACAGGAGTGCCGACGACGCAGACGACGCCAGTGCGACGGACGCCAGTCAGGACCGGTCGGCCCCGACCGACGCAGGCACGTCTACCGACGAGTCCGCGGCGAGTGGGGCCGACGACGCCGTTCCGGTGGCGGACGACGCCGCGAATGACGCGCAGGCGGCCGCCCAGCGAGCGGCCGAGTCCGCAGCCCAGGTCGTGGGTACCGAAGCGAATAGCGGACAGAACGCCGCAGCCGGGGCGAACACCGGAGCCGACACGACTGCCGAGGCGGACACCCCGAACGCCGGGACCGGGAGCGACGGCCCGGCGGGCGCCACCGGCGCCAGCACGGCTCCCGGCGACATCAGCGGCGTCGAACTCCCCGACCAGCAGCTTCTGGAGGAGGCGATGGCCACCTCTGGCGTCGAGTCCACCGAGGGCGGGGCCCGGGCGGCGATGGAAGGCGAGACCTCCCAGTCCGAGGAAGTCGTTCGCGTCCTCGAGTTCTCGCTCGGGGACGAGTACTACTGTCTGGACATCGAGTACGTCGAGGAGATAGTCAAGCGGAACGCGGTCACGCGGGTCCCGAACACCCCGGCGTTCGTCGACGGCGTCGTCGACCTGCGGGGCCAGATAACGACCATCCTCGAACCGAAGGGGATGATGGACATCGAGAGCGGCGGCAGGCAGAACCTCATCATCGTCTTCGACCCCGAGCAGTTCGAGGATCAGGGCGCCATCGGCTGGGTCGTCGACGAGGTCCGGCAGGTCGTCCCCGTCACGGAGTCGGAGGTCAACACCCCGCCGGTCGACGCCGAGTACATCAACGGCGTCGTCGACCGGGAGGAGTACGAGCAGTTCGTCATCTGGGTCGAACCCGAGGACGCGCTCGCACAGGCGACCGGAGGGGACTGACCGCGATGATTGCTGCCGGGACTGTTTCGAGTCCGGACCCGAGCGCCTATGTAGCTGACTGTCTCAGAGGGATGTACGATGGCCGGCTTGCCGTCGACCGACGGCGGGTCCGGCTTTACGAGTGGGGGCGGCAGTGACTCACGACCGAATCCACGCGCGTGAGCCGACCCACCACGTCGACCGCTGGTCGGTCGGAACCATCGAGTCGGTCGCCGAGCGGGACGGTCACTGCGCGGTCACCGTCGAGACGCCGGACGGCGAGGCGGTTGAATTGGTCGTCACGCTCGCTATCCGCGACCTCTTCGTGAGTCGGCTCGATCTCGACGACGGCGACACACCGGTCGGCGAACGGGTGTGGTACCGGGAACACGGCGGCTGACCTACTCGGGCTCCTCGACGGGCGCTTCCAGCTGTGCGACGTCCAGGATCAGCGTGTTCGACGTGTCGTCGACGGCCTCGGTGGTGCCCGCGACGACCAGCCCAGACAGCGGCGTCGGGCCGGCGGCGACGGCCTGGCCGACGCTGAAGTCGCCGACCGACTGCTGGAGGTGGAGTTCGACCCGGCAGCTCTCCGGGTGGTGGACGCTCTTGAAGCTGATGCGGTCGACGGTCACGTCGAGGCGGTCGTAGTCGTGAGCGACGGTGACGGCCTCCGTCTCGTCCAGGTCGCCTGTGCCTTCACCGGCCCCTCCCCTGGGCGGTGCTGATTGACCAACGCAGTCAGTGTCTGCTCCTGACTCGTGGTCAGGTCGATCTGGACCATACTCCTCAGTAGCGCGAGCGCGCTCATATGTGTGTGGATAGCGACGCCGCTTGCAGCCGGGTGTCCCCGTCAGACCGCGCTCCCGTTTCGCTCAGTGCGGCCGTCTCGACAACACCCTGTTGGCGGCGCCACATTGCCGTGACCGAAGGGGCTGCCGGGCCGAAGCTTCGGACCCGCGACATGGTCCCGACGTTATCGGCAACTTGGCCACGGTGGCACTGGCCCACACCCCACACTCAGCAGCGTCCGACTGTCGATGCGAGGGGCTATCACGGAACGACTATACGGCCGAACCCACAACCTCGGGTATGAACTACGAAGCTGCACTCGACAGAGCCTACGACGTGCTCCCGGACCAGCCACACGACGCCGGTGAGCGCCTCTCCATCCCGGAACCGGAGGGACAGACGGACGGCGCGTTCACACGCCTGACGAACCTCGAAGCCATCGCCGACGCCCTCTCGCGGGACGCACAGCACCTCCACAGCACCATCCAGCGCGAGTTCGGGACCAACGGCCAGTTCGACGGCGGCGAAGCCCGCTACAACGGTTCCTTCGACATCGCGGACTTCCAGGCGGCTATCGACGCCTACACCGCCGAGTACGTCACCTGCTCGGAGTGTGGCCTGCCCGACACCGTCCTCAAGACCGAGGACGGCGTGGACATGCTGCGCTGTCAGGCCTGCGGTGCCTTCCGTCCCGTCTCGAAGGGGTCGAGCAACACCACCCAGCAGAACGTCGCGACGCTCGAAGAGGGCGAGACCTACGAGGTCAAGATTACCGGCACCGGCCGCGAGGGCGACGGCGTCGCCGAGAAGGGCAAGTACACCATCTTCGTCTCCGGCGCCCGCGAGGGCCAGGTCGTCAACGCCTACATCGAGTCCATCAGCGGCACGCTGGCGTTCGGCCGCGTCCAGTAAGTCAGCCCCGCTTACGCGTCTATCTCTTCGACGATCTCGGGCGAGTCGTTGCTCGGACTGTTGACGGCCGTCGATACCGGATAGCTCCGCATTGGCCCGTCGTAGGGATCGAGCAGGTCCGCGACGGTATCGGTGTCACCCGTCAGCCACGTCGACTCCTCGTCGGGGGCGAGAATCACGGCCATCCGGTGGTGGAGGTCGCTGACGGTGTCGTTCGGTTCCGTGGTGACGATGGTGAACGTCTCGACGACCTCGTCCTGTCCGCCGCCGTTACTGCTCGTTCCGCCGAACTCCCCGAGTCCCGTCTGGCGCTGTGGCGGTTCCCACCGCTCGTAGAGGCCCGCCATCGCGAACAGCGCGTCGTCGGGCAGGGCTACGCGGTAGGGCTGTTTGCTGCCGCTCCGGTCCACCCACTCGTACATCCCGTCGGCGGGGACGAGACATCTGCGGGACTCGTAGGCGTCGGCAAAGGACCGTTTCCCGACGAGCGTCTCCGCCCGGGCGTTGATGTAGCCGTGGTCCGCCTTCTCGTCGGCGAAGGAGGGAACGAGCCCCCACTCCATTCGCTGGATCGTGTCGGGTTCCTCGCCCGTGATGACGGGCAACGACTGGCTGGGGGCGGCGTTGTACCGCGCTTCGAAGTCGAACGCGAACCCGGCGTCGAAGCGGGCCTCGATGTCGGCCGGCGGCGCGAAGAGGCTGTAGCGGCCACACATACCACCAGCGATGGGCTCCGTGGGGATAAGTCGCCCCACTGCGACCGGAGGTCCCGGTTCACCGCCGGTACTTCCCGATGCCCTGATGGCTCGGGTCGGCCCGTATCTGGACGTGTCCGCAGTTCCCGCAGCGCCAGACGTAGGCGCCCAGTTTGGTGACCTTCGTCCCGCCGCCGTCGGACGCCCCTTCCCACGGCTCCCGGCAGCGCGAGCATTTCTCGGGCCGATACTTGCTACCCGACTCGGCATCGCTGTTCCGGGCCTTACGAACCGGCGTATAGTTGACGGCGTCGATATCCGCCTCGGTCATCTCGGTCTGGTAGGCACGTACCATCCCTTTGAGCCGCTCGGCGCGCTGTTCGAGCGTCGCCTGTCGCTCCCGCTCCGCCTCGCCTGGGGTCGGCCAGATGCTGCAACGATAGCAATGGCGCGGTCGTCCGGTAGTAGCCGCAACAGGAGGTGGTAGTTGGCCCGGAGGAGGAGTGTGCTCACGAGGTCGGTCAGTTCGAGGTCGTCGGTGACGAGCACCGACGGCGGCGACGACCCGCGTTTCCCGAGTTCGACAAGCAGTTCGACGCCGGGACCGTCTTCGAGATCGCTCTCACAGACCAGCTCGGTTGCGTCGCCGCCGTCTATCGCCTTGACCGCCGCCGCGACACTGCCGACAGAGCGGACCGACGACACGCCGGTTCCGACCGACTCGACCGCCTCGGCAGTGGTTTCGGTGTCCTCGCCCACATGAAGTACAAGGGAGGGTCCCGTACCTCCGGAATACATAGTTGAACCGATGCTGCTTCTTTGATTAAATGTATCTACCGCGTTATCAGGACGGATACCGCCCCCGGCCGGGGCACGACTTTAAACGCTGTCCCGACCTATGTCCGGGCAGATGACGGATGACCCCTCGTTCTCGATTCCGGCCCGGCCGACGCGCCGGTTCCCCCACGGCAGCGGCGTCGGGCACTGGCGGCCATCGTCACCGATATCCTCTCGGCGGGCCCGTACCGCTATGGCGATTTCCACGACCTCCCGATGCCGCTGTGGCTGGTCCGTGACGAAGACACCGCCGACGTGTTCCGCGTGGCGGTCCGGGACGGAACCGTCCGGCTGCACGTCCTGCCCGAAACCGAGCCGCCCGGGCTCCGACGGTTCTACGACCGGCTGTGTGCTGACGACGAGTCCATCGACTGGCGTGTCGACCACCGGGTAGACGGCGGTAATAGGTGATCGGATGTGAGTGTGTCGGATACCCGCTTTTCGAGCCCACATTGCAGCCGCCGTTCCGAGCAGAATCGGTAAATTCCCACACGCTGATAGGTGAAGCTGTTGGTACGTAGCTCACGACAAGCGTGGATTCACCCGACGTGAAAGCCGTATCCTGCATTCTTGTCACCCAAGTAACTAATAATCGCATGGTCACATGGTCCGGCGCTATCGAATTCGGCAAGCGTATCGCCTCGGACTTCTCCGAAAAGAACGTCTCGTTCATGGCCGCCGCGCTGGCCTATCACGCGTTCATCTCGCTCGCCCCGATGTTGCTCCTGGTGTTTCTGCTCTTTAGCACCGTGGGAATCAGCACCCGAAACCAGCTGGTACAGAGCGCCGTGGCGTGGCTTCCGGGCCCCATCGGCGACACGGTGACACAGCTGCTGCAGGGGGGCGCGAACGGCACCGGCGCGTCTGTCATCGGTGTCCTCGTCCTCCTCTGGGGGACGCTCAAGATATTCCGCGGACTAGACACGGCGTTCTCGGAGATTTACGAGACCGTCGATGCGAACTCGGTGGTGAACAAGCTCCGGGACGGTGTCGTCGTTCTCGTCGCCCTTGCAGTCGCCGTCGTGGCGATGATCGGCTCCAGCATCGTCCTCGAAACCATCACCGACCGGATTCCGTACACCCAGTGGGCGACGCCGATCGCACTGTTGGCCGGTCTCATCGTCGCCTTCTATCCTATCTACTACGTCTTTCCGGACGCGGACCTCGGCGTTCGCGACGCCTTCCCCGGCGTCGTCGTGGCCGCCGTCGGCTGGGGAGCCCTGCAGGGGCTCTTCCAGCTCTACCTCTCGATTGCCGACCCGAGCACCGGCAACTTCTTTGGCGGTGTCATCGTCATCGTCACGTACCTCTACTTCTCCGCGCTCATACTCCTGCTGGGCGCCGTCGTCAACGCAGTCATCGGGCAACATTCCATGGGCGGCCCGGGCGGAGTCGGCCGAGCGGACACACACTACGAAACCGAACGGACGGAGACGCTCGACTCGGCGGAGCTGGTCGCGTATCTCGCGGACCTCCGCTCCGAGTTGCTCTCCGAGCACGGGACTCGCAGGCGTTCCGACCTCGCCGGCGAGCGGCCCCATCCGACCGGGGACGTCGAACTCGTCGAGCGGTCAACGACCGAGGGGGAGCCAAACCAGTGGCAGGTGCTGCTCCGCTGGCCGTTCTCGGACGACGAACTCGTCGAGTACATGGCTTCGCGCGCGGGCTCGGGCGAGCAGCGGGCCGACCGAACGGAAGCGGGCGAGCAACGGGCGGACCGCGGAGGTGCGGAGGAGCCACGAACCGACGACTGACTCGGCCACCCTACCGTGTTCCGGGCCGACCGCCACCGACTGTTCGAGGCGACCCCTGACACACCAGCCAACGGTAGCGGGTCCGAGTCGCTCCGCTGAGACCGACCGGCCAGCGGCCCATGGGGTTCGGCGCCTGCCAACCGACCCCCTATGTCGGTTCCGACCCTACATTCGCCTGTCAAATGGACGCGACCGAACAAGAACACGACATGAACGTCTCCCGCACCGAGCACGACGACGGGTGGATGGTCGCTGCGGACCTGCACCCGCTCGCCGACGACGAGGTGACCGTCGAACTCATCGAGGACACGGCGGTCGTCGCTATCGACACCCCGATGTTCCGTAGCGAGATCGACATCGAGCTGCCCGACAGCAGCGGCGCGGCGTCGCTACGGAACGGCGTCCTCGTCGTCGAAAGCCCTGCGTAGCGCGCCTTTTTCAGTTCCCGACGACCCCGTGGCACACCCACACGACTCCACAAGAGATTTCAGCGGCTTGGCGGTAGCTTGGGGCAATGACGACGTCGCCGGAGAAGCTACCGACGCTCAGTGGCTCCGTGCCGCCGATACGGGAGTGGGCGCGGACGTTCGCTATCGGCATCTGCATGGGGAGTGCCGACGCCGTGCCCGGGGTGTCCGGCGGGACCATCGCGCTCATCGCCGGCATCTACGGGCGACTCATCGCGATGATTAACGACATCACGCCCGACCGCATCCTGACGCTGCTGCGCTCGCTGACGCCGCTCGATGGCGGCTTCGACGTCCGCCGGGCACTGGGTATCTTCGAGGAAGTCGACGGCTGGTTCGGGCTGGCGCTGGTCGCCGGCGTCGGGACGGCCGTCGTGTTGGTGACACGTGCCGTCCACGTCCTGAACGAGAGCTACCCGACGCTGCTGTTTGGCTTCTTTTTCGGTCTCATTGCCGCCTCCGCCGTCGTACTGCTCCGGGAACTCACCGTCGACTCCGCGTTCCAGGTCGCCGCCGGCGTGGTCGGGTTCACCGCCGCGTTCCTGCTCTCCGGCCCCGTCACGTTCCTCGACGGCGGCGGCCCCGTCGTCATCTTCGTCGCGGGCGCGGTGGCTGTCAGCGCGATGATTCTCCCCGGTATCTCCGGCTCGCTCCTGCTGGTCATCCTCGGGCAGTACACGTTCATGTCGGATACGCTCTCCCGGTTTATCGACGGACTCATCGCGGTCGTGACCGGGGGGTCGACCGCGACGCTCATCAATGACGCCATACTCGTCGTCACGTTCATCGCCGGCGGCTTCGTCGGCCTGTTCACCGTCTCGCGCGCCGTCCGCCGCGCGCTGGACCGGAACCGTCGCGCCACGATGACGTTCCTCGTCGCGCTCGTCGTCGGGGCGCTCCGGGCGCCGGTACAGGAGGTCCAGAGCACCGCCGGCTTCTCCTCGGACGTGCTGGTCGCGTTCACCGCCGCAGCGGTCGTCGGGAGCGCCGTCCTGTTCGCGCTGGACTGGTTCGCCGTCGACCTCGATCTGGACTCGGTGTGAGAACGGCGTCGTCCGTGTTCGCTTTGGCAGGAAACGACGCGGAGAGCCAGAAAGCCCCCGCGTTCGCAGCTTTGGCTCGTAGGCCGCAGGCCCGCTCGCCAAGACGAGGGACCGTCTCCCTCGCGACCCGCGGCTCGCTGTCGTTCGAGAGAGCGACGCTCTCTCGAACCACCCCCGACTGGAGTCAGCCGGGGCTTTCTGGCTGTTTGCCGTCGCTGTCGATCAACAAAACGCTTCCACCGATTCGCGCACAAAGCCTTTGCTACTGGCTGTCGACCCGCTGACATGGACTGCGGTTCGTGGCTCCTCGCTGGCTGTCTGCTGGCCCTTCTCGTCGTCGGCGGGGGAGCCGCCGTCACCCTCACCGACCAGACCGCTACCGACAGCACGGCTACCCTCATCGTGCGGTCCGCCGACGGGACCGCCTCGGCGAACGAGACGGTCGCGGTCGGTGCGCTCACGCCGGCCCAGCGGGACCTCTTCGAGCGAGCGAGAAACACCACCGAGCCAATCGATATCCCGTCGGACGTTTCCCGGGACCCGTTCGTCGAGTACTGGTACGTGCGCGACGATAACCGGACGTACGAGGTCGCTGTCGCTGTTTCCTGACAGCCCGTATCAGAACCCGAACGCGCGCTGATACTGTGGCGGTCCCTCGATGTCGTCGGTCGCGTCCAACGCCTGTGCGGCGTGCATCGCGAAGTAGGGGTCCCGCAGATGCTCGCGGCCGACGATGGCAAGGTCCGCCCGCTCGTTGGCGACGATGGCCTCGGCCTGTTCTGGCGTGGTGATGCCGCCGACGGCGCCAACGGCGACGTTCGAGTCGCTCTCGGTGCGGATTCGCTCAGCGTAGGGGAGTTGATAGTTCGGCCCCGCGTTCGACGGCCGCGACTCGGGGTGGATGCCGCCGCCGCTGACGTCGATGAGGTCCGCCCCCACCTCGGCGAGTTCGTCGGATAGTCGCACCGAATCGTCGACGGTCCAGGAGTCGCGGCCTGGGAGCCAATCGGTCGCGGAGATACGTACGAAGACCGGCTTCTCCTCGGGCCAGACCTCGCGGACCGCGGCCGTGACCTCGCGGACGAGGCGGCTCCGGCCATCGAAGTCGCCGCCGTACTCGTCGTCCCGGTGGTTGGTTACGGGCGAGAGGAACTCGTGGAGGAGGTAGCCGTGGGCGGCGTGGACCTCGGCGACCTCGAAGCCGGCGTCGAGCGCGCGCTCGGCCGCCTCGCGGAAGCTCTCGACGATGGACGCGATGTCGCCCGTCGAGAGCTTCCGCGTCGGCGGGGCCTCGTCCTCGTAGGGCCAGGGCTCGCCGCTCGGACCGACGACCTCCCAGCCGCCGTCATCGACGCCCAGCGGGTCGTGGCCCTCCCACGGTCGGCTCGTCGACGCCTTCCGGCCGGCGTGGGCCAGCTGGATACCGGGGACGCTGCCCTGGTCGCGGACGAACTCGGTGATTGGTTCCAGCGCCGTCGCCTGTGCGTCGTTCCAGATGCCGAGGTCCTCGGGAGAGATGCGCCCACGTCCCTCGACAGCGGTGGCCTCGGTCATAACCACGCCGGCGCCGCCGACAGCGCGGGCGGTCAGATGGGTCCGGTGCCAGTCGGTCGCGATGCCGTCGCGGGACTCACAGGAGTACTGACACATCGGCGAGACCATAACCCGGTTGGGTATCGTCGTCTCTCGGAGCGTCAGGGGGGTAAAGAGGGATGCCACTGGGGGGAATTGGTCGGCGAGTCGCATAACCGCGCGGGTCCCGGAAACTGCGTTTACCGCCGGACGGCACGGCCCAGCCGCGTCTCCGAGAGGTCGAAGTCGAACCGTTCGGTCTTCAACAGCCCTGCCCCCAGCAGCGCGGCCAGCGCGATGGGGAGCAAGTTGCCGTAGAAGAGGTTGATACCGCCCCACAACAGGACGAAGCTCACGAGGTCATCGAGCATGAACTCACGCGCCGCGAGCCGGCGGCGCAGGCCGGCGCGGTCGAAGCCGAGGTCGAAACAGAGGACCGCCACGGCGCCCGATAGCAGCCATCCCAGATAGTTCGACCACGGGACCCCGTAGAACCCGCCGGACTCGTACACCCAGAAACCGATGGCGACGGCACCGGGGTCCAGCACGAGGTCCACGAGGATGACCGTCGCGAGCGTCGCCACCAGGCGCAGCGGCGTCGTCCCGGCCCGGTCACCGAGCAACAGGAGCACGAGCAGATAGGCGTTCAATACGAGCGGGAAGAAAAAGACCGGCAGGCCAAGGGGCACCTCGCCCAGCAGCATCGGCCCGAGGTCCACGCCGTAGGCGAACTCGCCGTAGGGCCACCCGGTCCGAACCCCGACGAGTTCGATAGCGTAGGAGTACAGCGTCAGCGTCGCCAGCGCGAGCGTCGCCTTGCGGTCCAGCAGCGGCGCGACGCCGGCGAGCAGCGGGAGGCGCATGACCAGCGTGCCAAAGAGGACGAAGAGGGGGTTGAACGCGAGCGGCGGCGGGAGCAGTCCCTCGCCGCTGGCCAGCAGCGTCACGGCGCCGACGACGGGGAAGACCACCGCGATGGTAAAGCGGTGTTCGCGGACCAGTGCATCGAGCTGTTCGGTCGCCGTCTGGCGGTTCCGCGGCAGGGACCAGTCGCGGCCGTCAGCCATACAGCATCACCCACAGGCCGACGAGGGTGAAGACCATCCCGACGAGAGAGTTGATAGCTGGATACCACCAGTAGGCCTCGTCGACGTCAACGCCGACGGCGAGGATACCGAAGACGAGGCCGGGATAGACGAGCAGCAGGGCGCCGAACACCCAGTGCGTGTACGTGAAGACAAAGGCCGCCGTCAGCCAGCACATCACGCAGTAGTAGTAGGTGTTCGACTCGCCGAGAACGGTCGCCGTCGTCTCGATGCCGGCCTCGCGGTCCGGTTCGATGTCCGGAATCGCCGAGAAAGTGTGCATCCCCATCGTCCAGAGCCACGCGCCGGCGACGGCGGTCGCTGGCGGCGCGACCCCCTCAACGGCGGCGTAGGCGACGACGCCCGGCAGGATGTAGAGACCGTTCGATAGCGAGTCGAAAAACGGCGTCGTTTTGAACCGCAGCGGCGGAGCGGAGTACTCGATCGAGAGCGCGGTCCAGGCGAGCAGTGCGACGACGCCGAGCGGCGGGAGCCACGGGAGGAAGCCGGCGGCGAGCAGCCCCGAGACGGCGATGGCTGCGACAACGGCGCGGTCGCCGCGGTAGCTGACCTCGCGGCCCTCGTCCTTCTTGGGGTTGACCGCGTCGATATCCCGGTCGAAGATATCGTTGACGCCGTAGAGAAAGGCGTTCGCCGGGACAGTGAAGTACAGAAACAGGGCGACGGCGAGCGGAGAGAACAGTTCTCCGGGGCCGTCGGCGGCGTAGGTCACCGCGACGACGACGGGACCGCCCTGGTAGAGCCAGAAGCGGGGCCGGGAGAGCCAGAACAGGTAGCCCGGCCGGCTCTCCTCGCCCGGCAGCACGTTACTGAGACGGTCCGTTACGGTGCTCATTCGCTGTCGTCGATGAGTCGCTTGGCAGTGTGTTCGCCGCTGATGAGACACATCGGGACGCCGACGCCTGGCGTGGTGAACGAGCCAGTGAAGTAGAGCCCGTCGACGGCCGAGGAGCGGTTGTTCGGGCGGAGCAGCGCGGTCTGGCGCAGCGTGTGAGCCAGCCCCAGCGCCGTCCCCTCCGTGGCGTTGTACCGCTCGCCGAAGTCCGAGACGGCGAACTGCTTCTCGTAAACGATGCGGTCGCGCAGGTCGACGCCGGTGTTGTCGGCGATATCGGCCAGTATCTTCTCGCGGTACTCCTCGCGGACGGCGTCCCCGTCGTGCAGTCCCGACGCGATGGGCACCAGCACGAAGAGGTTCGAGTGGCCCTCCGGCGCGACGGAGGGGTCGGTTTCGCTGGGTACACAGAGATAGTAGGCGGGCTCGTCGGGCCAGCCGGGCTCCTCGAAGATGTCGTCGAAGTGGGGCTCCCAGTCGGTCGGGAGCACGAGCGTGTGGTGTTCCAGCGGGTCCACGTCACCCTCGACGCCCAGATACATGAGGAACGCGGAGGGCGCGTAGGTCTTCTTCTCCCAGTAATCGTCGTCGTACTGGCGCTCGTGGTCGGGCAGGAGTTCCCGTTCGGCGTGGCCGTAGTCGGCGTTGACGACGACCTGGCCGGGGTTGTACGTCTCGCCGTTGATCGTCTCGACGAGGAAGCCCTCCTTCCGCCGAGAGATCTCGGTCACCTCGCTGTCGGTCCGGTAGGTGACGCCCATCGACTCGCCGAGTTCGACGAGCCCGTCGACGACGGCGCCGATGCCGCCCTCGGGGTAGTAGACGCCGAGGTTGAAATCGACGTGGCTCATCATGTTGTACAGCGCCGGCGTGTTTTTCGGAGAGCCGCCGAGGAACACCAGCGTGTACTGCATTATCTGCTGGAGCTTCGGGTGCTGGAAGTAGTCCTCGACGTGGCCCTGCATCGACCCCAGCAACTGCAGGCCGATGGGCGCGGCGGTCATCACGTCCAGGTCGACCCAGTCACGCAGCCGCGAGCGGTCCTCGTAGACGAACTTCTCCATCGCCGTCTCGTAGTGGCTCTCGCTGGTCTCGAGGTACTCCTCGAAGGCCTCGCTCGCGCCGGGTTCGTACGACTCGAACTTCTCTCGCATCTCCTCGTCGTTCCCGGTCACGTCGAGTCGGTCGCCGTCCTTGAAGAAGATACGGTAGTGGGGGTCCAGCCGTTCGAGGTCGTAGTAGTCGCCGGGCTCCTTGCCGAAGTACGCGAAGAAGCGCTCGAAGACGTCGGGCATCAGATACCACGATGGCCCCATATCGAATTTGAACCCCTCCGCCTCAAGCCGGGAGGCCCGCCCCCCGACCTGCTCGTTTTTCTCGACGACTCGCACGTCGGCGCCGGCGTCGGCCAGATAACAGGCGGCGGAGAGGCCCCCGAACCCACCGCCCACCACGACAACCTCGTCTCCGGACAGGTCACTCATTGCTGCTCTCTCGGGTCCGGAGCGACAATAAAGCCGCGCCAAACTGGGTCGGTGTGGGAGACTGACACACTGTGGTGGGCTGTCCTCGGTGGGCCAACGGCGATGGGGCTCGAACCCGTACACGGGGTATGGACGGGACGACAGTCGTCGTGACAGGTGCAAGTCGAGGTATCGGCGAACAGGTCGCGCGAGTGGTCGTGTCGGCAGGCGGGCGCGCGGTCATCTGTGCCCGCGACGCGGACGAACTCGACGCGGTGGCCGAGGACATCACAGCGGACGGCGGGACGGTCACTGCGGTCCGTGCGGACGTGCGCGACGAACTCGACATCGAACACCTCATGGAGCGGGCGACCCGCGCCGGCGGGGCCATCGACGGCGTCGTCGCCAGCGCTGGCGTCTACCACGGGACCGCAGGTGAGACCCCGCTGCCCGAGGAGTCCTACGCCGCCTTCGACGATCACCTCCGCACGAACGCCCGGGGCGTCTTCGCCACGGTACGCGAGGCGGTCCCCCACCTCACCGGGGACGCCCGGGTGGTCGTTCCCACGGGTGCCGTCGCCCAGAAGGGGTTGCCGGGGTACGGTTCCTACGCCGTCTCGAAGGCCGCGGCGGAGGCGCTTGTGCGGGGCTTCGCGGCCGACCTCGACGTCACCGTGGGCGCGGTCGACCCCGGCAACGTCGAGACGGAGCTCTCCGGCGAGGGCGGGCGCGACCCCGCTGACGTGGCCGGGATGGTCCGCTGGGCATTAACGGACCCTCCCGCCGAGGACCTTGACGGAGCGGTCCTGGACTGGGGGGACTACCGCAAAGCGACCCGGTAGGACCGACGGATTTATTACTAACACCCGGGTTACATCAATTAGTGGCTGTTAACAATCAGTCTATTTTTAATAAGTTGGGGGAGTTCTCCCCACTCGGTCTCGCGAGCGTCGTCGCACTGCTCGCGCTGTCGGGCGTTGCCGTCACCGAGGGCGCCGGGAAGGTGCTGGTCATCTCGTGGGTCGCTTTCGCGGCAATGGGATTGGGCGCCTGGCTGGGCGCCCGCGCGACGGAGACGAGCCCGTACCGACTCGTGTGGGGGTACGGGCTCGCGAGCGGCGCGATGGTCACCTCGGCCGCGATGTTCCTCGTCCCGCAGGCGATGGGGCTGGGCACGGCCGCCGGGACCCCCCGCCTCGGCGGCATCGGCATCGCCGCGGGTATCGTCGCCGGCTACGGCACCCACACCATCGGCCACCGGCTGACCCACGTCGACACTGGTTTCGACACGACGACGACGGCCATCGCCGCCCACGCGCTGTCGGCCGGGCTCATCATCGGACTGGTGTACGCCTCGATGCCGACGCTGGGACTGTTGCTCGGCCTAGCTATCGTCTCCCACAAGGGTCCGGCGGGCTACGCCGCCGCCCGTCGACTCGTCAGGAACGACCGTACCGCGACCGCCCTACTGCTCCCGGCAGCCGGTGTCGGCCTGACCGCACTCCCGATGGCGCTCGCTCCGGTCCCGGCGGACCCCGCGGTCAACGCCGTCGTCTTCGGCTTCGCCGCCGGCATCTTCCTCCACGTCGCGCTGGACTTCCTCCCGAACTGCGAGGCCGGCAGCGAAATCGACGAGGTGTGTTCGCTCCACGAGCACTCTCACGACCTGCTGGACGAACTTCGAACCCACGCCGTCGGCTCCACCGTCCTCGGGGCGGCGGCCGTAGTGCTGGCGTGGGTCGTCATCTCGGCCTGAGCGGCGACGCTGGACCGAGGCACCGTCATCGAGTGCTTCGGGACAAACCATTTACCCTCCGTGCGACCGGTTGTCGTGGAGACACGAACGACGACCGCTCAGACCTCACCCCCCAAAACCTCGATTACACGCATTTCCCCGAGCGGACGATGTACAGAACCGACATGGACGCGGCCAGCCACTCGACGTCACCGTCCAGTGAGCACCGTTTCCGGAGCCGCGACAGCCGCTGCCGGCGGCCAGCGACCCGACGAGAGGAGTCGACGGCGGTACATAGCCACCGTTACCGGCGGTCCGAGTGAACGTCTTCAAGTAACTTCCTTCGTGTTTTGGTATAGCGCTATGTGGTTTACGTGACTGTCATCGACCGCCTCGAAAACTAAGAATAGCGGGGCAGTTCACAAAAGCGAGTATATGTTCGCTTCGTAGCTCTCCCGGACGCGGCTCCCCCACTCGTGGGTGTAGGTGTCGATGACGTCCTGTGCCACGTCGCCTCGCAGATACTTGACGACGCCGCGGTCACCCGTCCGGTCCCGCAGATGAGTCGTGAAAAAATGCCTGAAATAGTGAGGGGTGACGTTCTCCTCCGTCCCGCCGCCGTCGCGGTACCAGCCGTGGTCGCGGGCGTGTCGCTCGACGAGGTGGTGGACCATATCGGGCGTGAGCCGCTGACCCCAATTTCCGCCCGTCGAGACGAACAGCGGCTCCGCGTCGGACCGCACGTCCGGCCGAATCGCCAGCCAGCACCGCAGTGTTCGGGCGAGTTCGCCATCGATTGGTATCGTCGTGTCGCGCTTCCGTTTGTTCGAGGCCGACCGTTCTTCCCCGTTGGTCACCGCGCCGCGACTGTGTTCGGCGGGGACGTACAGCGAGTCCGGCCGCCCGTCGAGGGCGGCGCGAACGGCCACGTCTGGGCGAGGTCCGGGTTCGGTCAGGTGCAGGTCCCGGAGGTCAAGATTGCACAGTTCACCGGCTCGCATCCCGGTCTTCAACAGCGTGAGCACGACTGCTCGCTCCAGCGGATGGGCGACCGTTCCGACGAACGCGCGCATCTCCGGGACGCTGATTTCGCGGCGCGTCGGGTCGGTGTTGATGGACTCGTCCATCTCCTCCATCACGAGTGCCATCGGGTTCGATTCGAAGGTTCCGACCTGCGTCATGTAGGCGAAAAACCGGTGCAGGTAGGAGGCGTAAGTCGCGACGGTGCTCTCGCTGTGGTGGCCGCGCAGGCCGTGGACGTAGGCCATACAGTCCCTGTGAGACGCCGTCGCGACCGGCGTCAGTCGACCGCCCTCCTGTAGGAAGTCCTGGAAGTCCCGCAACACGCGTTCGTAGAACGCCTGCGTCCGTTCGCTTTTCCCGTGGTAGGTCACGTCGTCGAGGAAGTAACCGATGGGGTCTTCGTCAGCTTCGGGCGCCGCGGTGTCCGAACTCATTCGTCCAGTACATACCCCCCGTGGCGCCCGCTGTAGCGGACCCGGCCCTCGGACTGGAGCTCCTGGAGCGTCTCATCCAGGCGTTGCTCGATGTCGTCGGTGAGTGCGGCCAGTAGGTCGTCCCAGTCGTAGTGGTCGCCGTCGGCCAGAGTCTCGACAACCCGGTCTTCCAGGCCGTTACCCCCAGGGTTAGCGTCCGGAGAAGGGCGTTCTTCGTTATTGGCGCTCGCCGAATCCTCGGACGATTCGTCCTCCGGCGGCTCGAACCCGCTCCGGCCCGCCTGCACCATCGTTCTGACGAACTCGCTCTGGCTCATGTCGAGTTCCTCGGCGTGGGACGCCCAGCGCTCCTTCTGATATCCGGGGACGTAGGTTCTGACCGAGGTTCGTTCGTCGCCGTCGGCTGCCATATCCGGGACTCTCTCCGGCACCACTTCAATCTAGTGCTACCGTACCGGATAAATGTACTTATTTGTGCACGTAGAACTATAATAGTGGCCGATTCCCGCCGTTACTCATCAATATCAGCAACGGGTAGTGACACATTTACAAATCTAAAACCGGTCTATTTCTCGGTAATGGGTTGCACCTTTGGACTGGGGGGTTCGCGTCCAGACCACTCGCTCACTCGGGTCGTTTGCCCGGAAAGTGAATCGTCGATAGGAATGTCTTTGGAGCATTGCCCCAACTTGCAGACCGACCGCGGCTCCGGGGCTAATCGACTGGGCTACTGTCGGCAGGTTGTCTCAGTCGACACTCGCGGCCGTTCATCACTGGTCGTGACACAACGTCTCTACTCTCACGTGACTCAAGGCGCCAGTACAGAGTGGCCACGGTTCGGTGCTGCTATCACCAGGGATGCGTTCCTCCGGTGTCTGTTCCCACTCGTGTGTCCGGTGTCGTCGCGACCCCGGATGACTGTCAGTGCTGTATTTTGTCGAGCACTGAACGCGATTTCCCGAGGTCTACACCTCGAATCAATGACTGTCATGGGATTCCCTCTGCCCGCTCGATGCGGCGGGTTGCTGTTGTGTTTGCTACAGTCGTGTTGCCGCCACGACTGTACCCGCTGTCCGGCCGCCGTCGGCGTTGTGATTCCTGGCACCGATATGCACTCGGTATCGGGCTCTCACCTACGACACGCGGTTCTCTCCGTTCCGTCCTCGACTTCGCTCCGAGGAACGAACTGTTTGATGGACGCTTGTTACGATACCTGCTTTTGCTGGGGTGAGTTACGTCGCCGATGGGACGTGGTCTGCCATTGAGTCGATCGGCCCACGATGCCTGCGGTTTTCCCGACTGGGCTCGCCCATCAGATGACGTCACTGCCGGCTTGATCTGCTCTCACAGCGATACTGGCTATCGGCATGCCCGAAGAACACTGTCTGACCGTGCTATCAGTTCACAGATCGGAGTTATACATGTCGAACAGGCGGTAACGATCGCGGTCGAGTTACGACAGATAAACTGTATACTGCTATACCAAACTCCGACTCTCGACTTGCGTCACACGAGACGATCCGATTTCGCGCTTCGACGCCACGACCCCTCGCCCGGGGTCGCAGTCGGCGTTCGGCGGGATTTATATCTGCCCGGAGACGATGACGGGGTATGGCTGACCTGGTTACGTTCGGCGAGACCATGCTCCGGCTCTCACCTCCCAACGAGGCGCGTCTCGAAGTCGCAGACCAGTACAACGTTGACGTCGCCGGTGCCGAGTCGAACGTCGCCGTCGCCGCACAACGACTGGGGCTGGACAGCACCTGGTTGTCGAAGCTCCCGGACTCGCCCATCGGTCGGAAGGTCGCCGGCGAACTCCGGAGCCACGGCGTCTCGGTCGATGTCGTCTGGGACGATTCGCCCGAGCGACGACAGGGCACGTACTATCTGGAACAGGGGCGTCCCCCACGCGGGAGCAAGGTCATATACGATCGCGCGCACGCAAGCGTGACGACCGCGACCGCCGAGGAGCTCCAGACCGCGGACCTGGAGTCGGCGGCC
>PXQZ01000087.1 GCA_003021755.1 Halobacteriales archaeon QH_8_67_36 | reverse complement strand
CTCCGGACGTTCACGCCCGAGAACCTGGAGACGTTCCGTTTCATGTAGCGCCTTTCGAACGACTGCGGGGAGCCCCCCGTTGCAAAAACTTGTGGAAAAACGCGGGAATCTCGGTCCTCGACCTCGATGCCCGTGAAACCGCTCGCCACGGACGAGCGGGACGCTTCGCGTGACAGCCTGCCTTCCCCCGTTCGCCAGCGACAGGACGCTGGCGAGGCCACCGCAGTTCGGTACGACGACTGTGGGATTGCCGGCTCCACCAGTGCTTTTAGCCGTCGACCGTCTGACCGTGGCTATGGAGTACACACGACTCGGCTCCACCGGAACGACGGTGTCACAGCTCTGTTATGGCACGTGGCGATTCGGCCGAGAGACCGGCGGCGTCGTCGAGACGGACCGCGAGCAGGCCCACGAACTGCTGGACGCGGCCTGGGAGCGCGGCATCAACTTCTTCGACACGGCGAACGTCTACGGGACGCCCAACGGAAAGTCCGAGCGCTACATCGGCGAGTGGCTCGACGACCGCGACCGCGAGGACGTCGTCATCGCCTCGAAGGTGTACTTCCCCTTCGACGGCTGGGGCGAGCCCGGTCCCAACGACTCCGGCCTGGGCCGCAAGCACATCCGCGCCCAGATAGCGGGAACGCTGGACCGACTGGATACGGACTATCTCGACCTCTACTACATCCACCGCTGGGACGAGGAGAGCAACGTTGTCGAAACGTTGCGGACGCTGAACGACCTCGTCCGCGAGGGAACGGTTCACTATCTGGGCGCGTCGACGATGGCCGCGGACTACCTCGACGTCGCCGCCGACCAGGACATGGCAGTCTGTCCCTACTCCCCGCTCGCGGGCGGCTTCCTCACCGGGAAGTACGAGCGCACGGACGACGACGACCCGACGAAGTTCGAGGGGCCGGATGGCGCCCGGGGGTCGCTGTCGGACCGCTTCGACGACTTCTACCTCTCCGAGCGTGGCTGGCACGTTCTGGACGAAATCAAGACCGTGGCGGACGAACTGGACGCGACGCCACCACAGGTGGCGCTGCGCTGGCTCATCGAACAGCCCGACATCACCTGTGTGCCCATCGTCGGCGCCCGCACTGTCGACCAGTTAGACGAGAACGTCGGCGCGACGGATATCTCGCTGTCGGACGACCAGTTCAACCGCATCGTCTCGGCGCGCTACGCCGACGACGGCGAGCGGTGGGGCCACCGGGAGTAATGCTGATACTGGTGGCTGTAACAAACTGATACGGTCAATTGTAGCAATTTACCGGTCAAAGTCGACCCCGGGGTCGACGTTCGCCGGAAATAATCTACAACCGACCGCATGAAGTAATTCGCCACCCCGGGGTGGCGAATATCTTTACGAACTTACAGCCGCCAATATGACAGTCAGTCCGCGTCCGACGGGTCGACGACCTCGCCGCTCCCGGGGTAGACGCCGACCTGGTCACAGCGGTCGGCCAGCGGGCACGCGTCCGGGTCGTCCAGACAGGCCGGTTTGCGGGCCGAGCAGTACTCGCGGCCGAACTGTATCATCGCGGTGTGGCCGAAGCCGCACTTCTCGGCGGGAACCGCCCGTTCGAGGGACTCCCGGACCGTCTCGTGGTCGGCGTCGGCCGGCGCCAGTCCCATGCGGCGGGCGATGCGGTGGACGTGCGTGTCGACGGGAAAGACGCCACCGCGGCCGCCCGCAAACAGGAGGACGCAGTCGGCGGTTTTGGGCCCGACGCCCTTTAGATCGAGCAGCGTCTCCCTGACCTCGCCGGGGTCGCCGTCGCGGACGTACTCGTCGAACGCCGTCGTCGACCCGAACTCACGGAGCACCCATTTGGCGCCGCGTTGGATGCTCTCGGCCTTCTGGTTGTACAGGCCGGCGCCGGAGATGGTTTCCGCGAGTTCGTCGCGGGGGACGTCCACGAGCGCCTCGGCGAGCGAGTCCGCTGGGCCATATGCCGCCATCAGTGCGTCGTGGGCCGGCTGGCTCGCGACGTCGCTCGTGTTCTGGCTGAGGATCGTCCGGACGAGGCACTCGAAGCCGTCCTGGCCGCCGTAGGCCTTCTGCCAGTACAGCTCTCCGAGGCGGTTGACGACGACGTCCGCGCGCGTCTCCGTGGTCGACGGGTCGAACGTCGCCGCCTCGCCACCGCCCGAGATGTTCGCGTCCGGTTCCGGGTCGGTCGCATCCGCAGTCGGGTCGTCGCTCATCACCGAAAGTTCGGTCTTGAGCGGCAAGAACGGTTCGACCGACGAGGACGCTATCCAATAGCCGAAGCCACCGGCCACCCCTCATCGTTCGGCGCGTGCGATTCCGACGCCGAGGCGGTGAACGGCGAGAATCGAGGCGTAGACGACGACGAGGGCGGCGAGGACCGAGCCAAGTCGAGACAAGGAGAGCAGTTCGAGCGAAAGCGCTAGGCCGACGGTCGTCACGACAACGGCGACGGCCCATGCGACGAACACCTCACGGGAACGGGCGAGCGGCCGGATCCTCGCCGGCGCGAACGCTGCTCGAAGTCGTCGCTCTCGACCGTATGCAGTCACCGCAAGGGGAACGAGGTACGACGACAATAATGAGAGGACTGCCGCGACCGTCGTGCCCGTGAAGAACGCGATCGTTTCGACCAAGTTCTCTGGAACCCGTGGCGACTCGATCAACCCGTAGATGGTCACCAGAAGTACGCCGAGTGGAATCGCGGCGTACACGATGAAAATCATCGTCGCGCCGACGCCAACGCGGACGAGGCCGATACCGTCCCGGACGAACGCCGGGGTCCCCGATTCCGCCGCTGCGCTACTGACGAGTACTCGGACGAGATATCCAACGAGGGGAACCAATGGGAGGACTGGGACGAAGAAGCTCGCGAGGACGAGTATCCAGCCGGCGAGGACCGGTCGTTCCCCTCGGTCGCCGGCGATCGGATACGAGACCGTTTGGTACGCGCCCGCGAGCATGCTGGAAGTTGAACGCGGGGAGCGACGTAGGCGTATCGATTCGGCCGTGCCGGACGTTACCTATTGTGATGGCAGTATTAAAACGCCATGAGTATAACGCCCTAAATAATATGTAATTGTAGCCGGGGCAAGTTACTTATATATGTTTCAGTTATATACGTTGTGATGACACGAAACAAGGATTCGGTCTCCCGGCGACGGTTTGTGCAGGCTTCGGCTGCCGCGGCCGCGGCAAGCGTAGCGGGATGTAACGGCCTCGGTCTCGACGACGGGGGTAGGAAACTGAACTTGATGCACGCGTTCACCGGCGGCGACGGTGCCATCGCTGCGGAAGCGCTCTTCGACGCCTTCCGGGAGGAACACTCGGACATCGAACTCGACCTCGAACCGATCGGGGGCGGTGGCAACCAGAACCTCGACACCGTCGTTGCCAACCGGCTCAGCAACAACGACCCGCCGAGTGCGTTCGCCAACTGGCCGGGCAAGAACCTCGTGAAGTACGAGAACGCTCTCGGAGACGTCGACGACGTCTGGGCGGACAACGACTTCGGGGACTCACACGTCGACGAGGCCGTCGAACTCCACAAGCAGGGCGGCACGTACCGCGCTACACCGATGGCTTCGCACCGACTGAACAACCTGTTCTACAACGTCGAAGCCGTCGAGGAAGCGGGCGTCGACCCGACAGGGATCGATGGCCTCGACGCGCTCATCGACGCGCTCGATGCGGTCGCAACCGAGACGGACAAGACACCGATGACCCAGGCGATGAACGGCACCTGGACCGTCACGCAGCTGTGGGCTGCGGTCATGCAGGGCCAGGAGGGGCACCAGGCGTACATGGACTTCATCGAGGGCAATGGCGACCAGAACGCTGTCCAGTCCGCCTTCGAGACGATGGCAGAGATCCTCGAGAACTACATCGGTGACGACGCCTCCTCCGTCGACCTGACGGCCTCGAACAGCAACATCATCAACGGTGATGCGGCGTTCATCCATCAGGGGAACTGGGCCGCAGGTGCGTTCCGGAACGCCGATAACTTCAATTACGAGGAGGACTGGGGTGCCGTCGCGTTCCCGGGAACGGAGAACATGTACTGCCTCCACTTCAACTCGTGGCTCTTCCCGGCCCAGAACCCGACGCCGGAACTGTCCAAGACGTGGCTCGAGTTCGTCGGGAAGCCGAAAGCACAGATCGCCTACGGCAAGAACAAGGGTGCGATTCCGACCCGAACCGACGTCAGTATGGACGAGTTCGGGCCGTACCTCCAGGACGTGGCGGAGGACTTCGCGGAGGTCGACAACCGACCCCCGAGCCTCCAGCATGGGTTGGCGGTCACCTCCGACAGGATGTCCGCGCTGAACGACGCCATCAGCAACCACTTCACTGGACCCTACGACTCCGAAGCGGCGGCACAGGGGTTCATCGACGCAGTGTAGCAGAGGATCCAAGCCCCAATGCGCGACATATTTGCGAGGCGCAAATCGGACGACGAATCCACCGACCGGTCCGACGAGACGAGAGCGGACGGCGGCGTCGCTCGTGCAGGTCGCGAGAAACCGGGCGTCGTCGGCCGAACCAGACGCGCACTCGATCGTCGGTTCGGCGAGGACTTCGTGGAGTCGGCGCCGTTCTGGTTCCCGGCGTTCCTCCTCATGGCGCTGTTCGTCTACGGCGCGATCCTCTGGAACCTCGTCATCTCGCTGACGGACTACGAAGGGTTCGGGCTCGCAGGCCCCGACTATTCGAACCTCGACTTCGAGATGTACGTGCGAGCGTTCAACGACTCGAACGTCATCAACGCGAGCATCAACACGTTCGTCCTTGTCATCGGGTTTACGCTCACGACGCTCGTCGTCGGGCTCTTGCTCGCCCTCCTCGTCGACCGAGGAATCCGGTTCGAGAACACGTTCCGGACGATCTACTTGCTCCCGATGAGTCTCTCGTTCGTCGTTACGGCCCAGTTCTGGCTGTGGATGTACAACTACGACAACGGTGTCGTCAACATCGTCCTCGGGACGATCGGGCTCGGCCCGATCGACTGGCTCGGTAACCAGTCTATCGTCCTCTGGGCGGTCATCTTCGCGCTGACGTGGCAGTTCTCGGGGTACGCGATGGTCGTCTACCTCGCCGGCCTCCGCGCGATTCCGGACGACAACTACGAGGCTGCGATGGTGGACGGTGCGTCGACGGTGAAGATGTACTGGCGAGTGATCATCCCCCAACTGAAGGGAGCGACGATCAGCGCGTCCGTGGTACTGATGGTGTTTGCACTCAAGGCGTTCGACTTCCTGTACGCGCTCGTTTCGGGCTACCGACCGCCAGCGGGCACCGACATCCTCGCTACGTTGATGGTGCGAGAGGCGTATCAGAACACGAACTGGGCGTACGGGTCGACCATCGCGATCATTCTGTTCGTGATGGCACTGCTCATCATCGGGCCGTACCTGATCTACCAGTTCCGGAGGGACAACCTGTGACGAAACCCGACCTCAAAGACGATTCCAACGACGAACGATCCAAAGGGACCGCAGACGGTGGTCGACTGCCTCGACTCCGCAAGCGGTTCGATTACCATAGACTGGGTCTGTACGCGGTACTCCTCGGGATAGTGGCGTTCTACCTCGCGCCGATCGAGGCGGGGCTCGTGACGTCCCTGAAGACGCGAACCGGCGTCATCGAGACGCTCCCCATGTCGCCGCCGATCTACGGCGAGTTCTCGACGGCGAGCTGGATAGCAGCGTTCGATACGCTCAGCCGAGGGTTGCTCAACAGCGCACTGTACGCCGTCCCGGCGACGGTGATTTCGGCGTTCATTGGGAGCGTCGCGGCGTACGGGCTCACCCAGGCGAACTGGAAACGGCGATACAAGGCGACGTTCCTCGCGCTGTTCGTCGCCGGGATCTTCATCCCCTATCAGGCCGTGCTCGTGCCAGTGACTCGCTTCTGGTCGAACTACGCACAGATCGAGGGACTACTGACGCCGTTGTGGTTGCTCGGCGTCGACAGGGATTACACCGACCTCGTCGAGCTGATGATCACTTCGATCGCGTACGGAATCCCGATCTGTACGATCCTTTTCCGTTCGTACTACAAGAACATGAACATAGAGATGATCGAGGCCGCACGGCTGGACGGGGCGTCGCTCAGGCGAATCTACAGACGCATCGTGTTGCCGTTGTCGACGCCGATGTTCGCCGTCGTGTTGATATACCAGTTTACCCAGATCTGGAACGATCTCCTGTTCGCACTCGTCCTCATCCAGTCGACGAGTAGTGACGCGGCGCCGGCGGTGTTGATCCTGTCGGGGCTGGGCGTCTCGCAGGAAGGAATGAACTTCTCGCTCCAGATGGCGGGTGCGCTCATCACGGCACTCCCCACGATCGCGGTGTACGTGATGTTCAGCGAAGAGTTCTCGGAGGGACTTGCGACATGAACTGTGAGACGGTAGGCGCAAGACGGGCGACGGGAGAACGGAGCGAACTAACCAAGAGTCCGGCAACGGAGATCAGACGATGGCAGAACTAGAACTCGACTCGATCACGAAGGTGTTCCATGACGGCGACGAGGAGATAGTCGCCGTCGACGACGTATCGCTCACGATCGAAGACGGGGAGTTCCTCGTGGTAGTGGGCCCCTCGGGGTGTGGAAAGTCGACCACGCTCAGGATGGTCGCGGGTCTCGAATCCATCACGAGTGGCGCGATCAGACTCGGGGACGACGTTATCAACGACGTCAAATCTCAGGATCGCGACATCGCGATGGTGTTCCAGTCCTACGCCCTCTACCCGCACATGACGGTACAGGAGAACATGAGTTTCGGGCTGGAGGAATCGACGGGGCTCTCGGACGACGAGATCGGCGCTCGCGTCGAAGAAACCGCCTCGACGATGGGTATCGGCGATCTCTTGGAACGCAGGCCCGACGAGCTATCCGGCGGCCAGCAACAGCGCGTCGCGCTCGGCCGGTCCATCGTCCGCGACCCCGAAGTGTTCCTCATGGACGAACCGTTGTCGAACCTGGACGCGAAGCTCCGCGCACAGATGCGGACGGAACTACAGCGCCTCCAGGAGGAACTGGACGTGACGACGATGTACGTCACGCACGACCAGACGGAGGCGATGACGATGGGGGATCGAATCGCGATCCTGAACGAGGGCGAACTCCAGCAGATAAGTTCGCCACTGGAGTGCTATCACGCGCCCGCTAACCGGTTTGTCGCCGACTTCATCGGCGAACCGGGGATGAACTTCTTCGACGTCGATCGGGAAGGCGACGAACTCGTCTCCGAGTTGTTCACCTATCCGCTCTCGGATTGGATGGTCGACGACCTCGGAGACACGTCCGAACTCGTCTTCGGGATTCGCCCCGAGGACGTGTCGCTGGTGGACGTCGCTTCGGCCGAGCACGACTTCGAGGCTGTCGTCGAGGTCGTCGAACCGATGGGCGACGAGAACACCGTCCACCTCCACTTCGCAGGCCATCCCGACTCGAGCATCGTCGCGTCCGTCGGTGGCCTCCAGAACGTCTCGCAAGGCGAGGAACTCGCCGCCCACATCCCCGAGGAGGCGATTCATCTGTTCGACCGGCAGACCGGCAAGGTCCTTCACAATCGCCGCCTGGACTCCGAAGAGGCCGTCGACGCCACCCTGTAGTTCGTCGCGCTGCCCGCGGTGATCTTCACTCCACGACGGTCACGCCTCGACGGCCAGCGTCAGCGTCAGGTCCGCGCCGTCGGCCAGCGCCGCTACGAGGTCGCGGTCGACGTCGCCGGCGGCGGCGTCGGCCCCGACCATCACCGTCCGGTCGTCGACGTAGTCGCTGGTCCGCAGGACGTGGCCTCGCTCGTTCTCGAAGGGGAGTTTCGGATGGCCCGACCCCTCGACGACGGCGGTGTGCCCGTCGGCTTCCAGCGTCGCGGTGATGGCCGCGTCGGCGGACTGGCAGGCGGTCACGAACGCGTCGTCGAGGTCGGCCGGGACGGTGTCGGCCTCGACGCCCAGAACGCAGTCGCCGGCGGGTGTGAGGAAGTCGTCGCTGGTGACTTCGAGCGTGCTCGCGTGTTCGGCCGTGACGTTCTCGTGTCCGCGCGCGGCGATGACGACCTCGCGTCCCATACCCGCCAGTTACCGGTGGCCGTATTTCATACTGGTGGCTGTAGGTTCGTAAAGATATTCGCCACCCCGGGGTAGCGAAATACTTCAGTTCGTTACAGCCACCAGTATCAGCGGGCCGACTCGGGTCGGACGACGGTGACTGTCACCGCGCCACATGCACACTCGTAGGCCGCTCGCCGGCCGCCGTCGGTGTCGAACAACAACTGTGGCTCGGTCAGTGCCCGGTCACAGCCATCAGCGTCACACGTGTTCTCACCGCGGAGGTCCTGTATCATACGAGAGAAATCGGCCCGAAGCTACCTTAATCCGAGCCGTCTCCGGAGTGAAAGTGAAACTAACAGCGGGCGGGCCGACGGTCGCGCCGGCGTGGGGGGTAAAGGATATGCTCTCGGGGGACGGGCCACATGGTATGTCACTTTCGTGGCGCGGCGCGGCGGTCGCGCCGGACGACGAGATGCCGTCCCCGGAGGCGTGGGAGCGCGTGTCGGTCCCGGGTCGACCGACGCAGTTCGCCGGTGTCGAGGCCGTCGCCTACGAGACGACGGTCCCGAACCGCGCGGAGGGCCACGCGGTGCTCGTGCTCCGGGGAGCGTACGCTCACGCACGTGTCTGGTGTGACGGCGACCTGCTCGCCGAGTCGGACAGCTACGTGACGCCGCTTCGGGTCCGTCTGCCCGACGCCGGCCACGTCGTGGTCGAGTGCCGAGCCCCCGAGGACCGCTTTGGCGGCCTCCACGACACCGACCGGCTCCCGCCCGAGCGCTGCGTGCCCGGCATCTGGTGGGACGCGTCGCTGGAGACGTATCCGGACCCCTACGTCCACGCGATGCGTGCGAAACCGCGGCTCACCGAGGACGGGGCTGCCGTGGACGTAACGGCCGAGATAGTGACGAGCGAGCCACTCGACGACCGGCTCACGTTCTCCGTCAGACCGACCGGCGAGGTCCGGGGCGGCGGGATGATGGACCGGGCGCGCGTCGACACCGACGCCGGGTTGGCCACCGTCGATCACACCATCGACGTGCGCGACCCCTCGCTGTGGTGGCCCCACGACCACGGGAGCCAGCCCCGGTACGTGATCCGGGCGAAACTGGGCGACGCCGAGTACTCGCTGACGACGGGGCTGCGCTCGGTCGGCTACGACGACGGCCTCACGGTCAACGGCGAACCGGTCCGTGCCCGCGGCGTGACGCTGCTCGACCCGACGGTCGAGGACGTCGAGCGGGCCGTCGCGGCGAACGCCAACCTCGTGCGGGTCCGGGCACAGGGCGTCCCGCCGGCGGTCGCCGAGGCCTGTGACGAGCACGGCGTCCTCCTCTGGCAGGACCTCCCGCTCACCGGCCCCGGCGGCTTCGACATGGACCGGGGCCGCGATCTGGCCGAGTCGTTCACTGACGCCATCGGTCACCACCCGAGTCTGGCCTGCATCGCGGTCCACGACGAACCGGTCCGGTCCTACGCCGACGGGTTGGGGTCGGGCATGCTCGACCGCCTGCGCTATCGCTTCCGGGCCTGGCGTGCCAACTACGACGAAGCCCCCGCGGCGGCCGTCGCCGAGCGGATCGAAGGGGTCCCGACGTTCCCCGTCGTCGGCCCGCCGGGCATCGACCCCGATGCCGTCACGCTGTACCCGGGCTGGCGCCACGGCTCGGTTGCGGACCTCGCGTGGCTCCGTGACCACTACGGCGTCGGCGACGTGGTCGCCGGCTTCGGTGCCGGCTCGCTCGGGACCGACGGGAGCGAAGTCGACGCGGGGATCGATGACGGCCGCGTGGGCGGTGACGCCGCCGACTCACAGGCGTATCAGGCCCACGTCGTCCAGGCCGTCGCCGGGGCGCTCCGCCGGCGCGGGAGCGGGCTGGTCGTCCTCGACAGCCTCCGGGACGTGGCCGACGCCGACACGGGCGTACTGACCGAGGACGGGACCGAAAAGACGGCCTACGGGACGCTGACCGACAGCTACCAGCCCACGCAGGTGTTCCTCTCGGATCCGACGCCCGGGGACAGCGACATCGTCGCCTGCCACGACCGCCCGTCGGGAGCGACGGTCACCGTCGAGTGGGACCACAACGGCGAGCGCCAGCAGGCCGAACAGGTCATCGGCGCGTTCGGCCGGGTCACGGTCGGCTCACTGACGCTGGCCGCCGGCGACGAACTGACACTGGCCGCCGCCGTCGGGAACCGGGCCGTAAAAAACGAGTACCGCATCGAGGGCGATATATAACAGGACTCGAATCCGTGTGAACCCTTCACTCTCCCGTAAACGGGTGTGTGAGAGGGCGCCACGGCATCCGTTGCACCGCAATATTTAAACCCTATCCTGCGGTAGTTGTCGGTACCAGAACGCTTTCGCGTTCAGGCAGTATCGCTCCGCGCCCAACATGAGAGGGAACCCTTGTTATTGGTGCCAGCCCCTCCATAGCCGCGATGCTGCCTGTCCGAAGGCGGTGATGGCATAGAGGTTCCACCAATGGCAGACTCGATAGACGAATCAAAAAACGTTGCAGTAACCGAAGAGGATCTCGAGAACAAATCGAAAGGCGAGCTCATCAAGCTCGCCGGTCAGCTGCGAGACCGGCGCAACGAGCTCAACCAGATGGCTTCCGAGCGAGCCTCGGCCCGCGACGACCTGAACGCGAAGACTCGCGAGAAGGTCGACGAGGCCCAGGAACACCGCGAGGAACGCGACGAGCTCAACGAGCAGGTCCAAGAGCACAAGGACAAGCGCAACGAGCTCAACGCCGAGGCCAACGAGCTGTTCGACAAGGTCGACAAGGTCAAAAACGACCTCGAACTCGATGAAGGCAGATCGGTCGATGAACTCAAAGACGAGATCGAAGACCTCGAGTTCAAACAGCAGACCGAGGTGCTCTCCGCCGAGGACGAGAGAGAACTCATCGAGAAAATCGAGGACAAGCGCGAGAAGCTCCGGAGCAAGAAGGAGAAACTCGACCAGAGCGGCGACCTCGAAGGGCTCAAACAGGAGGCCGAGGAGGTCCGCTCCGAAGCCTCGAAACACCACCAGAAGGTCACGGAACTGGCCGACGAGGCCCAGAAACACCACAACGAGATGATCGAGGCCTACCGGGAGGCCGACGAGATCCGTGACGAGGCCGACGAGAAACACGAGGAGTTCGTCGAGGCCCAGGAGGCCGCCGACCAGCACCACGAGGACTTCGTCCGCGTCCAGAAGCGCCTGCGCGAACTCGACAAGAAAGAGGAGCAGGAAGAGCGCAGCCAGCGCGAGGAGAAACAGGAGGCCGCCCGCGAGGAGGCCGAGGAAATCTATCAGAAGTTCAAGGAGGGTGAAACCCTCGACACCGAGGACCTGATGAAGCTGCAGAAGGCCGGCAAGCTGTAACTCGGCCGGTATTTCTCTCTCCGTTTTTTACCCACAGTAGATGCATCCCGATCCGCTCCAGACGCTCGCCCCGCTCGCACTGCTCACGACAGTCGTCGGCGGTGTCGTCTTCGGTCTCGCACTCGCCGCGCCCCCGGGCCCGATGAACGCCATCATCGCCGAGGAGAGCGCCCTCCGGGGATGGTGGGCCGGCTTCGCGGCCGGCCTGGGCGCGATGGTCGCCGACCTCTGTTTCTTCCTGCTCGCGCTGGCCGGCGCCGTCACCGTCGTCCGGAACGCGCCGACCGTTCGGCGAGCGATGGTCGCGGTCGGCGGCCTCCTGATGCTGTATTTCGCCTACGGCGCGGTACGGGACGCCACGGCGCTCTCCTCGGTCGAGGCGACCGCTGCCGACGAGAGCCACGGCTTCCGGAAGGCGTTCGTACTGGCGCTGACCAACCCGTATCAGGTGCTGTTCTGGCTGACCGTCGGCGTCGGACTGCTCGACCCCGGGCAGGTCGACGTCCTCGCACCGCTCCCGGTCGTCGGGCCCGCCGTCGCCGACCGGTTCGTCGTTCGGACCGGTCACCCGGGGCTGCTCGCGGGGCTGTTCGGCGGTGTCCTGGTCTGGATAATGGGGTTCCCGGCAACTATCGTCGCCGCGCGGAGCCGCGTCGAGCGCCTCGCACCGGTCGTCGCGTGGCTCAGTGCGGTGCTGCTGGCCGGCTTCGGGCTGTTTTTCCTCTGGCAGTCGGTTTGAGCGACCCTCTCAGGAGTCGCCCATGCCGGTCGCCACGTCGTCGAGACCGTCCTCGGCCTCCATCTCGGCGACCTCCGTCTCCAGCCACTCCTGGAACCAGCGGGTGCGCTTGAGCCGCTGGTGGACCAGCGACTCGGCGGTGTCGCTCTCGACGCGCTCTTTCGCGTCGACGCCCCGTTCGATGACCCGGTCGACCATCTCGGCAGCATCCATATGCGTTCGCGATTCGTAGCCCATCCGTAACAGCATCAGCGCCGTCCCGTTGGCACCGACCTTGTCGAGGACGTCCGCCTCGATGAGACACCGGGTCTCCAGCGAGAGGTCCGAGAGGTCACCCTGGTAGGAGTGGTCCTCGACGGAGCGACACACCTGTTCGACGAACGACTCCGGGTAGTCACCGTGGGCCATGAGATACTCCCGCGCGATGCGAGCGCCGGCCTCGGCGTGAACGTCCTGTTCGGCCTCCAGTTTCGCGATATCGTGGAAGAGGGCCGCCACCCGCGTGACGTCGACGTTCGCACCCTCGCGCTCGGCGATAGTCGTGGAGATGTCGACGACGTTGCGGATGTGGTTGAACCGGTACTCCGCGGAGTGCCAGGGGTACCAGCGCATCCGACCGCCTTCGTCCTCGTTCTCGACACTGGCAGCCAGGTAGTCGTGGACGAACTCCCGCATCGCGTCGAAGGCCTCGTCCGAGACTGGTGACTCCCTAATCTCGACGCCCACAGCGACACCTCCGGCGATAGGTTCCGATGGTCATCTTACGGATACGAAGGTCCGTTCGGCTCTTTAGCGTTACGACACCCTTAGCGGTCACGAATCCGAACGGACGTACGGAAAACGGCGGTGCCGAGAGTGACGACACGGTCGAGCGAGCGCCCATCACGAGCAGGGACCAGTCCGGTTCGGCGTCGCGCCGTCGGGCACTGAGCGGCCATCTCGGCGGGCAGCCGGCAGGCGTCGGCCAGCAAGACACGTGCCGCTGGTCCGGACAATTCTGCTCCCTATCTATGCATGATAGTCAATTCTATGAACGTTTCTGACTGATGCGTCCACAACCGTGAGTTTCCTTTCGATATGTCCAATCAGGTGTAGATCGGTACTGAACGTCGACCGGCCGCGTGACATCTCGCCTGGACTGTACGTTTATACTCGTCCGTGGTAAGGTGGACGTATGGAACACCGACGCGCCGGCCTGACCGACCGACCCGCTATCCGGGACGTCGCACGACGCTCACTGCAAGCCTCGTACTCGCTGGAACCGGGCGCCATCAACAGCGCCGTCGAGGAGTGGTACAGTGAGGACCGGCTCGCGGAACTGCTCGAAGACGACGGCGACCGACTCCTCCTCGTCACCGACGAGGCCGGCCAGGTCGTCGCCTTCTCCGAGAGCGTCGTCGCGGCGGCCAACACCGCCACGCTACTGTGGCTCCACGTCGACCCCGCCTACCGCGGGGAAGGCATCGCCAGCGAACTGTTCGACGCCACCCGGACGGAGCTGGAACAGCTCGGCGCGACCGACCTCCGGGGGCGGGTGCTGGCCGAGAACACCGAGGGCAACAGCTTCTACCGGGACCGCGGCTTCCGGCAGGTGGGCACCGACACTGTCGAGATAGACGGCGAGAGCTACGTCGAGAACATCTACGCCGAGTCCGAACAGTGGGGCCGGGAAGCCGTCGACGCGCCCGAGGACCGCACCGTCTACGTCGCCCACGACAACCACGAACGCGGCTCCAAAGCCCCCTTCCACGTCGTCTTCACCGAGCGAGAGGGCGATACCCGCTACGGCTACTTCTGTAGCAACTGCAACACGCTCGCCAACGCCATGGACTCGATGGGCCGCATCGAGTGTGAGGACTGCGGGAACGTCCGCAAGCCCGTGCGGTGGGACGCCGCGTATTTATAAT